>CAYHEV010000079.1:0-8854 GCA_964355725.1 uncultured Candidatus Bathyarchaeia archaeon | reverse complement strand
AACCATGCCCTTGAGCTCGCCTGTGACTTCGACTTTTTGAACTTTGAACCCTCGGGTTTGCAGGTGCCTGCGTACGCTGGACAGAACGTATTCTGAGCAAACCTTAAAACAGGTTCCCCCGTCAGGCTGCATAACCTCGACAATCTCGTCGGCAATTTTCACCGCGTCATCCAAATATTTCTTGTTCTCGAAATTGGGCGGCTGAAAAGATGAAGTGGGGATTCTGCGTTCCATGAGCATGGGGTCCGGAGGTTTGAGCGCACCTATCACTACGCCTAATAAGAGGTCGCCCCATCCTACGGCATCTATTAGAATATCCTTCGCCGAAAAAAAGCAGTCCAAAGCCAAAATCAATCACCATAGGTTCAAATAAATATACATATAAACTTGGCGATGTTTCCAGCATAGTTCTCCCCTTTTCTTTGTTGTTTCTACTGGTTCTGTTACCTCTTCGGTTGATTAAGCTGTTCTGTTAGGTTGTTACCTTTCGGTTGATGAAAACATTCATCTCAATTCGATTTTTGAGGGTATTCTGTGGTCAACTTCAACAATTTCAAGATGCTCAAGTACAGGTACCACGTATGAAGCTCCAGATGCATGACTCTTGCCTTGCGACCAATACTGGTCTAAATACTCTTCAAAAGTTCCGCTTGGAGCGGCATCATGTTTTGCTCCGATTTCGACCCAACCTTTGCCTCTGAGAAAATTAGGAATTCCATCCCAACAAGCTCTGGGAATTTTGATTCTTGTCTTAGCACCCACAAAGAAAACAACGTATTCTACATCGATAGAATCAATGGTAAATGAGGCATTCCTCACAGGAGTGTGCAAAGTCATTCCAGCACGCATTTCCTTTGTTACTTTTTCAAATACTGACATCTTCCATCTTTGATTTGTATGAACCAAAGGATATTTGAATTTATCCGTGTTGAGCTAACCGCGTTTTATCGGCAGTTTTAGCGTTCTGAATTGTGAGCAAAGAAAAAGAATGAATTTGCGGGAGACGTCGCCATCAACGGAGAGCATCCAGAACGCTTTTAATTGTTTCTTGACTATTCCATTTTGGGCCCGTAGCCCAGTACGGATTAAGGCGCCGGCCTTCGGAGCCGGAGAACGGGGGTTCAAATCCCTCCGGGCCCGTTTCATTTTGTCTTAGGGAACATGAGCTAAGAGCTCTTGACGTTTCAATTGCTTCTTGTGGTTGAATGTATTCTATGATTGAGGATAGAGCTTGTTCACATATTCGGCTTATGTTCAGGTTGCGGTTTCTTGCTTCCAAGACGAGTCGTCTAGGGTTCAATTGCATTCATTATCTGGACTACAGAAATCTAGTTTTGAAGAGAAGTCCATCAGGAGTGAAGAAAGACACGTCTATTTCTCGACTTGATACCTAAGTCACTGGGTGTGCTATTTTGGCAGATCTGAAGTCCTTCTGTTTTTTCTGTTCTCTACGGAGTGAAAGCAGAGCGCTTCTAAACTTCTGTCTGTTTTCTTGATTTATTGTGAATTCGTGGTCTGACATCACAAGTATACACATGATTTCGGCGGCCATCGTCTTTTCAAGAAGCCCAAGTTCGTCCATGTTCCAGATTTCATCTTCAAGTTCGAGTTTCTTGGAGCCTGGACAGCCTTCCTGCATTCCAACCCACAGATCGACGAGTTGCGAAGTCTGTTTCTCATTAGGTTCAAGTTTGAAACCTAGTTTCTTGAAGGCGTTGAGTACGGCAGTCACCTGTTCCTCGACAAGCTTTCTGTTGTGGAGAGTTTTAGCTCTTGTTTTTCCAGTACTTAAAAGGAAGTCCTCGGCAGTCGCTCTATAGTAGCTTTCTATGAGATGACCTACACGTTCTTCTTTTGATACTTCTATCATTTTTCCCTTTAGGAGTTTCTTGATGTGATGGTAAATCGCCTGAGACGTGACACCCAGTTCTTCAGCTATCTGATTAGCCGTCATCTCTTTAACTCGAAGCAAATACAATATCTTTCTCCGAGTTTCGTCGGCTAAGAGCTGAAACGCTTCAGGTTCCCTTACAACTATGAAAGCTTTCATTACATTCCACTACCAAATAATGCTTTAAATGAGTATAAAAGGGTTTTGCTACAACAGTGCTGCGTTTCATACTAAAGCGCAAGCTTTATTAGAAAGAAATACTATTAGTATTAAAACAGAGGTTTGGGTAACAAAAAGGTGGTTTGAAATGGAAACATCGTTCAAAGGAGAGTTAGGCGGAAAGGCTCATCATGGAGTCTTGAAAAGTTTGGGAGTTGTCTATCAGAGGGTAACGAGGATCTCGTTACAGAACGCTCTTCCCTATGAAATGTTTGCAGGCGGTCTTCCATATGAAGCATCAAAGACATACAGAGCCATGAGAACCGAATTCGAGTGCAGAAAATCAAGAGCTCTGATAGATGCAAACAGCTGTCTGCTCCGTGGCCTGTAAAACACACGCCCCTCTTTTTTCATTTTTGAAGGTCATTCTTTGCAGTAGACATATATTCTGACAATGATTCCACTACTCGTGCTCCGGAGATTATGAATCTTCTAATTGGTCATCAAAGAGACGAAAAAAAAGGGGCTTAGCTTCAGAGAATAGCGAAAAACGACTGGTTCAATGTGGAGAGGTGGGATTCATACCCGCGTGCGCTAAGAAAATGAATTCCAGACAGACTCAAACGCACGTCAAGTGGTTTTCTGTAAGAAAGCTATTTGTCAAACGTGAAATGAAGCATTTCTAAGATCGCAATGAGAACCCCGACGTAGTAAAGTAGAAATCCGAATACGGTAAAATAGGAGAAAATTACTTGTCCTGCAATTCCAAGCAACAGAATGGAGATAGGCAAGGAGGCCAAGACTAAGGGATCGATGTCTTCCATTACCTTGTGTTTCGGATTGTCTTCTATGAACAATAGAAACTTTACAGTGCGATTTGTTGAAACCCTCTTTCTTATGCTGGATAAAAATGAAGGGAATCTCGGTTTTTCCATTCATTTTCACCTAGCAACACATGTTCGGAGCTTCGCCCCAGATTGTCCACATAAAGAAACAGACTCCGAGAAGAACGAAGGGCAAGACTCTTACGGCGAGTATTTTCAACTTCATACTATCCCTCCTAACTTGATAACGGGACATCCCGGCGAATTTTTCCCCGCGAAACCACAAATATGCGAAGAAATACTAATTAACCATTATGAATTCTCAATTCACATTTACGCACCATCCTCACGTCACATCGGAGATTCTTTTGGTGGGTTGCGAACATCCAATCGATGGTGACATTCGAGTAGAGTTTTTGGTCGGTGAAGAAAATGTGGAAAAAAATATGCCGAGTATGAGTGTGAAGAATATGTCCTTGCATTTGTACTGATAACCCGATCAGATGTGCTGCATGCGACTTGGTCTGTTGCAGCGTTCGAATGAACAGATCTAGGATGAAAACCGATCCCTATTGGCTCCTGTTTACCTTGAAATGGGGTGCTGTTTTGGCTTTAATCACACCCGCTTGATTTCACTTATTTTATCAATGACACGTATAACTGCAAATTCAGTCTCATAGGGTCTGCTGTTCTGCATGTTATTAAAAGAAAGAGGGAAGGTTGTTTTTGGTCTTGTCTTTACTTCTTGATCTTAGTCCCAGTGTAGGAATGGAAGCCCTGTCGCTTGGAACTGGTAGTCGGCTGTTCCGGCGTCCATCATTGGAGTCACCACGAGGATTACAGTGTTGGGATTCTTGGCGAAGCCTATGCCCATGCCTTTGTTCTTGGTATTGAGTTTCATGTCCCAGGGTATGTACAGCGTCTTCTTGCACACTGTTAGCGTCTGCACAAGCGTGACTTGGTATCTCGCCGTCGGTGGTGTTGGTGGCGGTGGCGTCCAATTCGCTAGTGTTAGTGCGGTACCGCTGACTGTTGCGCTGTTTATCCACCAACCTTCGTAGGTGGTTAGCCAGTCTGTCATGTAGTGGAAGCCGATCATGACGTTCATTCCAGCGTATGCTGCCAGGTCAAAGGTCATTGTTGTCCAGTCTGGGAAATCTGGGTTGTAGTCTGTGAGACCTGGAAGATTGGCGATGATGTTTGGATGGGCAGATGCGTCATGGTCTGATGTGGTGTATTCGTTGGCGAGTGATGTCCATGTCATTCCGCCGTCTGTTGAAACTTGCACAAATCCGAAGTCCCAATAGGATTCGAGACCGTAGGCGGTGACAAGTGTCAATGTTGTATCTGACGGGTTCACATAGGCGTTGCCTACAAGGTAGCCGTCTGCTAGGTCGACACCTGTTCCTGAATACCAGCCGTCTGCAGTCAGTGTCCATGGCGTGTACATGGGCGGTGGAAGCGTTGCAGTGTCGTCTCCGTCGAAGTATATGAAGCCTGGCCTGTTCCAGTTTTTGAAGCTGATGTAGTCAGATCCGTAAGATGCAACCTGCGAGACACCTGTGTCATAGCCTAGTATTGTAAAGGTGTTTCCAAAGTATGTGCCTCTTTTAACTGGCACAGGGAGTCCTCCGATTTCGTTCATTCTCAGTGGAATGTAGGCGGGGTCGTTGAAGTTGATGCTTTGATAGTTGTATTTGTGGCAACCGGGGAAGTCTGCGCGGATTAGGTTTGCCAGTTTCCAGTCACGGTAGACATCGTCGAATCTGTCTCTGTAGTGGAAGTGTGCAAGAGCTGCATTTATGCCGTCTATGCCTCCTCCACCGCTGTTGAAGTAGTACTGCAGGAATCCTGCGCCGAACTGATCACTCAGGTACATCGTCCATAATGCTGCTGCTCCATAGTCTGCTAGTATGTTTATGTCGCCTTGGTCACCCCACTCTGTGAGCGAATTGTCAGGGGTGTAGAAGTAGCTGTTGGGATAGTCTGGGTCGATTCCGTATCCGCATAGGAATTCTGCGTACATGCTGCAACCTTCGTTCATGAAGGTTGCGTCTCCAGGACACAGTTCATGATGCAGAAGATGCTGGTATTCATGTGCTACCGTGCTTTCATATGCGTAGGGTGCAGTTACTGGTCCTGCTGCACCTGGCCAGGTGTAACCTGGTGGGCCGAGCTGACGGTCGAAGCTTATTGCGTCGATCGTGATTACGTTTCTGTCGTACCAGAAGTCCTCATAGCTCGAAATGTGAACGCCAATTATCTTGTATGGATAGGCCACGCCTGGGCCTCCGAAGTTCGGCAGGTAGTAGTTCTCGTCTCTTATGTTACAGACCAAGAGCACTTGTCTGTTTCCAGCACCGGTATAATAGTCCAAGGGGAAACCATATTCGACAGGAAATTGTGCGTTCGATCCATCGTGCAAAAGAGGTGCGCCGAAGAATGCTGTCTCATTTGGAAGTATCGTGTTTCCGAATTCAGCAGCAAGATATTGATACTGCAAATCTGTCGGTCCTTTTGGCGGGTTGGTTCTCCATTCTGGCGGGTATGGGAAGGTCCCTGTCCAGGCTGATGGGCGTCCCCAGTTGAGGTTGATCTGTTGCCAGATTTCGACGTTGCTGTCGGCGTACATTAGTCTGAAACCAGTGAATACGATGCCACCATAGAATCCGTCGTAATACGACCAGTATGCCGAATCACCGACATTCCAGTATGAATGATGACTTCGCGGCTCGATGGCTTCGTCCATTACCGATTTTGAGGTCGAAGTGTTAACGTCTATTCCTTTTGCGTCATCGACTAACTCGTTTGATGCATTTACTGGTAATGCTACAGCAATCATTGAAGCTATTAGACATACAATTATCACTATTGAAGCTATCTTTTTCATTTTTTCTCTTCTCCTTCTAATTAGGCACTATAATATAGCGTGTAATCGGTTTTTGAATCTTGTGGAACACAGTTCTATGTGTTTTGAACATGCGTACTATTCAAGGGAAAACAGAACAATCCAGTGGATACACCATCTAACTTTCTCCTCACATCTTCAAAACAAAATCCAGTCCAAGCCGCATGCATTGAGACAAGTATGTTTATTTTGGACTCTTAATATTATCAACTCATTGAGAAGGCTCAGAGTGGCATAGTCATATGATAAGCAGAAAAGTGCGTTCGCGGGGAATTGTGGCTGGTCTCTCGTTGGTTCTGTTAGGAGTTACTCTGATTGTGTGTTCAATGCCTGTTTTCAGCTTAATGCGAGAAGAACTTGTGGAAGTCCAAAAGTCCGAAACCGTGATGGATAATTCCTTCAGAGTGCATCAGACCCAAGACAGGATAGTGAAGTTTCAGTCGCGCATTGGTCAGGAACTGGATATTCTAGCAACAGGCAGCGGCATTTTTAACTTTTCAATAGCCAGTTTTTCAGATCCAGACAATCTGACTCAACCAGACGAGCCAGACGTGGTCTACTTTTCTCTCGATAACACTACTTCTGTAAACACGACTTGGGCCACTCAGGTGAGATCAGCACAACTTGGCAACTATTGTCTTGTATTCCTCGCTCGTGATGCTCCTTCTGATTCTCCCGTTCAGATCTACGCCAAAGTAACCAAGAACTGGACTGATATACAGACCAGGCAAGTCGACACCGGAGATCGTATACGCCTGATTGACCCAAACTTTACATACATGGGCTTAGGCATAGCCGTCTTCGGAGTAGTCATTCTTGTCATCACCTTGTATCTCGGAAATAGACCCAGAAATCGGAGACAATCATCAAGTTAACAAACAAGATTCTGGAAACAACAAACTATTTATGATAGAGCATTCAAGAAAACGTTAGAGAAGAAAGATATGATGAAAAAGAAGATAATAGCGATCGTGACTATCGTGTGCTTGATGGTTATTTCACTCTCCATATTCGCCGTACCTCGTGTGCAAATCGTGGAATCAGCAAAGATACAGAATGAGAAAGCCACCAAAGACGTAAATATGCAATCCGCTGGTTCGACTGGCTCACAGACTTTCAACTCCGATAATCTGCAATCTTCCCACTCTGACGCAATCAAGGGTAGTGACAAAGTTGATGATTCCTACGGAATCCAGAATGAGCAAACCCACGACGAGAACGGGTCTACTGTCTTCCCTACCGAGACAAATCAGGGCCAAAGTCCTGAACTACCTCTGCCTCTTCCTGACGGCCGCATCTTTCTAGGCTCTCCATGGACAGAAGATGCGATTCCATATATTCCTACAGAAAACCCAAAGACAGGTACAAGAACCCCAATTCTGCCCCCAGAAATGGACTACTAAACCGATTTGCTTCGTCAGCCCTCAAATATCAGTAAACCAACAGAAAATGCCTTATCATCAATATTGGACTACATGGAAACCCAAAAGCACGAAACAACCACAAGTTTTCTCGGTCAAGGTTATTTTTGAAGGGAGTTGAGTGGACAGGGCGGGGTTAGAACCCAACCGGGGTCAAGTCCAACACTATAACGGCAAATAGTAGCACAACATGCCTTCTAGGCTAGGACAAGGCTTATTAATTCATTTTCTTATATTAAATCTAAGAGGACGAATAGATTGAATCCAATTCAAGATAGAGGGACATACAAGAAGCAAGACGATCTGAAAAAGGAAATGAGAAGAATACTATCAGAGTCTAGCGAAGGCATCGGTTCTGAAAAGTTTGTTTCTAGTGTACAAGAAGCAACTGGGGTTAGTCGTGGAATGATCTTCGCTATGATAAAACAGTTTACATCATTGGGTTTGATGAGGATAGAAAGGGGTCCCCCCGATAGACGTAAAGCCTATTATCTTCCTAACTTGGAGAAAGTGAAGACTGAACAAAAACTCTCGGAAGGCATGGAATTCATTCAAGCTCTACTATCAGAGCCTAAAACAGAATTTGCAGAATCCGAAACAAAATCGTCTGGAATCCGTGTTAGTGTCAGTATCTTTACGAATTGGGGTGGAACGTCATCGCAGAGCCTAGAGGATCAAGTGAGAAGCATAGCAAAGCAATTCTCTTCTAATTATGATAACCTGTTAGGTTTAGGTAAGAATATGAAGGTAAGGCCATCCACAAAACTCGCCTTCATAATTACAATGGAATCATAACGAGGATGTTAAGACATGAATGAAAAGAAATCGTTGAAAAATGTTGAGTTGAAGCTGATTTCTGAGCTTATGAAGAATAGCAGAAGAAGTGATCGAGAACTCGCTAAAGCTGTTGGAGTCTCACAGCCCACAGTCAGCAGAATCATAAAGAAACTGGAAAAAGAAGGATACATCAATGAATATACTATGATCCCAAACTTTCGCAAGCTTAGATTTGAGATAATGGCTATTACGCTGCTTAAACGCCCAAAGGGCGTAACAGCTGCAGAACTCGATAAGTTAATGATCATGGGACAAGAAATAGCCAGAAAAAAAGGCATGAACTCAATCCTAGCCTTAAGAGGCATTGGCATTGGCCATGACGTGGCGGTGATTTCGGTGCATGAGAACTATTCTTCATACCTTGAAACTGTGAATGGCATTAGAGCGTTCCCAGGCTCGAATACGGAAAGCATTGAAAGCTTTCTCATCGATCTAGGAGACACAGTTCAATATCGGGCTCTGACTTTTTCCTTTCTGGCAGATCACCTTAAAGAAAAAGCTGCGGGTGTCAAGCCATGAATGAACAAGCCAAAGTGTACACGCGCACTAGATGCGGAAGTACACGTGTACGAAAACCCTATTGGAGAAAAACCATAAGCATAACACTACCACAAAACTTGATAGAAAAAGCTAGAAAACAAGGCTTAAACATTAGCAAAGTCACAGAAAACGCCTTAATCAGCATATTAGACTATCTTGTAACCCGAAACACACAAACAAACCCAACCCTTCTTGATGAAACTTCTTCAGAAGAAGTTTCAGTGGACCGGGCGGGATTTGAACCCGCGACTTCCGCATTGCGAATGCGGCGTTC
>CAYHEV010000078.1:0-9030 GCA_964355725.1 uncultured Candidatus Bathyarchaeia archaeon | reverse complement strand
AACGCGTAATTATCTTAATGTAAGCGAAAGTCGCGAGTAGTAAGAAGAATACTGAGAAAACCACAACGCTGAGAAGTGACATGTAAGAAAAAGGTGGATAGCCAGGAAGCAGAAATGAACGAATCATGTCTGAAGCGTTGCTCAAAGGGTTAACTTCAGCCAAGGTCACCAGAACCCACGGGAACTGGTTTTTCGCTCCCAAGTCCTGAATTAGAGAAAGCGGATAAAAGACACTGCTGCAGAAGAACAGCGTGTAATACACCAGGCCCCTTGCAGTGATGAATTTCTCAAGACTTGATGTAGAGACGGCGATAGATATACTCAAACCTGAAATACCTATAGCCAGCAGAAACAGAACCCCCAAAATCACTAAGAATTGCCACACCGACGGGAACCCCAAGAAGATAAAGCAAGTCAGTAACAGAGGAGACATATATACCAAGCCGCGCAACCCACCGGAAAGCACACGCCCAACCGCTAGTTCTGTCCGAGTCATAGGCAAGCTTAACATGTAATGATGTACTTCTCTGCGGCGCTCCATGTTTATTTCACGACCAATCATGAAAGCCGAAGCAAACAAACCCGTGACGGCAAGCCCAGGCGCAAAAAAGTTGAAGTAATTATTGATCTGATTCTTCACAGCACTGCTCAACATATTATTATAAACAACCGCCATAATAAACAAGTCCGCCAAGTTCATACTAATCAGTCCTACCAGCCACCACTTGTAGCGGAAAAAGTTCCGGAAATCATGCTCTAGCATGTACAAAATGGCCTTCATTATTGCCAGCCTCCGCCTTCTATACGCTTGTCGTAGATGACTATTCCTACAAAAGTAAAGAACGAGAAGAATGCAATTATGCCAAGCAACGGCATAAGAGGGTTGTCCAAACTTATTATGCCAGTACCCCATCGGAACAGGTCTGCAGCAAATGTCACTGGATTGATGCTTGCAATCCCGCCATACACGGGATTGCTTGCCTGCACGACGGCCAGAGGATACATGGCAGTGCTTAAACGGACAATTAGGGCATCCATCACACCCATCAATATGTCGAAACGATCACTGGATTTTATCATCACGGCTATCGTTATGCTCATACCAGAGACGCCGAATGCGAAGAGGAACAAAGCGAATAGCGCCACTAGGAAATTCAGCGGATTGATGGAACCAATGACGTACAGTGATATCGCGATCAATGGCCCAACATATATAAATGCTCTTAAGCCCCCACCTATTGATCTCCCTAAAACCAGTTCCTTCCTAGAAACAGGCAAACTGAGCAGATACTCGAACACGCCGTGTTCTGCTTCTTCGTAGATATCAAAGCCGATGAATATGGCGGCTGAATAAAGCGTCATCACCGAGAGTCCCGCTACGTAGTAGCGGAAGTAATCCGGAATGTTAATCATGCGTGAAGCGATCAACCCGAACAAAGCTATTTGCGAGACGAACCAGATGGCGCGCATTATTATTAAAAACTTGTATTGAAAGAACAAGCGAATGTCTCTTTCAATTACCAAAAGCAACCTATTCATTTCTTCTCATTTCCCGCCTTTCTGAGCCTCTTCTATAGTCAAGCCAGTATAGTGTGCGAACACATCGTCGAGGCTGGGCTCGCTCATATGAACAGAAGTGATAGGCACGTTTTTCTTCATAAGATAATTCATTATTCTTGGCACAACCTCTTCGACCCTGTTTAAGTAAAGTCGCAGGCTAGAAGGCTTCACTTGCAGAACATTGACGATCTCTTTGAAGTCTTTGAGTTCTTCAATGAGTTTTGGCTGAGCATCTTTTTCAAAATCGATATCTATGATATCTCCGCCGACTATGCTATCCTTCAATTTCTTGGGTGTGTCGCATATGAGAAGTTTGCCCTTGTGAATTATTGCTGCGCGGTCTGAAAGCATATCTGCCTCGTAGAGCTCGTTTGTCGCAAGGATAATGGTGGTTCCTTCATAACTAAGTTCGCGTAGCATATTCCAAATTTTATGTTTACCAACGATGTCAATCTGAGCCGTAGGCTCATCAACTATCGCGATCTTCGGTCTCTGAATCAAAACCTTAGCCATTTCCACGCGTTTGCGCATGCCGCCTGATAAGGCATGAACATTCTTGTGACGGGTATCCCACATGTCTACCGCGTCTAAGACCTCTTTGACCCTCCGCTTCCTTTCAACAGTCGGCAACCCGCAGACTTTAGCGTGCCAGTTTACCACATCCCATGGTGTGCTGACCCACAGCATCTTAGGTTCCTGAAATGCTATGCCCAACAACCCTCTTACCTTATCCGGATTTTTCCTTACATCATATCCGCCAACATAAGCTGTGCCATCCGTGGGACGGATGACTGTTGCAAGCATTAGTATAATAGTAGTCTTACCTGCGCCGTTAGGTCCCAATAGTCCAAGAATCTCTCCTTGTTCAATGTCAAGGTTCAGATGATCAACTGCAGCTACATTTCCGAATTTTTTTGTGAGATTTTCGATTTTGATTATCGGTGTCACTCTATACACCAGATGCCGAAGCAAATAGAGTATCACAACAATTAAATAAAAGTAACGGAGGAGCTGAAAACCTCTTCCGTATCGTAGATTACTGAAAAATCATGCCCTTGACGCAAACCAAGTTTTGCTTTTTTCACAGTGAAATGGAGAGCTTTAAGTTATTCCTTGATGTGAATAAATCCTGAGGAGCCAAGCTTCTGGCAGTAGCATTTTTGAAAACATTGGAAACAATATTCCCTGTGGTAGTGTTTTTTGACAAGGAAATTGACGCATCTAGAACCTTTGCAAAAAGGTTTTTCCAAGAGCTTATCCATGGAGTGAGGTTCGGAATCAATTATGAATGATGCTAAGTGGTCTCATGAGAAAGTCAAGTTTGATGAAGGTCTTAGCATGGTTTGAAATATGATGGAAGTCTAGGGTATCGTTGCCAATCTAGATCATTGGTTTTGTTTCTTCGATTTTTCTTAGAAGAGGACGCAGGGTTGGTTGTGTTGGGCGTCCTCCTGCCAATATGTCCTTCGAAACGCCTGGTGTGCCGATTCTCTTGCATATGAAGTTGAGCGAGTCTTCAGTGAAGTTCAGCAGGTTTTGGCCATCAGTTGTTAAGTTGTATTCTTTTCTGGGGCGCTCATTGCTCATGTTCCACTCGCTTTTGACATACCCTTTCTTCTCTAGTGTGTTTAGGAGCGGATAGATAGTACTTGGACCAAAGTAGACCCCGAAGGTTTTGCGGATCCTAGTTATTATCTGGTAGCCGTGCATCGGCTGTCCGTTCAAGAACTGCAGGATTATTAGGTCTAGGAGACCCTTCATCAATTTGACTTGGACTTCTTTCGAGTTGTTTCCCATTTTTTTCCCTTCTGTATTTACGTTCAACAGTTTTGCTGTTGGACGTGACTACAATATGTCCTTCTTCGGACATATCGCAAGACTCTATATTGCATAAACGGCGATATAAACGTTCATACTTACACCAAACATACAAAGGCATATTGAAGCATATCCCGGTGCTCCATTCGGAACATAACTTAATAAGCAAAAACATGAACCAGTTCAAAATGGACCATGCGTAGAGAGTGAAACGCTTGACGGAAATCTTCAAAAAGGAAATTGTACAACGCATAACCAAAAACCTGCTCGACATCCAGATACTGAGACTTATCCAGACGCAGCCCATGTGGGGATACAAGATAAAAAAACAAGTTGAAATACGATTTGACGTAAAACTAAGACACAGCACACTATACCCTCTACTCAATTCTTTAGAGAAGAACAGCTTCTTGACAAGCCAAAGACAACAACAAGGGGGAAGAACTAGGAAAGTCTATTCCATAACGCAGAAAGGAAAAGAATACATAGACACATATTCCAATATTCTGAGAGAACAAGTTGTCGGCAAAGATATCAAATAGCATGGCTTGTGAAATTACACGCGGGCTTCCTTCTGTCAATACTCGACTGACAAACCAACCAGCAAGGAGATAGAGCACCAATTCTTTGTCATATAACCTAAAGCATATTTGGTCATATGCTAATATCTAATCTGATAGAAGAATCCCATCTGATCTGAGGAAAAAGAATGACACAAACTGGCATAAAAAAGAACAACGCTCATTTCGAACAAGCTTTGAAGCATGTTGCTGAAAGGGGTGCGCCAGCACTTGAAATGGCCAAAAGAAGCATTGTTGAGGAAAGAATCCAAAACAAAACAGTACGAGAAGCATTAGATTACTACATATCGAATTTATGGTTTGACGTCCACCACGCAGGTCTGTTATCAATAGCTTGTGAAGCTGTAGGTGGAGATCCGAACCAAACCACACCTATTGGTGCAGCCACGATCTTGTTGCGAGGCGGTATTGACATACATGACGATATTATTGATCATCAAAAGATGAAGGGAAGTAGACTCACAGTTTACGGGAAATACGATGAAAGTATTGCACTTCTGGCTGGAAACGCCCTGCTCTTCAAAGGATTCGCCTTACTAGACGAAGCAATAGCACCGTTCTTTGAGGAAAAAAGAAAAAGAATAGTGGACTTGATAAAGAATGCTTTTTTTGAGATAGGAGACGCTGTTGCAAACGAGGTGGAATTCAGAGAAAACGTCAATATGCTTCCGGAAGACTACTACGTCGGAGTAATACGAAACAAAGCAGTAGGCGCTGAGGTGCACATGAAAATTGGCGCCATCGTCGGCAATGGAACTGGAAAGGAGATCGATGTACTGACCCAACTTGGCAGAACTCTGGGAATTTTGGCAACGATAAGAGACGAAGTCATAGATATGTATGAACCGAGAGAACTTCAAGATCGAGCAAGAAATGAGATTCTCCCGCTTCCAATTCTCTATGCATCCAAGAACAAACTGACCAAGGAAAGAATTAATAGTCTGCTCAAGAAACAAAGAGTGTCACAAGCAGACGCATATGAAATCTTGGATTTAACATTTAAGAGCGAAAAGTATCAGGAGTTCGGTGGCGAGTTGAAGAAAATGGCAAGTGATGCACTGAAAAGCATTAACCTGTTGGAAAACAAAAAAGTAAAGGAGACACTAGCGTGCCTCTTCCGGATGTCGATCGAAGACATCTAAGCTGTCTATACAGCTTATGGAGGAATAAATCTCGCGGGTTTTGGTCTCACATTTTTCCTTGCCATTCCCCTTCCCTCCTGTATATGTGTTGAACAGTTGGCGCTTAAAAACTTTGCCGTACACATGTACAGAAGATTCATAAAAGGTTTTATCTAAAACGTCTTTACAATATTGTCCGATTAATAAATGTCACGAGAGTACAGTCCAAATGGTCAACGACCAAAAGTGAAAACTCTTTCGGCCGTAGTTGTACTTGTCTCAAATGCATTCACTTGGTACTTTGCCACATACTTCTTGATGGCGGGTTTTATTGACGGGCTTCACCTAAACTACTTAGAAACCATCGCAATTTGGACTATCGATTCTGGGGGAGCTGCACTTGCAGCTTTGCTCGTAGCATCGCAAACAAACAGGTTGAGAAATCGGGAACGATTTCTGATCTTGTGGATGGTTCTAGGCATCGTTTCTTCAATTGTTCCTTTGTTTATGGTTACTACTAGTTTTCTGGGGCTTGTCTTAATCGCTTCGCTTTGGGGCGTCTCCTTCGGATTAGGAATGCCCTTATCCATGGAATACTATGCGGGCAACAGTACCCTGAAGAACAGAGGAAGAACTGGAGGAGCGGCTCTCTTGGTCTCTTATTTGGGAATTTTCGGCTTTGGTTTCATCAGAAATTATGATCTAAGTACGTTTGTCCTGTCTCTTGCAGTTTGGAGAGCGATCGGTCTTGTATTCTTCTACATTCTCAAGAACAAAAGAACTGCCCAACCCAAGATGACTGGAACCACTTCATACGCTTCAATACTTAAAGAACGCTCGTTCATTCTTTACTTCATACCATGGTTTCTATTCTCCCTGATCAATTATCTCAACATGCCGATCTTGAGAAATCTTTTTGGAATAGAATTTGCTGATTGGTCATCTTTGATTGAAGGTGTTATACTGGGCGTTGTTGCTGTGATTGGCGGCTTCATGTGCGACAGTATTGGGCGAAAACGCATAATTGTCTCGGGTTTTGTAACAATAGGTCTTGGTTACGCTTTGCTAAGTGTGTTTCCTTATTCTACGGTTAGCTGGTATTTCTACACAATCGCTGATGGCGTAGCTTGGGGCATGTTTGGAGTTGCCTTCTTGATGGTGCTGTGGGGCGATTTGGCATACGAGAAACCTAGCAGAAAGTACTATGCATTAGGCGGTTTACCTTTTCTCTTCGCCAACCTCCTACAGGTGCTCATTGGCGACAATCTCGTCGAATCCATCTCTGTCTATACAGTTTTTCCGCTCACAAGCCTTTTCTTGTTCCTAGCAGTCTTGCCCTTGATATACGCGCCTGAAACTCTGCCTGAAAAAGAACTTAAGGAAAGAGAACTTAGACAGTACATTGATAAGGCCAAGAAAGCTAAAGGGAAATACGCTTGACAGCCAAGCTTTTGTCCTATGAGGGAGAAGGAATATTGGAGTATAAAAGTTGAAGAACCCTTGTTTCTCAGACTGTTCCAGTGTTCAATTAATTGACTATCTATTTTGAGAATTTGTGATTTCTGAGATTGCTCGTGATACGCTGATGAGGGTTTGAGTGCTTTCTATTTGATGTAAGCGTATATTCTCAGTATGATACCTGCGGCGAATAGCAAGAGTGTAAGTTCCACGGTGATTTCAGTAAGCCAAAGAAAAGTTGGATATGAGTGCATGACAGGTTGATAGGATATTATGGCTCCCTTGAAAATTACAGGGCGGTAGCCAGCTAACACAAGAGTTTGGAACTCCATTGTTCCCAATGAAATGGCCAAGAAAGTGATCGCAGCGACAATCAAGATTACTCCCAGTCCAGCAATCGAACGCCACTTTACTGAAAAAAAGCCAAGAACATCGAGAAAGCCATAGGCAACTAGCAAAATCCCAACAAAAAAGCCTGCGGCAGAGAGCATTGTTCCAAAACCATTGAGCCATAACATGCCGATAAAGAAGAATGGCAAACTTACCAGAATCATCAGTCTGCCCTTGTGCTCCGAGATGAAATCCTCTATGCCCAAATGCCCCGAATTCATAGACGTCAAATCAATTAGAAGGAGTTGAAAAATAAAAGGTTGACGCCCCATATAGCGGCCCAAGAACCAATAGCCTATTGCACGGTTGCTCAGATAATCCGCATACAAAACATCGACAAAATTCACATTTCGTATCGTGCAATCTTGAAGCGTACACTGAACAACTGGTCTCTCCATTTAGTTTTTTATCTGCAAAGCGAAACGTGTATTAGAAGAATGTTGGCTAGAAATTAAGAATATTGGAGAAGTGGTAGTGATAAAGAAAAAGGAAAAAGTTAACGAAGTAAAGAAGGAAAAGATAGCTGAGTGCCTGAATGAAGCATTGACATGCATCGAAAACAAGGATTTAGAGAAAGCTAAAGAAGTTATTAGAGACGCACTAAACAGGCTGGAAATGAAAGCCCAAATGTAAGCTCTTGGCGCGTCCCTACTAATAAGGGCAGAAAACAGCCTGCACGACATCACGCCTGCCATATCTCTTTCTAATACAATCCTGGCAAGTCTGAAAGTTCGCTTTGAGAAGCCGGTAACCACACACCTCTTTCTATTAGAGTACGCCACTCACGTATGTTTAAGCAGACCCTTGTCATAGTTAAGCGGTTGCTCTAGTTTCCAGCCGTCAAGAAGCTACTAGATCAGCCAAGCTTCTCCATATGCAGCGTAGTATTCTCTTTTTTCACATGTAATCTCAACAAGGAATATTATGGAGGGAACCTATTAACAAAGTCTGTTCATGAACACCAAGTGTATGTGAAAGAGAATGTTCTTCCATGTCATATTGACGACTGAATGTAATTCACAATGTAAATACTGTTTTGGACAAGCATTGGAAGATGTAGATTCTAATTTTCCAGACATAGAAATTGATTATTCTTCACCCAAAAAAACAAACTATAACGTCGATCTGTTAGAACGTTTTTGCATGCGAGACCCCAACTGCGTTTTGACTTTCTACGGTGGAGAACCATTGCTCTGCACAGATGAGATCAAGCAGATTATGGACAGAGTGAAAGCTGAGCACTTCATGATTCAGACGAATGGGCTTCTCTTGGATCATTTGGAGCCAGAATACGTCAACCGTTTTCACACAATTCTGGTTTCCGTTGACGGTGATGAAGCCTTAACAGATTTTTACAGAGGAGAAGGCACGTTCAGAAAAGTGATTGCCAATCTAAAGTTGATTAGACGTAATGGTTTCAAGGGCGAATTGATTGCAAGAATGACTGTTATGGAGCAAACAGACATTTACAAACAGGTTAAATGGCTCCTCAATAATAGCGAGTTTTCGTTTTCTTCAGTTCACTGGCAACTCAACGCCGGGTTCTGGGAAAACGATTTCGAACGGAGAGATTTCAAGACATGGAGTGAAAAGAACTACACCCCGGGAATCCAGAAACTCGTCAAGTTCTGGGTTGACTTTATGGAAGAAAATGGAAATGTGCTGCGACTCTATCCCATTCTGGGAATTGCCCATTCGATGTTATATGTCGAAAAGTCAAATCTCTTATGGTGCGGCGGAGGATGGATTGACTATGCCATACAGACTGATGGTAACATCATTCCATGTCCAACTATGTGGGGCATGAAAGAGTATTATTTAGGTCACATAAGTGAGGCGAATCCGCTGAAACTGAAAAAGGTTTTCGTCGGTAAGCCCTGCACAGAGTGCGAAACCTATCATATTTGCGGTGGTCGCTGTCTCTACGCAAATGTTACTGGAAGATGGAACGCGAAAGCCTACGATCTCGTGTGTAACACTGTAAAGAATCTGATAGAGGCCGTAGCTTCTGAAATGCCAAGAACTAGACAGCTTATTGAGAAAGGAAAAATCAATCTGAAAGACTTCAAGTTTATGAAGTACAATGGGTGCGAAATAATCCC
>CAYHEV010000077.1:2283-9039 GCA_964355725.1 uncultured Candidatus Bathyarchaeia archaeon | reverse complement strand
ATGAGGCTTCTGGTGTTCACATTCTGCCTGAATCTTGGTCCTCTGCCCTCTGTTTGATATGGCATTTTACTCGTTCTGAAAACTACGAGCTTATGGTCAAACTCGCTTAGATAAGCCAAGATCAGTCTCTTTCCGTTTTCTGTTAAAGCGTAAACAGGAATCGTTACGCCCAGCTGTAGTTGTGCTTTGCTGCCTATTTGGGTTCGAAGTAGTTTCGAAGCGCTTGCACAAGCAATATCGGCCTGTGCGATGTGCTCCAGGTCCGTCTTGTCCACGCGGGTGTTGCACACAGAGTAGATCAGGACGTTCGTGTTTGCATTGGTTTCAATGTCTCTGATTTCACTAATGGCTTTGGCTTGAAAACCTGTAACGCTGACGGCAATTTGTTTGAAGTCTAGATCGAATGCTCGTTTAACCCCTTCGACTTGGTCAATACGTGCAGTTTTGCCGTCTAGAACGACACCACCGTCTCTTTTGATACGCTCAATGATTTCTTGGATGGGGGAAGTTTTAACTATACCAGTTAAGCGTGCGCCAATCCCCTGGACGAGCGCCCAACTGCTTGTAATGACTGTGCCTGCTCCTTCACAGGCAACAACAGCACAGTCCATAAGGCCTTTTTCAAGCCATACTCGCATCATCTCAGACGCCCCACATGCCACAACTGACTTAGCGTCGAAACAGCGGTTCCTGCAACAAAACCCACAATCGGTTATCTTCTCTTCAACGTTTTTCCGAACAGATTCTGCATCAATTCTCTGAGTTCCGTATAAAGACTCATGTAATGGACAATATTCAAGCAATGGCTCTGTCAAAACCTGTACCCCGCTTTCCGATATTTGCACACGAGAACCACAGCAGAAGATTTCGTGTTTTCCGGCTAGTGGGCAAGTCCTTTTACGCATGCTTGATTCTCCTTGCTGCAAACAGCGTCTAATTTGAGTAAACCTTTTGCTAAGAGACAATAGAGAAAAAAGGAAAGAAAGGTTAGACTGTTTCCATATAGTGATCCAATATCAATGTCGCGTCAGCTTTGTCGACTATGCCGTCCCTGTTCAAGTCCGCTTGAACGTTCCAGTTTGGTTCTCCACTGTGGCTCAAGTATGCCGCATCCCAAGCTATCAGATCGTCTATGTTGACTCTTCCGTCGCCGTTCACATCGCCTATAATCTTAAGCATTATTGTTCCATCCGTTAGTGCGTTGTCGGTTATGTTTATTTCGTGTGGCAATATGCTGGCCTCTGCTTTGATAGTGTAAGGTGCAAGGCGTGCTGGTACTCCACTGGTGTCCCAGAGGAAGAACAAGGTTAGGTTTTCCTTGGATGCAAGGTTGACCACGTCCTGTGTGGCTACCAACGTTGAATCATAGAATAGGCTGACGGAGAAGTTCTCAGTTATGTCTCCATCGTTGAGGACGGTCACATTAATAGGGATTACTTCGCCAACGTAGGTCTCGTTAGTTGCGACAGCAATGTCTTTCGCTGCGATGTTTCTTATGAAGATGTGCACAAAACCATCTTGAGTGTCGTGTGAAATTGGGTTTCCTCCATTGTCTGTGAGCGTCGAAGAGGCAAAGTGTAATGGGCTCACTCCGTAATCCTTCACAAAAAACTCTATCTCAACCAATCCTGTGTCAGTTGCCAATGTTACGGTGTTTTTGTAGGACAAGTTAGCCCGCAAGTATCCTACAATATCATCTACATCCAAGTTCATGTAGGGATATTGTCCTTGAATTTCGAACTTGGTTACCCTTTGCACTGAAAGCACCGATGGATTGTATGTGAGGTTGAAGTCGCATTTTTTCATGTTTGCAACGGTGTTTATCATTACTCTAATTATGATGGTGTCATTCGGCAAGATTGTTGGGTCTTCGATGCTCGGCGGGTCTATGTAGAGAGTTGTTGTTGAAAAGCTTGTCTGGGTAGACACTGCTACAACGGCAATCGATAGTGTTACACACGCAATCGCGATAATGCTCAATAATACTTTTAGTTTCTTCTGCAATCTCTCCTCTCCTATCTTCAATTTCTAGCCAGCTTGCCTAATTAGGTTTGTGTTTTCTTTCCTGTTAGTAGAGAACTAATTCAAGAACGAGTGTTTTACAGTGAGCAGAAGCAAGCGGAAGATATCGATGACTACTTCGCCTGTTCTTTATTCGTCATTTCGTTTATTTGTTGTTCCATCATGTGTCCGCGACAATAGATCAAAGCTTTCTTGACGCCAGCCACCTTCAAAGCAGCGTTCTTGATGTCCATAGACAGCTTAAAGGCAACTGGACAGAACGGACTTGATGGAATGAATTCAATTTTGAAGACACCTGGTTCTTCTTCTTTGACGTTGGTGATCATTTGCATCTGGGCGAAAGTCATGCCAGTTTCAGGGTCAACTACTTGACCCGCAGCTTCTCGCACTTTATCTTCTAATTCTGTCAAACATTTTGCACATCCAAATGCTTTCTTACCCTTAAGACAAATGGACAATATATAACTGTCGCGTGGAACTAGAGGTTTTGCGTCTTCTTCTTCAAGTGCATACGCCAGCTCAAAGTCATGGTTTTCGGATGTGACGCCTTGACCTCGTCTAACCGCGATATAGAAGTGTTATGCGGCGCTTTCAAAACAATTTCAGGATGTGTATAGGCTTCTTCGCATATTCTCCCTACTGCTTCAGTGAAGTTGTCAAGCTCTTCCTTCTCAAATGCCTCAGTGGGTTCAACCATTAATGCCTCGTCAACGATCAGCGGAAAATAGATTGTTGGTGCGTGGAATCCGTAATCGAGCAAGCGTTTGGCAACATTCAAAGCTGAAACGCCTGTGTCATTTCTTAAAGGTTTGGCGCTGAAAATGCACTCATGCTTTCTCAGTTTTTTAGTGCCATAGGGAGTCTCCAAACCCTTAATCTCCCCAAGTTTCTTCATGATGTAATTGGCGTTTAGAACTGATACTTCCGCTGCTTCTTCCAGCCCATCTAGCCCCAAACTCAAAATATACGCATATGCCCTCAGCAGTACTGCAATATTTCCGTAGAAACTCTTTATCTTCCCAATACTTCGCGGTTTATCATAATCCAGATGGTAACGTTCACCATCATAGGTTATGCGTGGTACGGGTAAGAAATGCGCTAGTTCTTTTGAGACGCCCACTGGTCCGGCTCCCGGTCCGCCACCACCGTGAGGCGTGCTGAAAGTCTTGTGGATGTTTATGTGAACGATGTCAAACCCCATATCGGCAGGTCTAACCTTGCCCAAGAGAGGGTTTAGATTTGCGCCATCATAGTACAGCAATCCTCCGGCTTCATGTACAATTTTGGCTATTTCCTCAATGTCCTTTTCGAAAAATCCCAGAGTGTTAGGGTTAGTCAGCATTAGACCAGCAGTTTTTTCAGAGACTGCGCTCTCTAAGGCTTCTAGGTCGACGCACCCATCTCTGCCTGAGGGAATGACAACAACATTAAATCCAGCCATGGTTGCACTCGCTGGGTTCGTGCCATGCGCAGAATCTGGAACGATGATTTCACTTCGTTTCTTGCATTCGCCATTTGCTTTAAGACAAGCGTGCATAAGTAAAGTGCCTAGTAACTCGCCATGGGCTCCTGCAGCTGGGTGTAAGCAAACTTCATAAGTGCCTGTTATCTCGGCCAGCCATCGCTCAAGTGTGTAGAGAATTTCAAGTATGCCTTGCACTGTGTTTTCATCTTGATAGGGATTAAGCATGCCGAGGGTTGGTAACCCTGCGAGTGCCTCATTTATTTTCGGGTTATATTTCATCGTGCAGCTTCCAAGAGGATAGAATCCTGAGTCAACTCCATAATTCATCTCCGACAAATGAATAAAATGCCTTGTAACTTCAACCTCTGAAAGCTCTGGCAGCATGAGCGGGTTTCTTCGCTGCATACTCTCAGGTATGAGCTTTCTAACGTCGCCAATTACCTGTCTGATTTCTTCCTCAATGGCTGGCAGAATATGTCCTCTTCGTTCTTTTCGTCCAAGACGGAAGATTGGTGGTTCATTCCAACTTGCTTGTTTGAACATTTCTTTTCACCTTTCAGACAAAATCTCCTCTAATGCTTCTGTCAAGTGGTCAATTTCCTGTTTTGAGTGAATCTCTGTCACACAGTAGAGAGCAGTTTGCCCAAGTTCCGGAAACTCTCTTGAAAGGTCTTTCCCACCGTGAATTTGATGCTGCAAGAGTTTTGCATTAACTGCCTTAACGCTCAAGTCTGCCTCATCCAAATTGACGGTGAATTCCTTAAAGTGAGAAGACTTAAAGACTGGAGCTCTGAGTCTGCTGATCTTTGAGAGCTGGTTTATGGTGTAGTTCAGTCTGGACGTTATTGTTTCCCCGAGCTCACGGAATCCTTCTGGCCCCAGCAGCGCCATGTAAACAGCTGATGCCACAGCGCACAACGCCTCGTTTGAGCAAATGTTTGACGTTGCTTTTTCTCGTCTAATATGTTGTTCCCGGGTCTGCAAAGCCATGCAATAACCCTCCTTTAAGCCTTCTTGAGTCGTTGTCATGCCGATAATGCGACCAGGCATTTGCCTGAGTACTCTCATGTCGTCGTGGCAAGCCATAATGCCAAGAAGGGGTCCGCCGAAATTCATCGCATTTCCCAACGGCTGTGCTTCTCCAATCACTATGTCCGCGTCGTATCCGCCAGGTGGTCTTAGAATTCCTAGTGATGTTGGATCAACACCAACTATCAGAAGTGCGCTATGTGCGTGGGTTTCTCTGTCGATTTCATCGACTTGTGATTCAATGAAACCCAAGTATGATGGATTTTCGATGTATACTGCCGCCGTTTTGTCTGAAATCCTGTTTTTCAAATCTTGGAGATCTAACGTGCCGCTTTCGGCGTCGTATCCAACAGTTTTGATCGAGATTCCGGCTGGTTCAGTGTATGTGCGTAGCGTTGAGGCTCTTTCTGGATGAGTTATCTTGGGAATGAGGATTTCAGTTCGTCCAGTTATGCGAGTTGCCATGCGGGCGGCTTCTCCCAAAGCTGAAGCCCAATCATACACGGAGCAGTTTGCGATTTCCATGTCTGTTAGTTCGCAAATCATACTCTGATATTCGAACAAGGCTTGAAGCATTCCCTGTGATATTTCAGGTTGGTATGGAGTGTAGGAAGTAAGCAGTTCGCTGCGTTGAATAATTTCCTTGACAACGGCTGGGACATAGTGCGGCCAGCATCCCGCTCCAAGAAACACAGGCATATCGTTGCACGTTTTGTTCTTGGAAAGTAGACTCTCAACGTGTTTTTTTACTTCATACTCAGATAGACTTTTCTTAGGCATATTTAACTGTCTTTTCAGGCGAAATTTCTCAGGAATGTCCGTGTAGAGTTCTTCAATGGTTTTTATGCCTATTTCTTGCATCATTTCCTGTTTGGTTTCTGCTATTGAGTTCGGAATGTAAGGATGGTTACACTTGGTCAATGGAGTCACCGGTCAGAATTAACACTAATCAATCATAGTTTTCTTAAACCTTTTTGAAGTTGTAACTGGTTTCAACCTTGGAGGAGCTAGTATTGAATGCCTTTTGTAGTGATCATTTCCTTTGGATGTTTGACATCAACTATTTCATTCACAAAATCTGCTCGAGTGAGAAGCTCGTTTGGAGCATATCTTCCAGTCAAAACAACGTCTGTTTTCTTTGGAATCTTGTCTAGAAACCGCAGCACTTCTCTTGCATCTAGAAGATCACAATACAAGGCTAGGTTAACCTCGTCTAGCACTAGTAAATCAGGCTTCTTTTCTTCGGCGATTTTTTCGGCGAACCTTAATGCTTTGTGAGCCAGCATTTTGTCTTCTTCGTCTAGGTTGCCTAAACCAATCCAGCCTCTCCGTCCAAATTGGTAGATTTCATAGTATGGATCGAGCATTTTCTGTACTTTGTATTCGCCTGTGTTTTTCCACCATTTTAGGAATTGGATGATGATGACTTTCCGTTTGTGCCCTATGGATCGGAGGGCTAAGCCTAAGGCGTTGGTGGTTTTGCCTGCGCCTGTTCCAGTGTACACGTAGATGAATCCCATTCTTGCCATCTCTTCATTGAATACATCTTTCAGTGTCGCGGTTATAAGTTTTAAATAGTATTGTGCAGCATGTTTCTCTCGGAGAACCAATTGATGACGTATGATTACGAAGAACTGTTGAAACGTGCGCGTTCCCAAATTCCAGAATTAACCTCAAAACGGGATCGTCTAGAGCTGCCTCGCCTACGCCATTCAATCACAGGAATGCGAACTATAGTTTTCAACTTCAAGGAAATTGCAGACGCTTTGGACCGTGACCCACTGCATCTACTAAAGTTCTTGAGTTGCGAGATGGCAACGGCGGCGACTATGCAAGAAAGTAGGGCCATCTTCAAGGGAAAATTCCCCGCTGACACATTCCAGAAGCTTCTGCAACGATACATGGAGAATTTTCTCTTGTGTCCAATTTGCCACAATCCAGACACGAGAATAGTCAAGGAAAAACGTCTATCATTTCTAGAATGTAAAGCATGCGGAGCAAAATCTGCGATTAAGCAGTTGTAAGAGCGGTCAAGTTTTGGATGCGTATATGAACATCAAAAAAGTCGGCAGAAACGTGTTGTTAGCTATCTGTGACTGTGAAATCCTTGGAAAAACCTTGTGCGAAGGGAAGATCGTTTTTCACGTTAAAGAAGAATTCTATTGCGGTTCAAAGGTCGATATCGAAGAGGCAATTTGCATGATCGATAATTCAACCATCGTGAATATGGTGGGCAAAAA
>CAYHEV010000077.1:0-2183 GCA_964355725.1 uncultured Candidatus Bathyarchaeia archaeon | reverse complement strand
GTGTTCTCGTCGGGTCTGGTGCTTTTGCTCCGAAGTGGTCACATATGTATTGTATGTCTCTCATGTCGCATGTGCCGTCTGGAATGCCTACGTTGATGCTTGTAACGTCAGCCCAGCACGAGTTTTCCTTGTACAGATGGTAGTAGTAATCTGATGGATAGAGCGCGTTGTAATACCAGCCCTTCACCCAGTGCTTCATCCATTTGCGTTCTAGTGGTTGCGCAATAGGGTAACTTGGGCAGTCCGCGACGTATATGTCATCCAAGTCAGCATACATATCCGCTCTGGTGGGACTATCAGGCGTCTTAACTGCCAAATCAATCAGCTTGTCCTTGGTTAAACCGGTTCGAGGACCGGTCGTGATAGCCCAGCCGTTGGCAGCCGTGTAGTCTTGGACTGAGGCGAAATAGCCATCGCTGTGCATGAATGTCCTTTTTAAGTTGTCCGAGTCAGCGTAGTCGGCATGCCAGTCCAATACACAGATCGGTAGCATGCGATTTCTGAACAGCGTATATATGTTGGGGACCTCGACAGGATTCACGATGAATAACGGATCAGTTCTACCATTATACCTGCTTAGCTGCCAGAAGAAGTCCTGGATCATATAACACGCGATTCTCGCTTCCTCGTTCCCATTCGCGTACGCGATGTCAAGAGTGAATCCTGTTGACCATACACCTGCAGTTGTCAGTTCCGCCATTGCATTTGCGAAGCTAACATCGTATGTCCACGGCGGGTCCGGACCCTTAGCGTAGTAATCAGGTACTAGCCCGGAGATGTCGGGTGTTTCTCGGCACAGCGCTTCGTTTTTCCATGCCTCATTCAGGTACTGAGCATGGTCGAAGGCGTGGGCGAAAGCTCGTCTGATGTTGACACTGTTGAAGAAATTCAGTGGGATTCCAGTTGGATATACACCACTTTCGACGTATGGGGAAGCTGGATTTACGTTGAATGTGAAGAAGACTGAATATAGACTCAGGTCCGGTTCAACGTTCTTTATTGTCTTGATCTCTGGCATCAGTGGGGCACCGTACGCGTTCAATAGTTGATCTCGAAATGCACGAGGCACGTCGCATATGTCAAGCTGACACGCTATGAAGGTGTCCCTTCTCACGGTCCACGAAGCAATGTACTGGATGTTGATGAATTCAAGGTATGCTTTTCTGTGTGGTGCTGGCCAACCCTTCCAGTAGTTCGAGTTCCTCTGCAACACAACCAAGTTTCCGACTCGGTCCACGACTGATACTACATATGGACCTGTTCCAGCGTAGTTGATACTCGCGACAACGTCAAGTGGCTCATTCCGCTTCAGCACGTTCGTGTACCAGTCTGGAATATTGTCAAGGGGGAAAACATCTTGGAACAGATTTCCGTCCCAAAGAGTTCTCGCCATTGTCCAGCCTTTGTCGAGTATAGAACTCCACGTCTGAGCCAAGATCTGCTTGAAGGCAATGTCTGAGAACGGGATTCCCACGTTGATCTGAACTGTGTCGCTGCCCAAGTCAATAATTGCGTCGTCGATCAGGTGAGCAAGCATCCATGCACCGTCAGGCGTGCCCGCGTTGGCAAAACCTGTGGCGTCCATCTGATCGAACAATGCCTTGTAATACATCCACATGGGACTTCCATCTTGGTCTTGTACTAGGCCTCTTCGCAGAGAGTGCACAACGTCGTCAGCGCCGAAGATCCCAACGGGGGTTAATTTGCTGTCGTAGAAAGTGATGGCTGGTGTTGTCTTGATTACGAAGTTGTAGTAGTAGTGGTGAACCGTCACTTGGCTTGAATTGAAGTCCAATACGTGCCATGTACGAACAGTAGTTGCTCCCTGAATCGGCATTCCATTTGCTGTGTACTCACCGATGTAGAGTACATCGCACAGCCCCAGTGTACCATCTGGGTTGTTGTCAACCCATCCTTCAATGTGGTACCAGATTGAACCAACATTGAACCAGTAGCCAGTGGGGTTATTCGGGTCGATGCCCGTGCTCGGGAAAGTCATTACAACTTCCTGGCGAACAGGAACCTCGACAGCCAAGCTTGGGAGGAACTGATAGTATGGCTCATTGACGGTCCAGGTTGGCTCAGATCCGTGTGTGACTTGTGCTCCGAAGCTAATCAGAGTATCATAAACGTTGAAGATTAACTCGTTGCTGTAAGTGTCATATGCATAGACTGGGTCAGCG
>CAYHEV010000076.1:0-9048 GCA_964355725.1 uncultured Candidatus Bathyarchaeia archaeon | reverse complement strand
TTCAAGCAACCCAACTCACCAAACCATACCGTAACTTTCGTTTCGGCTATAACTGAGTTTCGTTAGTCTTGGTTTTACCCCTCCCCTATGCCTTGTCTTGTGTGTGTGCGCGTGTGCGCGCGCTAGGTAGATAGAGAGAGTGTGTGTTAGTGAGAGTGTGTGAGTTAGTCAGTGAGGGTTGGTTGGGGTAAAGTTTTATTCACACTTGTTGAAGTGCGCATGATTCAGATGCGTTCAAGCTTGAAAACGACTGGTCTCAGTCCATCCATACAACAGTTGACGGCAACACCTTTCTCCTTGAACCATGGGAGGTTCCCTCCGAACGCCAAGAGTCGTACATTGCCGTAAATTGTAACCCAAGCTGAAGTACAGAAATCCTTTGGCATTTGCAGGCGTTCAACGACAAACTCTTGACCGTCTTTAAAGAGCTCGCACGCTCCCATTGGTTCGACAGGTGTCACTGGGCTTTCTGGAAAGACCTTAGAAGGACTGAAACGCTTCAAGACAGTTATCTTGACTTTGCGCATTTTCACCATTCTAAACACGAACAATATTCAACTTTTTCAACCTTATAAGCATGTTTTTCTTCTATTCTCGACTCAAAGCCGTTCGTGCAAACTCATTACACCTTTCTCTAGTCACGCATGTGTGCATGTGGACTAAAACTTCAATCTGCGACTCTTTGATTTGACGTTCTGATCAAACTCTTTCGCCAAATCTTCAAGCAGAGTTCTCTGTCTTTCCGTCAGTTTCTCTGGAACTTCAATGTTAACATGCACTAGCAAATCGCCTTTACCATATCCTCTGAGCCTAGGCATGCCCTTGCCTTTCAATTTAACGATTTCACCAGGTTGTGTCCCAGGATGGATTCTCAGCTCTGCGTTCCCTTCAAGTGTAGGCACTGAAACTTCTGTGCCAAGTACTGCTTGCGGAAAACCTATTGTCAAACTGTGAAGAAGATCGTCGCCGTCTCTTCTGAAATACTGATCAGGAGTAATGTGAATCAGAACGTACAAGTCTCCAGAAGAATCTCCATCCTGCGGCATCTCTCCTTCTCCTTGGAGCCTAAGTTGAAATCCTTCATCAATACCCGCGGGCACTTTAACTTCAATGATTCTTTCCTTTTTTACAAGACCTGTGCCTCTGCAATTCCTGCATGGCGAATCAACGATTCTGCCTTCTCCACCACATTGAGGACAAGGTATAACCCGCACAAACATTCCAAAGTTGTTCCTGTTCACATTCTGAATCTTGCCTGCTCCTTTGCATTTGGGGCAGGTTCTAGGCACAGTGCCTGGACTAGCACCGCTGCCGCCGCAGACTTCGCATTTCTCGATTCTAGGAACTCTTATTTCCTTAGCTGCGCCTTTGGCTGCTTCCTCCAAAGTGATTTCAAGATCAAGACCGATGTCACGGCCTCTAGTAATTCGTTCACCGAAATCACGTTCGCCGAAAAGGATGTTGAATATGCCTCCGAATGAACCGAAACCAGATCCCAAGTCTCTGAATACCGAATCGAAATCTGCTCCTCTGAATATGTCCTCTGTAGTGTAGCGTTGATCAAATCCAGCGTGGCCTAGGTTGTCATATTGGCTTCGTTTCTCGACATCAGACAAAACAGCGTAAGCTTCGGATATTTCCTTGAATTTTTCTTCAGCTTCAGGCGATTTGTTCCTGTCTGGGTGATACTGCATCGCCAATTTCCTGTAAGCATCTTTAATCTCGTCTTTGGAAGCGGTCTTGGAAACACCGAGAACCTCGTAGTAGTCTCTCTTGTTCGCCATCTTCTTTGCTATCAGTCTCCTGAAGTGGCTGTTCGACTAGAGCCGTCTATTCTGTCTCATTTGACTTTATAGTCCTCTGAATCGACAACCTTGTCGCCCCCAGCCGCTGAGGGTTCTCCGGTTGGTTGTCCTTTCTGCTTTGCCTGTTCAGCCGCGGCTTGTTGATAAATCGCGGTGCCGACTTCTTGGAGAACCTTGGTGAGTTCTTCAGACTTCATCTTTATCTTTTCCGAGTCAGTGCCTGCCAGAGCATCTTTCAACGCAGAAACGGTCGCGTCAATCTTCGCCTTTTGCTCTTGCGTGATCTTTTCTCCAAGGTCTTTTTTGGTTTTCTCTGCCGTGTAAAGCAGGCTGTCAGCGTTGTTTCTCATTTCAGCTTCTTCACGTTTCTTCTTGTCCTGGTCAGCAAATTGTTCCGCTTCTTTGGTCAATTTTTCCTTTTCTTCTTTGGAGAGCTTCGTGGAAGCCGTTATCGTAATCTTTGCCTCTTTGCCCGTTCCCAAATCTTTAGCTGTCACGTTCAATATGCCATTGGCGTCTATGTCAAACGTAACCTCTATCTGTGGTACACCTCTAGGCGCAGGAGGTATGTTTTCCAAGTTGAACACGCCGAGGGATACGTTATCTGTTGCTATGGCGCGTTCTCCTTGAAGCACATGAATCGTTACTGCCGTCTGGAAATCTGCTGCAGTCGTGAAGATTTGGCTTCTTCGCGTTGGAATGGTGGTGTTTTTCTCAATGATTCTTGTGGATATTCGGCCAAGCGTTTCCACACCAAGAGACAGCGGAGTAACGTCCAGCAGCAGCAAGTCTTTCACTTCTCCCGTGAGCACTGCTCCCTGAATGGCTGCCCCGATAGCAACGCACTCCATTGGATCTACGCCTCGCTCAACTGGTTTTCCCATAATTTGTTCCACGAATTTCTGCACGTACGGCATTCTAGTCATTCCGCCGATCAGAATTATCTTGTCTATGTCTTTGGGGGTCAATTTGGCGTCTTCAAGAGCTTTGATGAGGGTCTTCTCAGTCTTCTGAACTATCGGTTGAGCGAGCGCCTCAAGCTTGGTTCTGGTCAGAGTCAGGTGCAGGTGTTTAGGTCCGGTGGCATCAGAGTATATGAATGGCAAGTCAATGTCTGTCGCCTGCATTGTTGATAGCTCTATCTTTGCTTTTTCTGCAGCTTCCTTTAGCCTAGCCATGGCCGCCTTATCGCTTGACAAGTCAAAGTTCGTCTGCCTTTTGAACTCCTCTATAATGTGATCCATCACGGCTTTGTCCAAGTCTGTGCCTCCGATCTGCGTATCGCCGCTGGTTGATAGCACTTGGAAGACTCCTTTGCCGAAGTCCATCAGTGTTACGTCGTGAGTTCCGCCTCCGAAGCTGAAGACCAGAATTTTCATTTCCTTTTCCAGTTTGTCAACACCGTAAGCAAGGCAGGCTGCTGTTGGCTCATTTATTATCCTTTGAACTTCAAAACCAGCTATTTCTCCAGCGTCTTTAGTTGCTTGCCGTTGATTGTCATTGAAATGGGCTGGAACCGTTATCACTGCTTTCCTTATGGAAATGCCTAAAAAGGTTTCAGCATCCTTCTTTATTTTCTGCAATATGAAGGCCGAGATCTGTTGCGGAGTATACTCCTTCCCAGAAATGTTAACCTTGTAATCAGTTCCCATTTTCCGTTTTATTTCCAAAATTGTTCCTTCAGGATTGGCGGTTATCTGCCTCTTTGCCGATTCGCCTATCAACAATTGTCCGTCTCTTGTGAAAGCAACTACTGAGGGAAACATTTTCCCAGCCATCGTAGGACCTTCAGCACTCGGTATTACTGTAGCTCGTCCGGCTTCGAAAATGGCCGCCGCCGAATTTGTTGTTCCAAGGTCTATGCCCAAGATTTTTTCACTTTGCTTCACATTACTCATTTTGATTCATCTCCGTTTGTGATTTTGATGAAGGTTTCACTGCAACTTTAACAATACTTGGTCTAATCACTTTTTCTTTCATAACATATCCCTTCCTCACTTCTTCAACCACAACGCAATCTTGAACACCGTCTTTCTCTATTTTAGAGACGGCACTGTGCTTCGAGGGATCGAAAGCTTTGCCTACGCTCTCTATTGGAGACACGCCCTCATTCTTAAGCAGTTTGTTTAGCTTCACGAGAGTCATTTCGACTCCTTGGGTTAATTCCTTTGCGGAATGAGAAGAACAACCAGCTTTGACAGCCATCTCCAATTCGTCAACGACTCCCAACAGCTCAACGATCAAACGTTCATTGCAGTACTTCTTTGCCTCGTCTATCTCTCGGTCAAACCTTTTCTTCAGATTCTCAAAATCTGCCTGCATGTACTTCAGTCTTGTGAGATATTCTTCTGAACGCTTCTTCTCCTCGTCCAATTCATGCTGCAATGTCTCGACCTGTGCATCGTTCTTTTGTTGTTCTTTCCGTTCTTCGTCCATTGGGGAGGATCTCCGTAAAACACTAGATTTCTAGCGTACACAAACAAGAATATATACCTCACTCTTCGAATTCAAACATAAACGGTTCTGATTCTGCTTAAGGCCAGCGTCAGAGGTTTCGCGAGCGCACTCGCAAGGATCAGAAAGCATGAGAGAATCATGGTCTTGCAATAATCATGTAATGATAAGGTCCAGCCTCTCTCGAATTCTCTATTCTGAAACCTGAAGCCTCAATGAGTTTCGCTGCATGTTCAACATTGAATCTTATTTGCAGCGGTGGACCTAGTTCCATAGATTCTTTTTTCCAATCTAGGTTAACCAATCGCCCAGTTGGCTTCAGCATTTGCTTTGCATTTATCAAAACCTTAGCTGGATCGCTGAAGTCATGGAGCACTATACTGAAGAAAACGATGTCTGCACAGGTCTTACACAGAACGATTTCTTCAGCTTCTCCTGCAGTGAGACTGAGGTTCTTCACATTCTCTTCTGCAGCTTTTCGTTTCAACCTGCGTATAGCTTCGTTGTCAATGTCTAAACCATAGACCTTTCCGTTTCTTCCGACTAATTTTGCAGCTGGAAGCGTGAAAAAGCCTTCACCGCATCCTACGTCAATAAACGTGAAACCCTGCCTTAAGCCTATGCTGGCGAGAATACTCTCAGCGTCTTGCCATTTCCTTCTCTCTCTCTCTTTCATCACCATAGAATCTGTGATGATTCAAAGCAAACACTTCCAACACGATTTGAGTATAAAACGACTACATACAATAAAAAGAAAATGGGAATCTGAGAAATATTCTACTTTTCTTTCGTCATTGCCATCACGGCTTTGATTGCATTTATGACTGCTGCCGGAGCTGCGAAAGCCACTATGTAATTCAGAATTCCTCCGGCCCAATAGGCGAGTAGTGGATGGATTGTCTCCAGAGGTTCCCAAACGTTTGAGATACTAGCGACAATGAGGGCAATGGTCGCAACGAGAAACGGCGTTACTTCTTTAACTGTTATGCTCACCATCCCGACAATGACACCCAATATCAGCAAGATCAAGACGACGTAACCGTTAATGTTGTGAACATCGGTGTCGGACCAGCCAAGTGCATAGGTGTTGTTGGCATTCCAAGCCATGTAGCCAACTGCAAATCCCATGACGATTGAGATTATAATGAAGGCAGTGAAAGCCCATCGTGCGATTTTTTCCATTTCCATTCTTACCACGGAACTTCGTATATCTTGAGAATTGTTTTATAAATTTTGCGTCTTGAATTGGCAAGGATTTCAGATTTCTAGCGAAATCTAAGGTTTTCTTATCGCGAAATCAAGGATAACATTTAATATTGCCTTTGTTTGTAGGGAGTTCGGTGCTTCAGATTTGTCAGCGGCAATTGAAGTGGCAAACTGCATTAAGGTATTCGGCGACATTCGCGCTTTGGACAGCATCAGTTTCAATGTCGACCATGGAGAGATTTTCGGACTAATTGGCCCAAATGGCGCTGGGAAAACAACAACTTTGCGCATTATCTCTACCTTACTTTTGCCTACATCTGGAACTGTGAAGGTTTTCGATTTGAACGTTGTAGATGATGCAACTGAAGTTCGAAAGATCCTCACGTATCTTCCAGAGGAGGCTGGAGCGTATCGTAACTTGTCAGGCTGGGAATACTTGGAATTTATGGGCAAATTCGGCAGTAAAGATAAGATCGAACAGCAAGCTAGGATTAAAGACGCAGCTGAGATTTGCGGGTTGGGCGAGCGTTTGAAAGACAAAGCCAAGACCTATAGCAAGGGAATGAAACGTCGCCTTCTCGTGGCAAGAGCACTAATGAATAAGCCTAAACTCGCCATTTTGGACGAACCTACCAGCGGATTAGACGTTTTGCACTCTTTTCACGTCAGAGAACTAATCAAAAAATACGTGAAAGAGCATGGCGTGACGGTTTTGCTTTCAAGCCACAACATGCTTGAAGTCGAACACCTATGCGACCGGGTTGCACTCGTAAACAAGGGTAAAATCGTTGCCGAAGGAAAATCGCAGGACTTGAAGGAAAAGTTTGGCAGTGCGAATTTGGAAGAAGTTTTTGCGAAGGTGGTTGGACTTGTTTAAAGGCTTCAGCAATATGCTTCTCAAAGAGCTCAAAGAGCTCATCAGAGACCCCAAGATACTGTTAGGCATGCTGATCGTTCCATTAATAATGTTTCCAATTCTGGGCGCCGTGATGAGTTATTCTGTGCAATCTGCACAAGAAAAAGCCCAAAAAGCTTCTGTACTGGTTTTGAATAACGATGGAGGAAATTGGTCCGATTTTCTCATAATCTATCTTAATTCATCAATGAGAGTTTTCAATATAACTGACACGACTCCCGAACAAGCCGTAGCTCAAGATTTGCTGTCAGCATACAACACTACACAGCTGGTTGAAATCCCATCTGGCTTCAGCGAAAACATGACCAAACATGTTAACGAAGGCATGACGAATGTGACTGGATCCGTGAATTTCTATGGAATTTTCTCAAGCAGCGGCTTGTTTGAAAATATCGGTTCTTCCCTAGTCGATAATTCGGTGCAAATGTTGAACAGACAGCTTGCGCCAAACGTCGTCTACACTTCGAAATCAGCCATAATCAAAGGAAAAATCGAGAAAGGCATAGACCCAGCCACGCTTTCAAGTCTAATGCTCTCCCAAGCCATCGCCATGCCTATCACGATAATGATCCTACTCACCTATTCAATGCAAATTGCCGCAACCTCGGTGGCCATGGAAAAAGAAGAAAAGACACTGGAAACACTGCTAACTTTGCCTGTTGACCGTTTTGCGATTCTGATGGGAAAATTGTCCAGCTCTATAATTGTCGCTGGCGTCGGCGCCATAGCATACATGGTTGGCTTCAACTACTATATGGGTTCGCTTACGGGAGCTATTCCTGCTGGTACATCGGTAGATTTGGCATCTTTAGGACTTGTTCCAACGCTTCTCGGTTACTTGCTTCTGGGAATTTCGCTCTTTGTCACTCTACTTTCAGCCCTAGCCTTGGCGGTGATAATATCCGCTTTCGCAGAAGATGTGAGAGGCGCCCAATCCGTAGTCGGATACATTTATCCTTTGATATTCATTCCCGCCTTTCTTCTGATGTACGTGGACGTCAACTCCCTACCGCTTCCATTGGCACTTGTCGTATATGCGATTCCCTATAGCCATCCCATCATAGCAGTAAAAGCTGTCACAATGGGCGACTACCTGACTCCAGCGCTTGGCATCATTTACATCACTGCCTTCACGTTAGTCATCCTGTACGCTGCATCACGACTGTTTGCAACAGAAAAAATCCTGACAGCAAAACTGAGGTTCAAAGGACTCAGAAAACGCGGAAAAACAACGGTCGAAGAACTTCAGTAGAATGGAAAAATCTTTATGATGAAACTGAGAAACTACCTCACGTAGGTGAGGTGTATAGTTGGTTTCTCTTAGAGCATTAGCACCTTCGCTGACAAGAATCACTATTGCAGCGGCTGTAGGAGCTGCACAGCACATAGGTCAAGGCGACCCTGATTTGATAGATGCGAAGGCTGTCGAGTTTTCAAGAGCTGTATTGGCACAAACAGACATTGATGGCGAAGTCATTGCTTGCGAAGGACCCAAAGACAATGCACCGGCTTTCATGCGCAGAGAGAAGGTTGGAACGGGTAAAGGCCCTGAGTTGGAGTTTGTAGTAGACCCTGTTGACGGCACCACGGCCGCTTCTAAAGGCAGAAAAGATGCTATTTCAGCACTTGCATGTGCACCTGCTGGCTGTTTTCAAGTGCTTCCTGATGACGGTTACTACTTCAAAGTCGCAACGGATTATCAGTCAATCGGCAAGATATCCTTGGATATGTCGATCGAAGAAATAGTGCGTACTGTCGCTCACGAAAAGGGGCTACCTCTCGAAAACCTTACCGTCATTATGTTGGAACGAGACAGGCATATAGAGATTCTGAAAGCACTCAGAAAACTAGGTGTGAGGATCATCCTAATTCCTGATGGCGACATTGCTGGCGCGGTTGTTACTTGCCGTCCCGGTTCAGGCGTCGATCTATTATTAGGTGCTGGTGCTGGACCTGAAGCGACTATTGCTGCAACGGCTATAAAGTGCTTGGAAGGAACAATGCTTGTGAAAGTGTGGAAAGACGCGAAGGATGATCCTAAACGAATGGATAGGCTAGAGATTGAGGGTGTCGATATGAACAAGACTTACAATGAACAGGAATTAGCTAAGGGTAACGAGCTGGTTTTTGCTGCTTCAGGCGTGACCAAAGGTGAGCTTCTAGACGGCGTTCGTTTTGTTCCAAATGGAGCGATTGTGAACTCGATTTGTATGAGACTGCCAAGCGGAACAGTGGAGAGATCAGAAACGACTTTGAGGTTCAAGAGGCATCCAGTCTATGGACGGTTCCTGCAATGAAAGAGTAGAGCCATGGGTGAAGAGGGCGTAAGCTACGACAGAGACGACCACATTACCATGCGGATGTAAATACCAAGATGATGGACGCATGATAGTTCGCATTCACGAATGTGCCTATCATCGACGAAAGCGAACGCGGAAACGACCATACCGACCCAAAGCAGAATGTGTAAGACCTTAAACACCAGTTTGTTTTCCAAATTATGGTGAGGTTGCCCGTCCCCAAACCCAAAAGGGTTCAAGATCTATGCTCCACAAGATATTTTGAATTTTAGTCTTCTCTTCAGGTTTCTGGCTTAGCGAGCAGGAACGAGTCGGACCGGACTTAAATCCAAATGGGGTCAAGTCTACCATCCCTCGGACGATGCCG
>CAYHEV010000075.1:0-9143 GCA_964355725.1 uncultured Candidatus Bathyarchaeia archaeon | reverse complement strand
CATTTGATAAATGCTTCTCCTGTTGGGACAGGAGAACAATTGTTAGACGGCCTCTCAAATGAGAAAAAAAGATGGGGATTCTTCAGTATCCCATTAGATGTCATAGTAGTGGAAATGCATTGGGGAATCGCTCAGACAGCGTTCCATTATTTTCCAGAGTCGTATCCATATGTTCTGAAGCATAAGTCAGGGATTTTCGTTACTGTTAAGCATAATGGTATCCAAAAGGGTAGAGAATCCCCAAATGTCCATGGTTGACCCCGCAAATATGGACTATAGATGGTCATAAAACATAGAAATCAATCTAATGTTCAATCAGTTCATTTATCTTTAATCCTTTTTTCATAAAAACAAAATCTACATCTGGGATTATTTTTTTTAGTTTTGTTATATAATCGGTAGTAGCTGATGTCTCGATGTCTGTATTCAATTTTACAGAGACTTTGTCAATGTATTCATTTTTAGGATTATCGGCATCTTTATTATAGATGAAGTGAGAAAAATCTATTTTAATTTCTTTTGGTATCGGTCCTGCATTATTAATTTTTCTTATCAATTCTATAAGTAAATTATTATAACTTTTTATAGAATAATCATAATCTAAAATATATCTTGTGTTCCAATTTTTATCGGTTTGTTCGTGATACTGATATTTTTTATCAATTACTGAAAAAGTTTGTTTTAGTGGATTCAGATAAGAACCTATACCTAATGTATCGATTTTGCGATGCTTTTCATCAATAGTATCCAGCGAATATACTTGAGGAAAAATCGAAGAATAAAAAAAGAATCGGTCAATATCACTTCTAATAAATCTAAAACATTTCCTTGTTTTTTTCAATTGTAACATAATTTCTTTATTATTCATGTCTTGATTTCTAAGATCTTCTACCCAATATTTTTGATTATTTTTATTCCAAAATTTAATTATCGCATCAAAAAAATTAAGTTTATAAAATTCAGCATTCGGTGCATTCATTTTTTTAAAATCTGATTGGGCTGAAATTTCATCAACGTCAAGCGTATCCAATAACATTAAATCATTATAGAAAATTTTTTTATTATTTTCAATATCTTTTTCAAAAAATAGGATTAAATCACTAAAAATATAAAATTCTTTCTTCTTACAAAGTTCAACTAATTCCTTAATTTTATCAAAAGGAACCCACGTTCTATTTTGTGTCTTAAGAATTGTTTTGTTAAAAGATTGGACACATATAATAACAGCATTAAAATTATACTTTTTGAGAATATCTAATTGCTCTATTTCCCAATACGCAGGATGTATTTCAAATATTTTTATTTTATTTGATTTAAATTTCGGAATTTCAGAAAAAATATTATCCAACATATCTGCATCAAGTAGTGACGGAGTACCTCCACCAAAAAAAAATGACTTGATTTTTTTTTCTGTAAAAATTTTTTCATATCTGTTTATCTGCTCAGGTAAATGCTGATATGCATAATACCTAATCTTCTCTTTGGAACATTTTACTCCTTGATAAATACAATATTTACATTTATCTTCACAAAAGGGAGTATGAATATAAACATTTAAAATTTCAGAATAATCCCAAAATTTTAATACTTTATTTAATGGAATTTCCCTATACTTCATTTTTTCCCCGGATAAAATTGTTCGGATTCTATAACCGCATCTATTAAAGCATTATAATATTTGTTGTCTTTATAATTTTTTTGATTGAAATTCTGAATAGTGTTAATTTAAGGAAATATACTATTAAATGATCAACCCATCTGGCTCTATAAAAACAAAAAGAATGCGGGGGGATACTCAATCGTATACTAGAATTGTTAGAAGATAAAAATATCAGTTGAAATTTATGATAGAAATGTTGAATAAAGGTACATGCTTGCTTTGATGCGCAACGTCGTCACAACATCGTATATGGTTTTCAACCATTCTGTAAGTTTTAGACTTGCGAATTCCCAATCCGCGACGACATGAAAATGAATCAGTTTGTCAGAAAGTTAACTCATCTGCTATAACACGATGATAACAGGAAAGAACACTTGTTTCAATTGTTCCAAAGAACTATTTCCTTTCTTTTCGAACACCATCTAATACAAGGGGAGAGCACGACCTTTGTAACTCACTGCCATGGACAGGATGTTAATGTAATGTCTGCGTTTCTTCCAATCCATCTGGTCTACAATCAATATGAACTTAGGGAATTTTTCCAAAAACGGACGTATCAGATAGATCAATGGTCGGACAGAAAGCAAAGACGATATCCGGGGTTTGATAAAAAACGACGAATACGTTGAATCGGGTTCATGTTAGTGGTATGTCTATCGCTTAGATATTTACCTAGTTTTGATACATGTGCTTTGTTGTTTTCCAGAGGACAGAAAACTAAATTTCACCAGTTTGTTGTTATTGGCTTTGACAGGTATATATTGAGTGTTTTGAGTAAGTTTAAAATAGTCTCTTCTAGATATGTGTGTGTTTGTTGCAATCCCTTTAATAATCATCCCATGAATATCAACATGGGATGCATTAAAAAATGTTAGCTATTGAGACGTTGTGTTAATATTTAATTGTTGAACTACTGATAATATAGAAAATTATATAAACAACAAAATGCTATATATTAATGGAGAAGAGGTGATAAATAGTATGCCTGGAGGTTTTGCACCTTATTGTGTCTTCCTAGGATTATCTGATGAAGAAGAGGAAGAATAAATCATCAGCTGAATATCTAATATTTTCATATACTATGCTTTTACGAAAAGTTATACGTTTTCTTGATAATACGCTTTGAAAGCTTTACAATAAAATATATTTTGTAACTTGTTTTCTAGATAAAATTCTGTAATGTTAACTCCACTTGACCATCAATTATCTTCAAGGTATTTCAATAGGTATTGGTGCTGGGTGAAAATCCATTATTGGCGGGAAGTTTACATAATCTGGGTCTTGGTGGATAAATATTATTTTACTACTCATTCTCTGTCCCCACCAATTTCCCATCCATTGATTTAAAAATGAAAATAACTGTTCGCATTCTTCTCCATTTCCAACAATATTATTACTTAAGATCTTATTATATCCAATTTGAATATTCAATGGATCGGAAAGAATTTTTATACCATCTTTCGTATTAAAACTTAGATTGTTCGAAAATATATTATTATTTCGGGAATTAACTAATGTAATTGCATTATAACCTGAATTACGAATATGGTTATATTGTATCGTACACAGTGAAGTACTAGAAAAGTAAATACCACTCATAATAGTGTTATTAATAATATTATAACTGATTATACAATTACCATCATTACAAGAATCCAAAACTATCCCATATTCATTATCGTAAATTGTGTTATTTCTAATTGTACAACTGATACAGTCTTTGAGATATATTCCTACATAGTTCCCACTACGAGAACTATTCATAATAATAAAACCGTCCATAATTAATTGGCAATTCACAAAAGTAACTACTGTTGTAATTTGACGACCATCAATTATCGGGGGGTGCTCATAGGTACCTTTTTTATATACTGTGTTATAACCTATAATCCTTAAATCAGATCTATCTGATCTATTAATATACTCTGGATAATGACCGCTATACACCTCAATTGTATCGCCATTATGACATGCATCGAGAGCTGCCTGAATGGTAGTATAATCTCCATTGCCTTTATCATCAACAATTATTGTTTTTTTATTCATGCTTTTTAATTGATGATCAATTTTATTTGGCACAATATTTGCAACAACGCTCATGCTAAAGAAAGACAGCAGCATACAAATACAGATTACTTTTTTCCCTTTCCTTCTAAACATAAACATTCCTTCCCAATTTTTATTTTTTTTTTATAATGTAATGGAAAATTGTATATATATATCTTATTGTTTCATCAGTAGTTAGGCAAGTAAGGAAGAAAATATCAAAGTTGATTGCTTTGTCGTCAAAATTGATGAATGTTTTTAATAGTTGTTCAATCAACCATAAATGACATTTATAATCTGTTTCTCCTTAGAGACAAGCTGATGTTTGGTCTAGCTACCGCTAACCAAGTTGTCTGTTATCGACCAGAAATCTGGTCTGAAATGATGTCTTTGAACTCAGAGAGAATCACGAAGTACTTTCTTTTGTTCCAGCCGAATTTCACATTTAACATTAGATTGCATAATTGCCATAAGTTATACAGGAAGATGGAAAGGAGTTGGAAAAGTAATCGTACTGGATACTGTTGTGAGCAGGTTTTTCCCCGGACCTGCTCTTTCACACGGTATCCGGTTTCTATTCCCCAAAGATTTCGGTAACTGTCTGAAACTTCCAAGGCGTTTTTCAGGGTGACAAGGATGTTGGTGACATAGGCAAACTCATCCATAGGTTCTCCTGGTTCCTTTGATGGAGAGAGAAGTACGACAAGGGTGACGGTGACGTGTTGTTTTCCTTTCTTCATCGTGTACGGTGTGATGAATGCGTACGATTCGGTCCCAGGGATGTGTACCCCCTGGTGATGCGCAGAGATGATGAGTCCTTTGATTTTGTCATTGTGATCTGCTGGGATGACAAACTGAACAGGGAGGCGGAGAAGGGTAGTTAGTGATTCTACGTCAAAGAACTCCCTGTCAAGAAACAATCTGCTGATACAAAGATAGGTTTTCGCTTCGGTAATAAGATAGGTGAGCATCTGTTCCTTCGTAGTGAATTGATGCAATGGGAGTGCAGAGAGAGTGAATCGTCCTTTGGTATTCACACAATCAATGCTGGCATACGCATGACCAAAGCTGGTGCCTCTAATGTGTTCCATCCCGAGCACATGGATATCCTTCTCTTCTCCATACCAAGGCATCTTATGGATATCCAATCCACATTGAAGAGGAGTGTTGAAGATACCTTGTTGTGCTGCTTGGGTCAATAAGCAGGTGTTTACCTGGTTGAATGTGGAAAACACCTGCTTGGCGGTGAGTTTATTGAGGTGATAGAACACATCATCACTGGAGGGAATCTTCTGTGTTTTCCATAAAAGACGTTCTGTAGCATATTCGACATAGATATCCTTAGAGATAGCAAACAGTACAGTATTCAAAATATCCTCTTTCGTGTAGATGCAATTGTTTGCCATTTGCAATGGTAAATCAGTGATGAAATCATCTTTGAGAGATTTTTTAAGAAGCTTTCCTATATCCTCATATGTATATTGTGGTGAGTGCATTCTATATCCCAAAATATTGAATGATATTCACCCCATATACAATTTTCAATATCGACTTGCGGAACTACTGTTCATGGGTAATTTCAAGAAATATATATATTAATCATTTAATGCAACTATTTCCTAAAATTTATTATTAAGATCCGTGACAATAAGCCGTCTATTTTTTTTAACGGATATCCTTGATATTACTGGTCGTTCTAGCGATTAGATCTGAGTTGAAAATATTAGACTTTGGGTAATAGATTCATGTCGAACAATGGTTTCCTCAGTATTAGGTTTGTGTGAAATAATTCTGGAAGGGTTTACCTTGCCGTAGCTCTTTGCAGAGCATCAACCAATGGTTTATTACTTGAACTGGCCCATCTACTCTTCTCTTGAATGTTTTTTAAGTTGATAATCTCCCCTCCTCACAATAAGGAAAATTATATATATCAAAAGAAGCTATTTTATATTGGGTGATAAATATTGTAAAATATAAAATGATTACTTTTTTTTTACTAATAATTTTAGGAATTTCTAACATATCAGAAAATATATCATGCGCTAATAGCCAACTAAAAATTTTTACATCTTTTTCAAATGAAAAAATTACTTTTATCGACAACGTATCCGGTCAAGCTACATCGCCTTATACCTATGGATTACAGGTTGGACGAAGATACTTTTCTCAGTATCGTCTATTATCTCATTTTTGTATATTTCAGTGTATAAAAGGTATCGAAACTAAGATTTCTCAAGAGATTAAAAATTATAAGAAAATTATCGAAACATATTATCCTGAATATCTTGAAGAATTGAAAGGATTATCTCACGCTACTAATATTAATATAGACAAACTGCTATCTGTTCAATTAATACTTTTTTCAGATCAACATCCTGAATGTACGATCACATTATCCACCGGAAACGCTACCAAAAAAAATCAGACATTTCTAACCCAGAACTGGGATGCTAAAATCTCTGATCCCATGGTTTTTATTGAACGGTTATTCTTTACTCGACACGTGCATACACATAACGCAAAATTATCGGGCGATCGCTATAATTATGTTTTTTTAGGGATACCAATCCTTTTGGAAATTTTTTTAATGAATGAGGAAGGCCTCTGTTTTGGTGGGAATGGTCTAAGTTTAGCTACCAATAGATCAATAGACACAGGTTCTGGTATGCCTACTTATTTATTAGAGCGAAAAACCATGGCAACTTGCTCTAACATAAGTGAAGTTGCACAACTCTGGAAAAACACAAAACGCTCATCCTACGATACGAATATATGGCCATATTTTTGGGATTTTGCAATAACAGCTTGGTGTGATAAGAATGGGGGAATATTGATGATTGAACAAACGCACTCTTATATTATTACAGTATTTGGTAATTCAACTGACATTACAGGAGGTCCAGCTAACATTATTTGGCATGCCAATCACCATCAATGGTTGGATCCTGTCAAAACTGGTTCAAAATTTCCCTGGGAATATCCCTCCTCAGCTCGACGAACGCAGAGAGCCCGCGAATTACTCTTAAACAACTATGGTAACATAACATTGGACACATGTATAAAAATTATTACGGATCATGGCGGTGGAACAAATCCCAATGGACCTGATTCAAGCGATATTTGTCGTCATCCTGATTCTAATGATTCGCATATAACAGTTTTTGCATGGATTGCCGAGCCGAAAGAATGTACTGTATATTTGACTCAAGATCAACCCTGTCAATCAAATCTTATTAAATATAATTGTAGTAAACAACTGGATGATAATCCCCCTTATACACCCGTCGAAATCCATGGAAAACTTGGTACTAATGGGTGGTATATTAGTAATGTTATTGTTACAATAACATCTAAGGATGACTTATCAGGGATTAAAAAAAGTTACTATAAGATCAATAAAGAAAGATGGAAATCATACAAAAATTCGATTATTCTAACACTTGATAGTAAATATAAACTCGAATATAAATCAGTCGATACAGCAGGTAATAGCGAACCAATTAAAAAAATTGGTTTTAAAATTGATCAAACCCCTCCAACTATTAGATTAATAAAATATTTAATAGGGGGGGATATAATTAAATTTTCAGCGATTGTCAGAGATACTTTTAGTGGAATAAATAGAGTTGAGTTTTATATTGAGGATAAGTTACAGAGTGTGATTTTCAGTGAACCCTACATATGGTATTGTGTGTTTGATGAAAACCAATTTGTAACAGCTGTCGTGTATGATAATGCTGGAAATTCGGCAAGTGATTCCAAGACCACCTCTGCCATTATTTTTTGAAGTCATTTTAAAACCCTCCTCAACACGATAAGTACATATGCCAGATGAAAGAAGCCTATATTGAATGCAAAATTCAATATAATACCAATGAGGATATACTGTTTTTCTTCAGATGTTAAATTTTGTGATATTAATTAATGACCACGCCCAGAATCGTTTAATTGCCTATAGTCTAATAAATAATTCATGTGCTCAATATATTTTTCGATATTTGATTGTTTAAAGAATTGTATTGCTTTTTTTTGAATTAAATGTTCATTTCTATAGATTGTCTCTTCTTTTCCTTTAAATTTTTTTGAGGTATCACATATAAACTGTTCCCAAACTTTTTCAGTCAATGAAAGAACATTTTCAGCGATAGCATTAGTGACAGTCACTTTATTTTCAATCCATCCACGGACTGCAGGTACTCCAGATCCTTTTAATTTTCCATAGTTTATTAACTTCTCAGGGAAATAAAGTTGAATATTCTCATTATTTATCCAAAACCATGGGTGAGTGCCACCATAATAACTAAGTCCATTACCAGCGATGTTTTCATCCTCAGGGTAATTAATTCTTAAAATAATAAAATTTTTTGGCTGATATGGTATTCTGCCAGACATAGCCGTAACCCAACCATAATCCGGACAGTAAAACTCAATAATGCAATGTTGTGCATCCATCCATTTTTTTTTTCCGTAATACATTGTTGTTGTGGTTAGAACTCTTGCAGGAATATGATTTGCTCTTAATAAAGCAGTTTCATAATTTGCCTTTCCACCACATAAACCACCAAAAAGAAAATAAGACACAGCATCATTTAATCCAGTCCAATATTTATTAGGAAGAAATAAATTATGAAGAATTGGAATCTCTTCAATGTATGTTCGTAATATAGTAAGAAATGGCCTGCGATAGCAACTAGAAAAAACTATTCTCTCCGTAAGTTTAATTAAATTTTTATTTCCAGTTTTTAAAAATAGAGCCTTTAATTTTATAAAAATATTGTTTGCCTGTATTGACTCAGTTGAGACAAGCCATGTCTTTAGATTTTCAGAAAACTCAATTTCAGCTGGTATTCTCACATAGCTAGGTAAGCTTTTATAATCATTATTTTTTACTAGCACTGAATAGTCAAAATGTAGAGATAAAATCTCATTTTTTTTCATTGATGCGATTTTAATATTAATAATTTTGTTAGGAGGATTTTTATCATCCAAAATTTTAAAACTTACAATTTTATCAGAAGAATCATCTTTAATATCAAAACAAATTGGTATCTGACTACCATGACTTAGTGGGAGAACATGATTAATATCAAACGAATTTGTATCTTTAGTTGCTTTTAGCAGAATTACGGTCTCACCATAAAGCAAATATAATTTGCATGTATCTTCTATTTTTTTATTTTCTACAACATTCTCGTTAAATCTTATGAAGTATGGTTTTATTGATTCAGGAAAATATTTTAATAAATTTTTTATTTTAGATTTATTCACATATATTCTTATACGACATCAATTATTTAAATTTATAAGATAACCAGTTTTAATCTGGGAAAAAGATGATTAAGGGTATTTTCTACACATTATAGAGGGTTTTGAATAACCCCCTCATAGAAACCTCTATTTGATCCTTCACCATTCCTGATACATAAGGAGTGATGAA
>CAYHEV010000074.1:0-9151 GCA_964355725.1 uncultured Candidatus Bathyarchaeia archaeon | reverse complement strand
AGAAAGCCAAGCTCATCAAAGGCGTCACTAAAGCATTCGAAGACATCGGCGTCCCAGCTGATCATCTGCACATCATAATTCACGACGTGCCAAAATGCAACTGGGGCATGGGTGGAGAACCAGCATCCAAAATGAAACCGTGACACTACAAAAGTGCGCTTGCGAATCAAAAAGGAACCTAACACCTTCTAGTGGTGCGTTACTGACTACTCTGAAAGGTTTTTGGTTTTTCACGGTGATTTATCTGATTCAGTGTTTCAGGCTATTGTTCGTAGGCAGAAATGCACTAGGCCCCCTCTTCAGTTACTTGAGTCATGCTTTTATCATTTGATACATCAACACTTGGTTTTTCCACCTTGAAAAGCAATAGAAGTAGATTCCACAAGGTTTAATTTGTGAACGCTTCAAAACGTATACAAGGAATAGAGATTGAGATGAAGCCCAGCCAGATTATTGTTCCAATTCTCGTTGCATGTGCAATCTTGGGCAATCTGCAAGTCTACACTTCGGGTGTTGCCCATGCCTCGCCGGGAACAGAAATACGGGTTGTCAATCCACTGACGGGGGATAATTTGTTCAACTTCACGCCTTCCACGAAGAGCGTAGGTGATGATTTCATCGTGAACATAACCGTCGCCGATGTTATAGACTTGGCTACCTGGCAGATCAAACTCACGTGGGATTCCACAATTCTGAGCTATGTTAACATCACACGCCCTGCGGATAATGTGTTCGCAGGCAGAAGTTACATTGCTCCATCCCCGATAGTCAGTGCAGGAAGTGTGAAGTGGGGGTGTATTCTCTTCCCCTCAGACCAACCTACTTTCAACGGATCAGGACGCCTTTGCCAAATAGGACTGAAAATTACGCAAGGTGTCAATCGACAATCCCCTCTTGTATCATGTTCATTGACACTGGCAAATCCGACAATAGATACTTTCCTCCTCGATAGTCAAAGTCATGACATACCGTTCACAGCTGTGAACGGTGCCTACCAGTATTCATGGACTCCTCCATCCTATAACCCGACAATCTACGTCAAGCCACCAACTATGCAGCCAATGCACCTAGGCGACGTATTTGCTCTCGAAATCTGGATGAAAGACGTCTCTCCAGACTGGTCGATAACTGGGGTTCAGTTCAGCTTGATGTGGAACACAACATTCATAGTGCCTGCTCTGGGTCCGAATGGAACATACTATGACGAGGGAGCATTCTTCGAGACTTTCGAGTACTACCCTGGAGGAATAGTGTATGCAGCAGAAATCAACGCCCACGATCGCCCTCCACCATCGACTCCGTTGCCTGATGACTATAATTATTCACTTTTCGGGATCGTTCTGCTGAGCGACAATCCACCCAATCCTCCTTATCATCCACCGTATCTTTCCGGGGAAGGAAGAGTGATGACTGTCTATTTCCAAGCGGTTCTTGAGACGGTGTTTCCCATGGAAGCCTATACTTGGATTGACTTCATATCGGAAGACACCTACGTAGTAGACATCTTCAGCATGAACGTTCTTGTTTATTCCGTCGGCTGTTTGTACCGTGCTCCTGTAACGTTGATAATCCTGGAACACGACTTAGCCGTCACGGACGTAACAGTATCCAAATCTATCATCGGTCAGGGTTACTTTGCACGTGTCAACGTTACTTTGGTGAATGAAGGCGACTTTGCAGAATACTTCAATGTCACAGTCTACGCTAACGGATCTCAAATTGCAAGGCAGGAAAATATCGCTTTGGAAAACGGCATTTCCGCGACTCTGCCACTCTCATGGAACACCACGGGTTTTGGTTTGGGCAACTTCACTCTTTGGGCTTATGCGGAGCCCGTTTCGGGGGAAACCAACACGGATGACAACAACTTCACGCTTCCAGCTCTTGTGGGCGTGACCTTTGCGGGGGATGTAACAGGTGCTTCTGGCACCCCTGACTGGAAGGTTGACATGCGAGACATTGGAGTTATCTGCGGCAAGTTCGGCAAGAGCCCAGTCAGCCCTGGATGGGATCCAAACATTGACATTGACGGTGACGACATAGTCAATATGCGCGACATCGGCATAGCCTGCAACAACTTCGGAAAACACTATCCGTAAGTCCCACCTTTTCGTCTTCTGAATACTATGACTGCCAGCAACGTTGCTATCATGAAGAGAGGCAGGATTAGGAATGTTGGGAACTCTGGGATGAGTATTACAACTTGTTCTGTGGAGTGTGTGTAGTTGAAGTATAGGTAGCTGTTTGTCGTGTTGGAGCATGGCAACAGGTTGTACGGGACTTGTGTGCCGTTGACGAACACTTGGAATAAGCCGTTGATCAAGGTTGTCGGAATACAAATTCTGCAAAAGCCAGCCGTGCCATTGTTGCCAGTCACATCAAAGCTTACTGTCGTTCCTGTGAAATTGAAATTGGAAATTGTCGAGTTGCAGATAGTCTGAATGTTGAACTCTGGAGTAGCGTTAAAATCAGAAAACATGCCCATCAAAGGATAATGATCGGCGTTATCTACGTCGATTATGTAGGCTGTATCGCCTATTCCGTCGCTTCCAGTCTCATTTTGGTGAGGACCGTTGAACAAGTCTGTGCCGTTGTAGTTGCTCCAGTAGTTGCCGCCACCCGGATAACCATCATCCCACATGTTGGCACCAGAGATACCGATGATCACTTGTTGGGTGTTGTCTGTGAAGTTATTATGGAAAAACTTGTTGCCCGAGGAAGAATAGAGATCGACGCCATAAACGTTGTTTGCTATGTTGTTTCCTGAAACAGTGTTGTTGGAGGAAGAAACGAGAAGGACGCCACCAAAGTTGTTTGTCATGGTGTTTCCCGATATGTTGCAGTGAGCTGCACTTTCCAGCATGATTCCCGCACCATATGTTCCGCTGTTTCGTATCGTGAACCCAGTCACGTTGACATTGTCCACAACTATCAAAGCAACGTAGCTTACGTTTCCACCGTCGATTATCGTGTTCTCGGCGTCTTCGCCTACAAGCGACACTGTCTTGTTCACAACAACGTTTTCGAAGTACGTTCCATTTCTGACGAAGATAGTGTCATTTTCAGATGCAGCATTTACCGCTCCCTGTATTGTTGGATAATCATCCGGAACCGTGATTGTCCCTCCATTGACTGGTTGAATGTTAAATGCCAAAAATGTAATGGTAATCAGCAACAGTGCGAGAGCTGCTGCACAAAACAGATTCTTCATAATTAGCTTCTCCAATAAACTAGTTGATGTAATCGCCTAATAAGTTTATGAAAGAATCTTCTATAGTGCACGTTCGTTTGAACAAAGCATTTAAACTGAGAGAAGGCTGGAAACTCCCATTAGGAAAGGCTAACATCGTTGATTTATCCCTTACCCTTAAGCGCCTGCTGCCGAGCCAGCTTATGACGAACGGATTTGAACCCGCCACCAAGTGGAGATGTCTCCCGCGAACCCCTCTTTTTCTATTCTCGTGGCAGAGAAATGCGTTTTTTTCTGAAGACCAAGACTGCTAGAAGTGTAGTGGTCACGAAAAGTGGCAGAACGAGAAATGAAGAGAATTCTGGTATAACAGGTTCTGGACCGAACGCATAGAAGGTTCCGTCCATTGAGCCTACGAAAACTGTGCCGTTGACAACCGCAGCAGAAGAACGCACATCATTATCAGTTTGGTAGCTCCATATCTTGACTCCCGTTGAGGCATTCAAAGCATAGATACTGTAGTCATATGAGCCTACGAAGACCATACCGCCAGCAACAGCAGGAGCAGAAACCACATAATTCCCAGTCGTGTAGTTCCAAATCGGAGCGCCTGTAGAAGCATTCAAAGCATGAACATTGTGGTCACTTGAACCCATGTAGACAGTACCGTATGCTACAGCTGGTGAAGAGAGACCTACTAGACCGATTGTTTGGCTCCATATTAGTTGACCGTCTGTCGCGTTTAATGCGTAAGCCTTGCCGTCGTTTGAGCCCACGTAGACAATACCATCAACAACAGAAGGAGAAGAATGCACTGATTCACCGGTCGTGTAGTTCCACACTCTCTCGCCGGTGGAGGCATTCAAAGCATAAACATTGGCATCACCTGAGCCGATGAAGACCTTGCCATCGACGACGGCAGGAGAAGACATTACAACACCGCTGGTTGGGTATAACCACACTTGTTCTCCTGTTGAGGCGTTCAATGCATAGACATTGCCGTTTATTCCGGCCCATGAGCCGACGAACACTTCGCCATAAGCGACAGAAGGAGAAGAGAGCACGTCGCCGCCGGCCGTGTAGTTCCACATTTTTCTGCCTGTGGAAGCATTAAGAGCATAAACTTTGGAATCATACGAGCCCACATAAACAGTGCCATCCACGACAGCAGGAGAAGATTCTACTATGCCGCCCGTTGTGGCGTTCCAAATCACTGTACCGGTCGAAGCGTTCAAAGAATAGACATAATCATCGGAAGAGCCTACGTAGACCATACCGTCAACGATGGCGGCAGAAGACCATTCGAAGCCACCTCCAGGTCTAGACGTCCATGCAGTGTGGTTGGTTTCTGGCGCTGTTGAAGGAGAAAACCCCGTGTGCAATAGGTCATGGTGAGACATTGGCCACCAATCAATCAACGCCTGCACACCTGAAGCACTAGAGTTTCTGGGAGAGTCAGCTGCTCCAGGAGAGGCACCAAAGTGAATTACAATACTAATAGAAAGCATTAGCAAAACTGCGGATGTGATCGTTTTGCATTTCATCTTCTTATCTCCTTTCTCGCACTTTTGAACGAGGAATAGTTAGTTATATCACGAAGCATATTTAGCTTCTGCCCAATATTCTTCCCGTGTGAATCTTATGCTAATCTGTGAACTAGGCCGCTTTGGAGGCAAGCAGATAAGAAAACACGATTCCTAGAGTTATCATTTGTCGGGTCGCTGGGATTTGAACCTGACCCCAACTGGAGATGCGTAGAAATTCTTTTCAACACAGATACAGATATCTTAAAGCCAGATGATGTCAAATGGCAGGTTACGAAAAAGACAAGCTGCTCCGAATAGTCAGAAAGAACGAGCAAGACCAAATAGAATGCTCAAAGAAGTTTATCGCGGTTCCAACCTGTTACGGCAAGCAGCACGACATGAAACCAATGATCCAACTGTTAACCGAAGAATTTGAAAAAAGAGAATATGACGTGAAGGTTTTTCCAACTTCTGGCGCCTCAGTCTTTGTTGCCGAAATGAAGTTCAGCGCCAGAAAGACCCTGATGTTCTACAATCACTATGACGTCCAACCCGAAGAACCTGTTGATGAATGGAAATCGCCACCATACAACCTATCAATAAGAAACGAACGATTATATGGCCGAGGAATCAGCGACGACAAAGGTCCCCTCATTGCCAACCTCTTCGGCGTGCAAACTGCGCTAGAAGCTCAAGGCAAAATAGACTGCAACATAAGATTCATAATCGAAGGCGAAGAAGAAGCAGGCAGCCCTCACCTCGAAGAATTCTGCAAAACCCACCCCGATCTGCTGAAATCTGACGGCTGCGTCTGGGAAGGAGCAAGCGCTGCTCCTAAACAAACGAGCGAAATATACGCAGGAGTAAAAGGCGACGTCTATTACGAACTTCGAGCAAAAGGCTTCTCAAAAGACGCACATTCAGGCGACGCACCCGTCGTCGTCAACCCAGCTTGGAGACTCGTATGGGCTCTTTCCACACTGAAAAACAAAAATGAAGAGATTCTAATAGACGGCTTCTACAAGGACGTTGTCCCTCCTCAAAAAGAAGAGCTAGAACTATTCGCAAAATACCCTCAGGAAAAGATCGAAGAATACAAACAGCTCTACAACACCGACGGCTTTCTCCTGGAACGCGACGGCGTCGAATTCTGGAAAGAACTTATCCTCAGACCAACCTGCACAGTCTCCGGTTTACTCGCCGGCTACACAGGCACCGGCACCAAAACAGTCATAGGAAAGGAGGCCATGGCAAAACTAGACATCAGAATCGTTCCCAACCAAAAAGTAGACAAAATCTCCGAAATGCTACGCAAACACCTTGACAAGCAAGGCTTCTCAGACATCGAGGCGAAGCTTATGGCAGGCTACGAACCCAGCAGAACGCCAATCAACAACCCCTTCATCAAACTGCTCACAACCATAGCCAAAGACTTCAGCGGTAGAGACCCTATACTGTTTCCATCCTCTCAAGGATCCGGACCAGCATACCTATTTGGCGCTCACACGCCTTGGGCAGCAAGCGGCACGTTCGATCCTGAATCCAGCATACACGCTCCAAATGAAAGCATGAGAATAGACGACTTCAGATACATGACAGCCTTCATAGCAGGCATCGCAATAGAACTTGGCCGATGACAGCGCGTGGCTGTAGTCAATCTTCTGTGCTATAGCATAGATCAAAACCAGAACAGGGTATGTATGTAGGATACATTGGAAACGAGTCTATGGCCTTCTTGCGCGTTCACGTGTTACCTATTCACAGGCAGCTCCTAATGGATGTATGGTCTCGATGGCTTGGTTAGATAAGAATTTGACTCCAGATCTGAAACCCATTATTAGTTCATATTCGCATTGATTCAAAAAGGGTGCTGAGAGAAGAGTTCAAATGACTAGACAAACGAGTCAAAAGAAAGTTGTTAGCAGAAAAGGGCTAGTCCTTCTTGCTTTTGGAGTATTCTCGATATTCGAGATATCCCTACCTCTAGGTCTAATCTCACTAGTGCTAGGGTTCTTCATATACTTAGTATTCATGCTCATAGAAAGAAAGCTAAGACTTCTCTTGAAAGTTCAGCTTCAAAAACTAATGGATTTCTTACCAGCATAAGCGCGCTCAAGGCTTGGTGGCTGAGCTGACGGTGTGTTGATTTCTTGCCTTTGCTATAGTGGACTCGATAAATGAAGTCTTGGCTTGAGTGTAGGCTTCCCGGTTGAGTCTATATTTTGCAGCTAGGTCCTTCTTCAATTTGAAGTACTCCTGAGCTGAATCAGAGTGCGTTCTCAAGTAGTCTCTGAAAAGAATTTGTACGTTCCAGAACTCGCCGTGTATTTCGACCATGTGCAAGTGGTAGTGTTTTTTCGGCACGTTTGATGGACCTTTATGGAAGTAGCGTCTCTCAGGAATTTCAGCCTCTAGTTCAGGAACGTACTCATAGCCTATTCTTCTGAGCGGTTCAATACAATCTTTGGCATCGCTGAGCTGGCGCAGTCCGACCATGACGTCGATGATGGGTTTCGCTCCCAGTCCGGGAACCGCCGTACTTCCTATGTGTTCGATGGCTACAACCTTGTTTCCGATCGCGTTCATGAGATCGCCTTTTTGTTCTTCAAACTTTAGAGGCCATATTGCATCGTATTCGCAAATCTCGACAGGGACATTTTCCCAATACTTCTTCTTCAATTCACTTCACACACGAATTCGATTTCAACATTATTCACGGGTCTTAATATTAAGCAATATGTTCCAAGATGAGTATCATAATGCTGTTGGTGGTGGTTGGTTGCGGTTGAGTTTTATCCAACCAACCGGTGAAGCCGTGCTTGAGGCAAAATTGACTAAACAGTCAATTCGGCTTCACGATAAACGTTAATAGCCTTTCGCCAAAATGTGGTTCATCGTGATAGTGTTGAAGCTGAGGAAGTTTCTCGGCTTAGTGCGCTGTATGTTGACGGGCTTGCACAATGCCCTGTTCGCACTAGTGCTGAGCTTCTTTGAGAACATAAACAGGCAAATTCGGTCCAAGCTTCCCTCTTGGCGACTGAGAGAAGAGACTTTCGAGCATGTTCATATGGCTCTTGATGTGTTTGAGCTCATCATTCTCCCCTTAAGCTTCATCTACCTTTTTGGTGGTCTGCTTTTGCTCAAGGAGAATGCACTTGACTCAATGCTCTGGGGGATACTGATTTTCTTCTACAGCAATTTCCTTCCTGATCTTACCAGTATTGCCAGAAGAGACAAGAAAGAGATGAAGGAGGGGGAGTTGCCTTGGTACAAGAAATACGCTGTTCTGCTTTTTGCTCCAGTTTTAGTGATCCTTCTCTTTTCCAATGTCCACCTTGGCTGGAAGACTGTGGAAAACTTCCACAATCTCAAATCAATGACTGTTTACGGAGGCTTCCTGCTTCTGTGCGGATTTGTGATTTTCGGTGGTTTCCCTGTCTCGCTGGGACAGGTGACTGAAATACTGGTCCTGCCGCTCTATGGCTCAATCGGATACTTGACTCATCTGAGGGTTGACAAAGTATTTTGAATTAAGCAAACCTCTGGTCTACTAACTACTATCCTGTGCAGCCTACCTCACTCGTATCTTCTTAGGTACTACTTCAGAGTATTTTCAGTAGTGCATTTACATGTCGATTGTCGAAATGCGCTGCCCACTTTGCGGGGCCAAATGCGAAGAAAAAGATAAGACTACCAATGAATATCGCTGTGGTCATTGTGGAGCAACATTTCGCTTCATAGATTCCACGAGCAAAACTGTTACACTTGACAAGCGTGTCCACAACTGCCCCCTATGTGGTCGCCCAGTTAGAGCTGATGAACAATACATATGCACAGAATGTGACAAACAGTCTCTTTGTCGAAACTGCGTAATGGAAATTGCAGACAAATTCTCCTGCAAAGAATGCCTAAAACAGAAAATGTTTGTTGTTGGCCCATATCAGACTTGTCCAAGATGCAAGAAAAAGGTCACATATGTTCCGCAGTATAACCGGTTCCACTGCAACTATTGCCGCCTCTATGTGACACATATATGTCCGACGTGTGGTAAACCTACAGACTATGTTAGCCGATACAACAGGTTCCACTGCAACAGCTGCGGAAGAGAATTGACATACCTGTGTCCACGATGCAGTAAACCACTCACACTCATGCAAGAATCCAACAAATGGCACTGCAATGAATGCAGAAACTGTGTTTAGCGATTGATGCACTCACTGAGGCAACGCAACTCATAGAAGCAAGTTTCGAATACGTGGCAGAAATGGAAAATCCGAAGCTCTTCAGAAAAGGAAAATAAGCTCACCAGGGTACTCGTCTATGTCTGTGGGGTCGTCGTATAGCTTCCTCATGGAGATTGGTAGGGATACTGATTTCCTGATGGCTAGATTGGTTTAGTATACCAGCCTGGGGCGTTGGCGATCCTGGGTTCAAA
>CAYHEV010000073.1:0-9280 GCA_964355725.1 uncultured Candidatus Bathyarchaeia archaeon | reverse complement strand
GACAAGGCATTATCTATTTCTTCGTTGATCGCGTCCTTGCAGATTTCTGCCTTGATGCTCGCGAGCGTTGGTTGTTTTTTTGCCATTGTTTTCACCAAGATTAAATCCAAAGAAACGCGAAGAAAAATGCCCCGACGATCCACGAGATGATCAACATCCCCCATATGATCGTTCCGATGATGCTTATAACGAGAGCAGCGGTCAACATCGGGCCTTTCCCTTCTTTTCTTGCATAGAAGTAAAGTATCAATCCTACCGGGCTGAAAATGAACGAAAAAACAAGCGCGAGAATGGTCATTTGCCCAGGCGCTTTGCTTGTTTCCTTGATGCGTGCTGATTGTGTTTTCATGGTCAATCAAGCCATTCTCGCCCCGGTCTTTTTTAAACCTTTTGGACGCATCAAAAGGTTTATACATCTATCATCGGATGATCGATTGATCCATCATGACACCAGCACCACGAAAAACAATGTTTAACCCGGCAAAAGACAAGGAACTTGCCGACATCGTGACGTTCAGCTCGATTGCTGGAGCAAAAGCGGCGGCTGCGGAATTGAAAAAACGGTTCAACGCCACCGATGATTGTGCAACGAAATTGCACGTTTATCGTGCCGTGATCCAGGCATCGAACCGTGCCGTTGCTGGCACCAAGCGAAAGATTCGCCCGGTTAGCGGCGAAGTCAAGACGAAATGGCTCGGCGTTGCCAAGGTATATCACGATCTTCAACTATACATGGAAGAAGAATACGATGTATGCAAGCAAGAACGCATAGCCAGGTATCGACGACGAAAAGGATGCGCGTATTGATCATGGCAAGACTTAAAACACGATGCCCGCCACCGGTACATCGAAAATTGCCAAAACCCCTGCTGAAAATGCAAGCTGATGAAATTCGAGTGGAGATAGCAGAAAATGAGCTGTTGTTGCTGGCAAAAGAATCTGAATACACGTTGGCACGGTCTTCCGGGAAGACAGCGAAAGAAGTTGCATCGAGGATGGGCAGCATCACCAGGGACATCAATTACCTCAACAAGACCATTGCCAGGTTAAAGAAAGCATTGGAGAAGAAAATCTGCCGCATTGCAGAATAAAAATCACTCCTTTAACAAAATTCCTTTATTTTTCTTTTCTTGTAAATTATCTTCCTATCAACAAGTGATATGATCCCATCGTCATGTAAAATGATCGATTTCCAAGCTGGAGAACGACACGGCTACCATCTCTTGTCAAAAATGCTTTTCCGCTTTCCACGACGAACCATTCGCCACCACCATATGTGCCAGCTTCTATTTCTTGAACCATGCCTCGTGGTGATGACAAGACATCGACTGGATGAACTGGCATGAATCGTAACTGGAATTTTTCAGATCGTGCTGGTAAATTTGGCTTGAACATCGATGTCGTTCGAGACGGCAGTATCTTGCCTTGCATTCCAAGGTATTCATGGCGACGATATTCTGCTGGCACGTGCAATGTCCTTGGAACGATGAAATCGATGCAGAACTTGATGGATAAACTTCCAACGGCATAATCAAGATGCATGTTGGTAGAATCATGAAATCGAATGGTATAAAAATCAAATGCTGACAAGCATTCCGGCATGCCAAGCAATTCAACGCTATTCTTATCCCACGGGTTCTTGTAAGATAACTTGCACGCTTTCTTTGCCATTCTGTTTCACGCCCGGAAATCCTCGTCAACGATGTCATAGAGATTCGATGTTGCTTCCAAGCATTTTCCCGCTTTCTTGATGAGCCTGGTGCCTTGAAGGATTCTTTTCTTGATCAAGGCTTCTTTTTTCTCGTCTTTCTCTTTTCGTGCTTCGGCAAGTTGTTTTTCAAGAGCGCGGATGTATTGCTTTACCGCTCGTGACATGATGATTGATTCTTCCCTGTTGATAAAGAACGACATGAAATTCACCTCAAATCAAGTTTGGATCGATGCCGCCTCGTCGCCGTCGCGCTGGCATTTGATCGAAATCACCGGCTGGCATGAAATCGTTGTCGTTGATATCCGGTAATTGCCCAGCCAGTGCTTCTCCACGTTCTTGCCGTTCCCGCATGTCGGGATCGCCAAACGCATCATCCATGTCTTTCCGAACTTCTTGATCGAATTCTCGTGATTCCTGGTTGAGATAATATTCATCTTCCAGCGTCATGATCTTGTTCATTCGCATTCGTTCCAGCGTGGCTTGCTTGGCAAGCGTCATCGTCGGGAGCATGTCGAAGAGATCATTTGGCGATTGTGGCATTGGTATTTGTTCGAGATCGACGAGCGATGGACGTTTCTTGACACGTATATCCGGCCGAGGCGTTATTCGATTAGGATTCCGGGCAGCAGCTTCTGCAAGTTCCTTTCTCCTTTTTTCTCCCCACGCTGTATTTTGCTGGGGTTGCTGTTGTTCCTTTTGCATGTTCACGTTCGTGGTGCCAGCACGCCCTGGTAGTTTTATCCGCATCATCATTCACCAGCCGAAATGTAAAGAACGTATTTTTTCATCATTTCTAACATGTTCATGATGGATACATCTTCCTTGGATAGATAACTCTTTTCGATCATGCCGTGCAGCACCGGTGCCCATGCTGGCTTGAAATATTTATCTTTTATGAATTCCTCGAATATCTCCGGATGTCGAATGGATATATAGATGATGGTATTTGCCGTCGGTTCGTCTCCTATTTTTTCTATCAAGACATTGCCAGCAACATGGCATCGATTTAACACGCGTTGATATTTTTTCTTGTAATAAGAAAGCCTGCTATCGCTTGAAAAAGGAGATGAGATTACCCTCGTGCATTTATCAAGTTTATCACGGCATCGCAAGATAAAATCGATGATTTCTCCTTTTGATCGTGCCTTGATTCGTTGCTCGATGACGGCATTTTCTGGTTCATGTTTCATTCACGTCACCATGTCGTGATTTTATCCGATACTCTTGAATCCTTGATTATTTCTGGGTTGATGTTTCGCAAAATTTTATCAAGGATTGGCGAATGCCGGGGAATACACTATGCCCATTATCGTCAAGAATGTAAAAACGCTGATTATCACGACCATGCCGGATATATATTGCCATTTTGATTTTTCTGGCTGGTTATCTGGTTTATTCTTGACACGAGTTGTTTTTGTCTTCGTGATGATCACGATTGTTTTAATCCTTGCACGCCCCGTGAATCGAGACTTCCACTTTCTTTGGATCGATCCTGGAAACTTCTAGGCCGTATTTTTCGATTTCCTTGTTCCACGCATCATTCAATTTCTTGATATCATCTCGATATTTTTCCTTGATGATTGCCTCTTGTTCCACGAAAAATTCCTTGTATTTGTAGTATGGACTCTCGAATTTCTTTCCCTTTAAACGCTTGTTGATCATTTTTTTCGTGTTCTCGAAGAGTTCCCGGTTCTTGATGCGAACGATGAAATAATATCCCTTGGCAAAAATGATTTCTTCCCGGCCGGAGACGAAGGTAGATGCTATGTCGCTCGCTGATGCACGGCGTGATGCAAGCAAGAAACGCTTGCTCTTTCCGAGTGGAGGATGCGCGTGAAATTCCACGTCATAAATCTCGTCAAACTTGATGTTCTTGTCGCTATCAGATGTAAAATAATGAATTGTCTTGATATTTCCTTTCTTGTCGAAATTTATGCCGCCTCCGACTTCTGTTTTATGTTTATATAATGGCTTAAGTGATTGGAAAAATTCATCTTGTATCTTTACATTTCGTTTTTCACATTTCATTTAAAACACCTAACCATTGTTTTTATCATATTTGTAGAATGAAACAAGCGCAAGAAACATCGTTGCACCAAAGGCAATAGAATAATAAATGTATGGCGAAATATCAGTAACCTTGTAGACCATGAATGCCATGATGAGCATGTAAAATATGATACCAGCACCAGCAAGGCTGATGATACCAACAGCAAGCCAAGCATATGCCTTTCCCATTTGCGGCTTCGTTCCATAATCCGTGCTCTTGATCCTTGCTGAATTTGTTTTCATTGAAATCACGTCTTGATGTTGTATTTCGATTTAGGCATTTAAAATCTTTTGGTTGATCTGTTCCGTCGCGATCTTGTAGCCCCGCATTCTCAAATTCACGATTGCCGACATTGGTGAACCGGTTTCATCGCTTAATTTTTCTAATCCTTCCACGATATCTTCAGAAATCGTGAACGAAACTTGTCGGCGTTTCATTTTTTTTCATCCTTGGCTATTTCCGTGTTTAATCGTGTAATCAATTTCTTGACGATGATGGTATTTTGGCACATTCCACGACGCAAGCAGAAATTGAGCGTGTAACTGCTTGGTTTCTTGGTCATGGATGATGCGGTTCTATCGACCATCCTCGCGTATTGATTATAAATGAAATCATATTTTCTTCGCCCTTCATGCGACATTTTTTCCTGGAGGGTAATCATTGCCTTCAAGATATCGATGAAACGATTATCATTCTCGCTCATTTCTGTTAATATCGTCGGTTCGTCGATTTCTATGTTTATTCTTCCATATCGTCTTGATATTTTCTTGAGTATTTGATCAACGGTATTATTGTACATAGCCATTCGTTCCTGGACGATGATCATCTCATCCCTTGTTGACCGGAGCGTTGAAATTTTCTTCTTTTTCGTCATTGAATATATCATCGAATAACTCGTATTTGATATTTTTCTTCAAGCAAACTTTTCCGGAAATGCCGAAATAAATGCACGTGCATTCCTCATCTCGCCCTCGAACATCAGCGAGAACATCAAAGACCTTGCAGAACTTTCTATTCGATGCTCGTTCACCATGAATTTTCTTGATGATGGCAGTGAATTGATTGTAGTGTTCATTGATATACAACGCTCTATCTCCTTCATGAATCTTGTTACCTTCCATTTTCACGATATCAAGCTTGTAGATGAGCGATCCAAGCATCGATAGCCGGTTCACCTTGTTGCCCTTGTCCATGGCAAGCAGATCGAGTATCGCCATTTCATTCGCCGCCACGTTGTTTTTTCAAGTTTTGTGTCAAGACAAATGCCCACGAGACAAGACCATACGAGAAGAATTCTATGATGAAATAAAACATCGCGTATGCAAGCAATATCGTGACCGTCGTTCCATCTCCATATGCCGCATAAAGAATCGTGAAAACACCAAAACTAAATAATATCGATGTCACGAAGCTGTAGATGATCGTGACAGCAAAGAATTTCGTGTAAGAACCTTCCATCGTCAAGAATTGACGCACGCTCGATATATTGAATAATGACATGACAATGGCAAGTGCTATGAAATTTGAAGCAAGAACTGACACGAGCACGATGCCAAAAATCTGAAAAACGCGGATAACGATGTCATCTGATATGAAATTCTCTTTCAAAATATAAAAAAGAACTGTATTCAAAAGAACTGACAGGCCAAATTGAATACCCTTGAACAAGGATTTTTTCTTGCCACTTTCTAGCAGTTCGCCTTCAAATTTTTCCCGGAAACGATTGCTGCGTGTTTTCAATGCTTGACCACCGTGTTCGAGAGCACTTCTATGATAATGATCGCCGCGACTATTAAAATGATTGCCACGATCCAATTCTGGATGACGATGAAGAAAATGTTAACTACCGTGAAAATCAACGACACGCCAAGAAAGAAAAGAATTTCATTCGATTTTTTCACGATTCTTTTTGACAAGATGTAAAATAACGTGTTGACCATCGACGTGCCGATCAATAGAATGATACCACCTGGTGAAAACAACGCACTCGATAATTCTGGCATGATGTATGCCGTTGGAATGTAAAGAACGATGAATGTCATCAATGTCGTGATGAGATTGATGATGAAAAAATCCTTTGCATCATAAATGCTTTGCCCGATGTCGCCAATTGTCGGCGAGCTTTTCTTTCTCGTTTTCAATGCTTTTTGTTTTGCCTTGTTTCGCTCGAACGCGTTAAACATCTTGTCTTCAAGATCGACTGCCGAAAAGAAGAAAAACACGACGTGAAAAACCACGGAAACGCCAAGCCAAAACAAGAACAAATCTATCGAGCCATAAATAGCAAGGATAGAAATCCAATAATTCCAATACAAGAGACGGCTTGCTATGTCAGCACTGTTCAAGAGATATGGATAATTGAAGCCAATATAATTATATGCTATTAACCAATAAAATCCAATCGATATAACGGCAGCGGATATCACGTCCATGTTCAGTTTAAATTTATCAGTGGCTATCGTGAAATTAACCGTCACGAAACCGATCAAGAGCATGGCAATCACGCCTAGCCAAACCATGAAATTCAATGCAGCAATCGGGCTGAATTTAACGATTTCAACAAACGTGTCCTTGAAGTAAATAACGCCGATCACGCGTATCATGATAAAAATTGCTAATGAAATGAAAAAAGATAATACCGTGCCGATTGCTTTTTGCACCAATGGCGTTTGAGTTTTCAAGCTGAAATTCAAGCTCGTGTTTACCGTGCTCATCCAGCAATCACCGCTGCGCTACCAAAATATATAACGGCGGCATAAATAGCATTCACGAGAATGTGGATGAGCAACGATGCAATGATTGCCTTCGTGTAAAGATACACGACCGTGAGCACGATGGAACATAGAAAAATCCCGATCAATGCAACATCCCTGCCCTTGTATGCCGTGAAATGCGAATAGTAAAAGAATACCGATACCCACACGGCAGTGATGATGGCACATACAAGCACGATGGTGACGTTGGCAATGATGCGTTTCTTTGTCTCGGTAGAACGTATGATCCGTTCTGTCACCGTGTAAAATGCAGTTGCTATGAAATAACGGTAAAAGAATTCTTCTGCAACAGCGGCAAACGTGAAGAACAAGAATGCTTCTATGTTCGTGAGTGCTTGTATCGCGCTGACCGAGAAATCGATGACGATGATGACGATGAAACCAATGACAAACAATGCAAACATCTTGAGACCATATTCTCGCAAGTCAAAGAAGTATATTCCCACTTTTCCGGTTCTTTCGTAATGTTCCCACAAGAAAAATGGAAAACCAAGACCAAGACCAATGATGAGCATGACCATGAAGAGGGCGTCGAAAAACGTGAGCGACGGTTCTGCAACGACGGTTCTTCCGTACAATGATGCAAAAACGATCATCGCGATTACCCATAAAATGAAAGAAACTGCATCGTTAGCAAACGGCAAGTCCTTTTTTGCCGTGGCTTGCTCCAAGTATCGTATCCGGTTACTCTTTGTCTTTGTCATTTCATTACCTCTTTGTCACGAAGCTCTTTTGCACCCGATTGAAATAGCCCATGTTGTAGCCGAGCATGATGATGAATACAATTCCAGCAAACACGGCAACTGATATGATCGTGTCAAGGAACGTGTATCCTTGTGGCGGCAATACCGGTATGGTAACAGATGCGAAACCAAATGATAAAGTTTTTGCCGCCGATATCGTGATGTCTTGATCGAACAAGACATCGCCGGTCACAGCATCCTTGACCTTGTAATGATAATCGCCAAGTGCCAATCGCAAGATAAATGATGTCGATGATGGGAGCTGGTAGTAAATCGTCGTGCTTCCTTTTGTCAAGTAAAAATCTATCGTCTTGTTCGTGTATTGATTCGATATGATGATTTGAGCCAACGGCAAGCCAATCTTCACGTATGTTCCATTCGTGTATTTGTTGACCATCAATGATCTTATCGTCGTGCCAGCAAAATCCTTGACCGTGATGTTGGCATTCTCCGACAAGATGGGAATGTCTGGCGATGTCACGATTGTATTATTGACTATCGTCGTCACGAGACCGTAGTCAAGCCCGAACTGGTCAAGCGTCGAGAAATAAGCGATGAAGAATTGATAGCGGGCGGTCATCGGGATGAATAACGGATCGGCAAATAACATGTTAGAATTAAAGAGAACCCTTCTTGTTATTTTATCAGTAACGAGAACTCTATCATTCGATCTCAAGAAAAATAGATGGTATGGATCATATTCTATCGTTCCTACAAACACGTGAAGTTCATTGAGCATTTGACTGTCTTGTATTATCATGGATGTTTGGAGGCTATAATCGATCATCGTGATTTTACCAGATGAATATTGTGGTTGAACATTGGTAAAACCAGGTTCTGAAACATAGATTTGCGAATACGAGCCATTTTCATATTTCTCATAGACGACGAATGTCACGACGAGATCGAGGAATCTCAAGTTCGATATCGAGAATTCTAGCGGCATGTATTTGCACTTGTACGTTACATAGAAATCCATGTAGTTCCCGATCAATCCTATGAAATTGATTTCTGGAGAAACTAAAACAGCTTTTTGGTTGAATAATCTAATCATTCCATTCACGCTAACCCCATATCTAACAATTTGCATTATATTCAAGATCGGCACCAAGCCACATTCAATAACTTCCCCGGCGTGCGTGACGTTCCGCTGGACATTGCCATAAATCGTGAACTCGAAATCACCGGTTCCTTGCGAATGTGTTATTCGCGCAGCGGTTTGGCTGACTATCGTGACGTGCGATTTACCAAAAGCGTAATGCGCGACGATGTTATTTGATAATTCTGCAATGTACAATGATCCAGAGTTTGCGAAAGGTATTTCGATGTATATCGGGGTAAGTCCAAATGGAACATGGACAGCGACTGGCATGAAGTAGTCAAAAATGTGCCCTTGTTCCATCGTTGGCATGCTCCACGTGTTCCAAAGATTGAGTCTTTTATCAAACCCGCCAGCAAGCAATCCATTGGCAAAATCCGGAGCTGATGATACTATCGTGTCAGACGATATTGCTTGTAATTGTACTGCTAATGTGGTTCCTATTGTTATCTTTCCGAGAGGATGCGTGAGATTTATTTCAACAATTTGTGAAACCGAGGTTATCGAGCTTAACGTCAATTGATTTACCACGAAATATTGATGATAACCAGAACCCACGATATCATCAACGAGATGCGAGAACGTGACACGAGCCGTCGCGTATTCCAATGTCTTGTTCAACATCATGTTAAAAAAACTCATGTTTATGTCCATATGATATATCATGTATTTCTTGTTCGTGACGAATTCTGCATTAGAATAAGATTTCAAGATGACATCGTCGAAATTGTTGCACAACAAGCTTGTCGAATTATAATCCATCATATCAATGACGGTGTAAACAGAGCCAACGACATTTATTGTAAAAAGAAATGGAAAGCTGCTCTGGTGAGACGCATAAGGAGTTGGCACGGATGTCGTGACATATCTTCCATAAATGTATGTATCGTCAACGTTAACTTG
>CAYHEV010000072.1:0-9408 GCA_964355725.1 uncultured Candidatus Bathyarchaeia archaeon | reverse complement strand
CTCACCTTGTCGGAGGACATCAGGCGGCTATACGCATCCTGCCAGCGGCCCTCCATACTGTGATAGATCACGCCCTTGTGTTGGCGGATGTAGACGCCGTTGTAACCATGCTTCGCAGGCGGGCCGTCAAACCGTGTCGCCTTGGGATACCAGAGATCCACCGTCTACACCGGGCTCCAATCGCTCGGCAGCACGTTGGCGTCGCGCAGCATCTTGCCCACCGCCGCTACCACGCCGGCGAAGGCTGCCGTCCAGTAGGCATCCAGCCCTAAGTCAGCGCCGTGATTCGCGGCCCAGGTCAGCGCCGCGCCCAGTCCGATGGCTACCATTGTTCGCAGGAAGCGCAGGACCAGGCGCCCTCTTGGGGAACTAGACCACTTCCTCATGTCGACCTCCTTCAACTCTACTCTCGGGATGCGCCGGATCACCTGCCAGCCCCCGAACGTCCGGTCGACGGCGAAGGCCACCTGGCCGGCGCTCACGTGCTTGCAGGAGAACACATCAGCCCAGCCGCGGCCGGCTGGGCGGTCGGCGTGGACGCTGACATGGCTCTCCGCGATCATCTGGAAGCCCATTAGGATCGGGCCGTTCTCCTCAACTACCTCCGGCCCGAAGCGCGTCAGGCCCGTCGCCTTGACCGCCTCGTCCAGGTAGGCCCGCACGGTGTCGGGCGTCCAGCGTTCCTGTGCCTTCGCGGGGTCCTCGGCGAAGTCGACGGCGATGTGCGTCAATGGATCACCAATCCGATGAACGTACCCGCTGTTCCTGCGACGGCCGCTGCGACGACGATGACGGCGGCGATGATCCCCCATTGGCGCCGCGCTCCCTTTTGCTCGCTGCAATTCTTGGCGTTCGCTAGTTCTATATTCGCGAGGCGTCCCATAATGTCTGCAACTTTGCCATTTGAATCCCTCACGTGGTTAGAGAGCATGGCTGTTATCTCGACACCCGCTTGGATATTGGCGGCGCAGGTTGCTATCGAAGTCTTGCATTCTCCGATGGCACCAGTTATCTCTACGAGTTTCACCCAGATGCGGTCTTCTTCCATCAGCGCGTCACCTCCGCCAAGAGTGTCAGCGTCCCGTAGACCAGCACGGCCTCGGCGCCGGCGTCCATGCGTTTGCAGTCGTAGGCGTATTTGCCGGGGGCCAGGCTGGCGGTATCGGTATCCGCCAGGGCCACCTGGAAGATGCCGTGCGTGGGGTCGGTCAACGTGATCCCGGAGGCGGATGTCTTCTCAATCAGGGCCTCCGTGCTCTGCGCCATCAGCCGCAGCGTGAAGGCGAGCGTCCAGGTACTGATGTCGAGGACGGGATCGAGGGTAACCCGGAGAACCTTGTCCTCACCCCTGAACATGGGAAAGTTCTGCTTCTCACTCATAGCTTGCCTCCTAGACCCACGCTCTCCAGTAAGGTGTGTCAGTCATAGCTCGCCTCCAGTTCGATGATAGGCTCATAGGAGCCGGTCAGCTCGATCACGTTGTCATAGCTGCCTATCAGGTCGATGATGGTCGTGTCGGGCACTCCGCTGGGCAGGAACCGGCGGATGGTGTTGCCCACAGCCGAGAGCACGCCGCCCAGCCCCTTCGCAATCCCGCGCCTCAAGCCGCCGGAAAAGCCCAGGACGCCGGCGACGCCATACCCGACGACGCGGCTCAAGCTCCCCGCGCTCGTCAGCACCCCGCCGAGAGCCTTGCCGACCTGTCGCGCCACAGTGCCAGTGCCAGTGAAGGAACCCGAGAGGCGCAGCATATTGCCCATGAAGGCTTCTACCACGCCGGAGCTCGTCAGCACCCCGGTGACGGACTTGAGACGCGCCGCCGCCGTCGACAGGGCACCGGTCGGGTTCAGGCTCCCCGCGACGCCTTTGAGGAACGTGGAGACACGACCGAGGGCGCCGCCGCTTGTGAAAACGCCGACAAGTCTTTTCTGGGCCTGCTTAGTCAGCCCACCGCTGCTGGTCAGAGTGCCACTGACAGCCCGGAGGAAGACCTTGATGCTGCCCAGGTTCCCTCCGCTCATTAGGACGCCGGCGAGAGCCTTGACTTTCAACGCCGATGCCGTGAGAGCACCCGTTGGACTGAGGGTGCCGGCCACGCTCTTTAGGAACGCGGCGGCCCGCCCGAGCATACCGCTGCTAGTCAGGATACCCAAGAGAACTTTCTGGGGCTGGCTAAGGAGCACACCGGCACTCGTGAGAACACCACCGAGGGAGCGCACGAATACCTTGATAGCGCCCACCGCGCCGTTGCTGGTCAGCGTTCCCGCAAGGGATTGGAATTTCGTCGCCGCCCCAATCAGCACCCCATCGCTCGAAAGAACCCCGGCCAGCGCTTTCACCCTCGCAGCCGTGCTCGCCAGGGCGCCGCCTGATGTCAAGGTGCCGGCGAGCCCTTTGAGGCGCGTCGAGATCCGGCCGATTGTCCCTATGCCTGTGAAGGAACCGGCGAGGGACTTGAGCCGAGCCGTCGCCCTCGTAACCGCCCCTATGCTGGTCAGAACGCCGCTGAGGGCTTGCTGGGGTGAGCCGCTGGCCGTCAATGCACCGGCGCTGGTGAGCGTACCGGCCATAGCCTTCAATCTTGCGGACATCCTAGCGACTATCCCCGTCGGGCTGAGAGCCCCGAGCAGTCCCTTCTGAGCCTGACGCGCTGCGGCGCCGCTGCTGGTCAGGGTGCCGGCGAGTCCCTTCAGAAACACCCTGACGATGCCCAGGCTACCGCCACTGCTTAAGGTGCCGGCCAGGCTCTTCTTCATCACCGCCGTGGCCATCAGAACTCCGCCCGATGTCAGGGCGCCCGCCACCGCCCTCACCTTCGTTGCGATACTTGCCATGATGCCGCCGCTGGTGAGGATGCCAGCGAGGGATATGAGACGCGCCGAGAGCCGTCCAACAACGCCGGAAGGCGTGAATGAACCCGCGACTGCCTGATAGAATGTCTTGGTCAGCCGCACGACATAACCTCTGATCTGAACCCACTGTGATACCTCTATCGCCCCATCGTCGTGCAGCACAGTCAGGGTCTCGATGGCGCTCAGGCCCTCTGCCACAGTGGAGTCGTCACGGAGCTGGATCACCAGGAAGCAGTGATCGGTGCCGGCCGTGCCGATATCGCCAGTATTCGGGGTGGTGAGGGAACCATCTATCGCCTTCGGGCTGCCGGAAGTCCAGCCGAAGATGTTAACTGCGGCCGCCTCCAGCGTCGGATAGTTCGTCGTGTTGAGAACATCGCCGCTGATACCCTCCTCCCCGGTCGGCTGGGTGTAGTCGGTGGCGACCCCGCCGAGCGCCGACCAGCCGGTGCCCAAGCCGTTCGCCCCATCTGTGTACGCCTTGAGGTCTGAGATTGAGACCTCGGGGGCCGTCTCAACAAAGAGGCGGAGGGAGGCCCAATAGCTGTAGTCGTAGCCGCTGGAGGGTTTGTCCATCGCAATGCTGGGGAAGGGATTGATCAGCCTGACGACCTTTGCAGGGGAGAGGAAGCAGGTCGCCAGGTATTTGTTAGAACCGTACTGGACGAGTTCATTAGCACTATTCTCACCGCTTCCGAGAACCACTTGTTCCGTGAAGCCGTTTGACAACTTATATCGCGTGAGTTGCCCTGGGGTCCCACTCCAAACCGCCCAGAGATGTTCCCCGTCATCGTCGGAAAAGACACCAAAGCAGGCAGCACCGGCAGGCCCAACCGTCAGAACCTCGTGGCTGGCAAAGGTACTGCGGGGGACGCGCATAACCTGGCCGCCTGGACTCGTTGCTTCCTTGCCTAGCCAAAGATAGGTATCATCGAACGTCAGGTCGTCAGTGATCACCCCCTCGCTGTGGGCGTACTCAGCCACTTCTGTAAGAACGGAACCTGACCGCGATACCTTCCACAGCAAGCCTGTCTGTCCGGTAGCATAGATGAGGCCGTCAGCAGCACAGTAACCAATGGCGTGAATATACTGCGACGAGGACATCAACAGGTCATCGAGGAGGGTAAGGTCGGATATGCGGATGAGAAGAATGTAACCAAGATTGTCGGTGCCCTTGGTCCCGACGTAGAGATAAGCCCCGTCCGTCGCTATAGATTCGCCGCCTCCGTACCCGTCGAGAGATAGTGAGGCTGAAACTGTCGGGGGGCTGCTGCTGGTGTTGAAAGCACTCACCCGGAGTCCGGTCGACGTGCTGTGTACCACATAGACCACCCCGTTTACGATGCAGAGTCCCTTAGCATCTTTTATGCCAGAAAGTGCAGTGTAAACACTATAGTCGGCGGGGAAGGCTGGGTTGTAGCGGATGAGCTTGAAAGGATCTGTCAAGGTCGAGAAGTAGGCCCGCCCTGAGATAGAATCCCAACCCGAGCCGTGGATCATGTTCTCGCCCGACGCCAGCGCAACAGTGCTCTTGTCGAGAACGTCACCAAGGAAGGGGTTCGTGAGATTGACGACCTTCTGGGCAGCGCCGCCAGTTATATATAGCGCAACCAGGTATTTCCCGGTATCATATTGTACCAACTCATTACAACGTGTTTCACTATCGGCAAGCCAGATACGCTGCGTGGTCAGGTCGGAGGTCTTTATTCGCGTGAGTTGAGCGGGGATACCTAACTTCCATAACGCCCAGATGTGGACGCCATCGCTGTCTGTGAACACACCGTTGCAAGAATAAGTAGGTGGGCCAAGATACAGAGTCTCGAAACTAGAGAAGGTACTGCGGAGAATACGGAATAGCTTCCCACCCGCCACTTCAGCGCCAACCCACAGGTAGCCGGAATCATCGAAACATATGTCATCGGCGACAGCGCCGGTGTCGGTCAGGGCCTCCGCCGCCTTGACAAGATCGTCTCCTGAGTAGGAAACCTTGCAGATCGAATAATACTGGACGCTGGCGTAGATGTTACTGTCTGCTGCACAGTACTCTAGCGCATTGATAGGGTGAGCGGCGAATAAAGTGAGCGTGTCCTTCAACACCATTGGGGTGCCGTTGTCGTCTATCTTGATCAGCAACACTTTGCCGTTGGCCGTGCCTACGAAAAGGTAGGTGCCGTCGGTCGCTATGGATCGTGGGTAAGCGTCGGCCCCAAGACCTGTGTATTCATATCTGGCGCGGAGAACGGGAGTGCCGTCAACGGTATCGAAGACATCAATATAGGCACTCGTCGCTGTCGGCCCCCGAACCCCAAGGTAGACTTTCCCACCTGTCACACATAAGTCGGAGACGAAATCATAACCCGTGTCCGCGGTGTAGTACGTGTAGGTGTTGGTCGCGGGATCAAACCGGACAAGGACATAGGGGTTCGACCAGCCCGCGAAGTAGGCCCTCTTGACATCATCCGCCCAGGCGGAACCTTCGAGGTTTGTGAGAACCTCAGTTATCGCTGTGGTCGTCTTACCGGGAGCGCCAGCTCCCAGCGTCTTCAGTTGCCCGTCCCACTGCACCTTGCCGGGGGCGGCGGTGGGACCGAACCAGCGGCGCCAGAAGGCGGTCGCATTGACCTGGACGTGGTACTCGATGTGGAGGATGGGCTCCGTAAGGCTAGTATGGTCGTAGCCTGCGAATTGACGCTGGGTGTCGGTAGTCGCTGTGCTTCGGCCCTCGAAGTCCTCGAAGAAGACAGTCAGGGCATTGCCGGATACCCAGCCTGCTCGGTTGATGACCTCTTGAATGGGGACAACAATACTGGGACTCTGATACTCCGTAGTCGCTACCCAGGCTCCTATGTTGTCCCAGTCGACTTTCGTGGTCGGATTCGCCGCCCGCGAGTGGAGGGTAGTATCATCGGCAATCGCTGTTGAGTTGTCCACCGCTTCGCAGTAGAGGCGGCTATTAACCGCCGTCAGGGAGTTGGAGGAGACGGCCACCAGTCTGAGATAGGCAGCAGTGATTATTGCGCCCCGAGGTACATTTACCCCCGCGAACCTTAAGGCTGTTCCACGCTTCTGCTGGGTGGAAGTGGAGTAGCCAATGACTAGAGTGGTTAGGATCTTGCTGAAGGTGTGCGTGCCGTTGTTTCGGCGACAAGTAACGTCGTCTACACTGGCCGCCACGTGGATGTCGAGGGTTTCTGTCACTGGGTCGTCCCCTATCGGGCGCTAGATACCCTTCGGGCAGCGGCGATTAACCGCCGCCCGAAGCTCGCTCGTTGTGTTCGGCCTTGGCCCTGATCCCGCCTATCGGTAGCGCTCGGGAAAGCATACCGGGCAGGCGGTGAACCCCTGCGTCTCCAGCGCCTCCAGGTCGTTCCCCCAGCCGAGGCTATCCGCCGGCTGGGGCTGGCACCTGGCGTCCTTGCTGGATGTCGAGTGAACCGTGCGCGTTGCGTGGTTCGCCAGGTACTCCCGGCTGCCGCCCGGGTCGAGGTGCTTGTCGTTGTCCTTGGGCATCGCTTCCTCCCTCCTAGCCGCCTGCGTTGCAGGTGAGCTCGTAGGTGAATTGGATCGAGTCGCCGTTGTTGACCGGGATGGCCGTGAACACCGAACGGTCCATCAGGGTGACGCCCGAGCTGGCATTGAATAGACCGTGCTCGGTAATCGAGAGTGAACTGGTGAAGGGTATCGTCGCCACCGACTTGTAGATGTTGACGCTGGCACCTTCGATCTGAGTGCCCACCACCCGGGCGCCGCCGAATGGCGTACCCAGCCCGACATCGCCAGCCGACTCAGCTCCCACGCCCGTCCCGCAGTCGTGATACTTGAATAGTGAGAACGCAGCGACGGCGGATTGCAGGGTATCCACCAGCAGGTTGACGAAGGCGCTCGTGACTACCCGCCGGGAGATCACGCCGAGGTGCTCCACCCTCCCGTCCGCCCGGAAGACAGTGGCAGACAGAGCCGCTTCGAACTCCATAGCGCCGCCGCTCATGACGCGCATCAGGCGACGCCCGCTCAGGAGCAGGCTCGACCAGAAGCGCACTACCGAGTCCCATATCCTTTTCATTACTCAGACTCCTTTCAGCTACTGCTGCGCTGTAGGTCGCGCACAGATGCCTGGATGCCCCGCAGGAGGCCCCGTAGCCCCCTTCGCGGAGTTAGACCCCCTTCGGTGTGGCCGCGCACGGTGACCGTCCCGGCCCCCTCATCAACCGCCATCTCCTGAACCCGGAACGACTTGCTGATGCCGCTCGGCCCTAGGCTCGCCGCTTCGAGGCCGATCGTGTCCCCCACGTTCACGCCGGCCAGCGCGCCGCCACTGAGACTCACGACCGCCTCGACCTCCTCCGGGCCCCTGTACTCGCGATCAAGCCGTGAGACAGCGAGCCCGGCGATGGTCTGGTCGTCGGAGAGTTGGGGACTCACGCTCACCAGATCCCGCGCCGTCGCCGGGCCCAGCCAGGGCAGCAGACGCGCGATCTGCGCCGCGTTCGCCACAAGAGTCTGGCCGGCCACGGACGCGCTTTCGGCGCTTTGCTGCGCGTTCTCTGCCTTCCCGCCTACCGATACCGTCGCCGCCGGGCGCATGGCGAAAGAGCCGCCGGACCCCACGATGGTCAGGGAGGCGACGATGTTCTTGGCGTCGAGCACATACTTCGCATCGACAAGCTGACCCTCCCGGAGTACAATGCTCCCCGATTTGTCCTCACCGCGGGCGCTGCTGACGTGCAGGGTCAACTCGACCTTGCCGGGGGATATGGCGGGCTCGACCCACCACTCCTGACCGGAGATCTGGCAGAGACTGTCAAGGGCGTCGGCCACGCTCACGGAACTCAGGTCGACCGTCGCTAGGCACCCCGGCTCCAGCGTCGTCGCAAAGATGCCCGTGGGGTTCTGGAGGTTGGCTTCGAGCAACAGCCGGCGCACCGCTGATGACGTGTTCTCGGTCACCAGGAACTGCTTGGGCGTCTTGCGCTCCTGGAGAAGCTGGGCCGCTTCCTTGCACTGCACCGAGACGCCCGTAGCCTTCAGCCCCCAGGTGTCCTTCTCAATGAACCCGACCCAGGAAGGGAATCCTGTCTCCTCGATCACCACCATGTTGCCGAGAGAGAGAAGGTCGCGTTCGGCCAGGATGGAGAAGGCGTCATCGTCGCACGAAACCTCGAAGCTGGCGCCCGTGAAGTCTCCGAGTCGCCAGCCGCGGTTGACGTTCCTGGCCGTCTGGAATGTACCCAGGCGCGGCCGCGGCCAGGAACCGGAGTGGATGTGTACGCTTGCCGTCATGTTCTCCCTCTACGCCGCGTAGGTGTCCCTCAGAACCACCGTGACGTCGGTGTCCGTCATTCCGGCCTCGGCATATGTCAGGCTGTCCGTGGCGGATATCACGTCGAGCCACCCTTTGTCGCTGGCCGTGATCCCGAAGGCCACACTCTCCCCCGTCGTCTTGTTGATCACCGTCCGGGCCTCGCAGTCGATCTCCATCTCCTGCCCGACCTCTGCGGGCACTAGGAGCGCCAGGGTCTGCACGGTCGCGTCGGCATGGGTCAGGGTCAGTAGGGCTTCCCAGAGATAGCAGCCCTTCTCCGCCAGCGCCGTGACCGCTGGGAACGGGACGGTCAGCGTGAGTTCGATGTCATCGATGGTGCATTCGTCACCGCTGCCGCTGGGCACTTCGGGCTGGCAGACCGAGCCATCGCCGAGGATACGGAACCAGAACTGTGAATCCTGCCGGTGCCAGCCGCCCACGTCTGATTCCCAACGGAAACCACCCGCATAGCAAGGACTGCCGTAGGCCCAATCGATTGTTTGGGCGCTGGCATTTCGATAGAGAAGCAGTGCGTATTTACCCGCAGGCAGGAGCAACGGCGTGGTCAGGAGCTGATAGTACTCGGCGTAATTCGTCCCGATGTCAGCCGCAGCCACCATTGCCTGCGGCCCGAACAACCAGTATCCCGAAGGCCCGGCGGTATCATCGCAGCGTTGGAGACCGACAAAGACAGAGCCGTCGGCAGCGCCGACCTTCTTCAGGCGGGCACTGTAGCCATAGACCCATGTGTCGGCCTCCAGGGTGAACGCTTGTGCATCGTAGTAAGCAGTCAGCAGCGCATGATCCGAGTCAGTACCTGGTTCCGCCGCCGTCACCGTCCGCACCAGCGCCCGGTATTGCAGCCCATAGATCGGCGCCGCCGGCGTGATCTCCTCGCCGTCGCCATCATTGGCGGACGTGTACTCCTTCAGCAGTTGTAGCGCTTGCCCGTCGTCGCCCCAGACCTGGAGGAGCATGTTGGCGGGTACGCTCACGTCGTGGTGAATCAATGTACACCCGGAGGGGAGGGCTATCGACCACGTGTTGCGGTTAGGCTTGCCCGCCTCGGGCAGGGCATCCTCCACCTGCATCTTGCTCGACGCCTCGAAGCCCCGGAGTTTCACACAGAGGGCGTTGGCGTTCTCATAGCCCTGTTGCCACTGTGCTGACCGTAGGGTCGCGTCTTCGCGGTAGTCGGTAGGCCATGCCTGCTTTGTCCAGGAACTGACGCCCAGGTCGATCATGGGCTTCAGG
>CAYHEV010000071.1:0-9540 GCA_964355725.1 uncultured Candidatus Bathyarchaeia archaeon | reverse complement strand
AACCTTGGCATTGCCTTTCCAGACACGGCATTCAAGCAGATAATAGCTCAGCAGTGGGGGGCAATCGTCAGCAAAGAATTCTCGACAAGCATTGGCTGCTGGGATGGCGACCTATTTGCCGATGGTAATGGAGACGGCTACCCTGACTGGTGGAACACAATCCGCCGAGTAAGTCGCTCGCCCTACGACACACTAAACAATTTCAGATACGCGGGAACGGGTCCATATCGTGTTACGCTCTTCGACTCAGCCAATAGGAAAGTGGTTCTTGAGAGAAACGTGTTGCACTGGAGAGGATGGCCTGCAAAAGACAGAAAATCCTTTCTGCAACGTATCGAGATTGACTACATTACTGATTGGGCTACGAGAAGAGACGCTTTCATCGCAGGACAGTACGACGTATGCGCAGTTCCGACGGCAAACATGGACGAACTGCAAGATGCTTTCGGCGAGCCAAAGTATCCTGAGATCAAAACAATCAAGAATATATGTCCAACGCTATCTCTTGACACAGCCCTTTTCACATTCACGATGGAACCCTCCAGTCCGTACATTGGAACAGGCAGCTTCCCGAACGGTGTTCCATTTGACTTCTTTAACAATACCCACACGAGAAAAGCTTTTGCTTACGCGTTCAACCATACCCAATACATAACACAGGCTTGGGGTCGCGAAGCAATATGCAGAGAAACGCCGCTCATCTACGGCCTGTTTCCGGACTACTACACAAAAGGATCTGACCCACCATACACTTATGATGCCAACTATGACAAGGCAGAGGCAGAACTGAAGCAGGCAATTTTCGAAAACGTTAGTGTTTGGAATTCTGGTTTCACTCTTACAATTCCAATCTTCACAGGAAACACACCGAGACGCGCAGTATGCTACCAATTGAAGGACTTTTTCGGGAACCTAAGTACCTACAATGGACGAACAGGCTCGCCGTTCACTATCATTGTCGAAGAGATGGACTGGGTACCATGGTTGTGTCTTTGCGGCTTCGATGATTACAAGCCCCCCATCTGGTTCCTTGGTTGGCTGGCAGACTTTGCAGACGCTGACAACTTTATGCGTCCGTACATGTACAGCGGCGGAGACTTTGCTTATTTCCAGAACTACACGGCAGACAATGGTTGGGGCACACGCAAGGATGAACTCATAGATACGGGAGTGAGAACGCCAGATGGACCGGATAGAGCAGTGATTTACGCTGAACTAGAACAAATCTACATCAACGACTGCCCAAGCTTTCCAATAGCCCAAACAACAGCCAGACGTTGGACCAAGTACTGGGTCAAAGGCTGGTACTTCCAGACAATGTATCCAGGCGGATACTATTATCACTTTTACAAAGAACAAACCTGTTGGGCTGACGTAACAGGCTCAACAGTCGGTGCACCCGACGGCGTAGACAACTTGCGGGATATAGGTTACATCGCCGGACATTTCGGTGCGGTTGCATCGGACAGTTCAAGAACGCCACCATATGAGCCGTCGTGGGCGCCAGGCACATACGGGTACGGCGGATGCGACGTCTATGGCGACAGGAAAATTGACATGAGAGACATCGGCTTCGCAGCCTCACACTTCGGACACCACACGCAACCATAAACCCAATTTTTTTTCGAAACTAAAGTTGGCCGCTTGACTTCTCTTCTAGCCTACAAAGAAAGAGAGTGTGGTGCCGAATTATTTCCATGTGGCAGAGGTTCGAGTTCTTCAAATTTGTTTTGCCTTAGGAAAATGTTCAAGAATTTTCTTAATGAATTTGTTCTCAAAGCCCAAAGCTTCCATCGTGTCTGTGACCTCCTCAATAAACTCGTCTTTCGCGTACTTGGCCAATTTCCCAGTGACCTCGTCAAGTGCAACCCCGCAGGAATGTACATGGACTCCCTCTTTGCTGGGCGAGATTACCACATGCAGTCCAGACCGTTGAGCTGTCTTCACGTATTCGTCCAGACTCAAAGGTAACAACAACGCTTTTAATACAAGTGGCACCAGTGCACCTTCACTCGCGAAAATAGTTGTTTTCCCGTCGCGAGTTGATTGTTCCTTCTTTATTTTCAACCTCATTCCTTTCAGAGCTTCGTTGCAGAAACTAATCACTTCATCAACCGACGCATCTTCTATGACGACTTCTCTCTCTAAACAAACAGCGGCGTGTACCATTCAACCTACACCTGTGACTGTAGTTTACTCTATCTTGCTTTTTATTGTTTTTCAAGATTTGAGATCAAAGATTGTGACTAGATCAAATGTTCCAACAGGATCTTCACTCCGATACCGACTAGGACAAGACCGCCCGCAATTTCGATTTTGTTTTCAAAGAAGCGACCTAGTTTGTAGCCGACAGAAGCGCCGATAAACGATAGTGCAAATGTTACCGTTCCAATCACTATGATTGGAGTAGCTATCGAAATTCCTAGAAATGCAAAGCTCAACCCCACAGCTAACGCATCAATGCTCGTGGCAACTGACAATATCAGCAAAACATGAAAGCTCATACTTACGTTTTCTTTTTCTTCTGCCTTCATTTTTAACGATTCGTAGATCATCTTAGTGCCAATCAGACTTAGAAGTCCGAAAGCTATCCAATGGTCTACGCCTGAAATCACCACTCTCAGGCTTAGTCCAGCTAACCAGCCTATTATCGGCATTAACATCTGGAAAGACCCGAAAGATATAGCCATTTTCAAAGCGTTGTTCGTCCTCAGCTGCTTTGATGTTATGCCATTAGCGATAGACACGGCGAAGGCGTCCATCGCCAAGCCAAATGCTATGAGTAGAATCGAAACGGTATCCATGGATTTGTCACTTTTCTTGGTTGCGTTGCTTTTCGCTCAAACAACCCCGTTCAGACGGATATAAGAACTTCTCTAGGCGCAAGACTAATCTTTCAATCCGATTAAGGCAAATATCAGAAGGAAGGGTATGGCGCTGACTGAAACGATGAACACATAGTAGGGCGAAAACGTGTAAAGAAAACCACCCAAATACGGCGCGGCGAAACCAGCCACCAATCCTAAACTCTGAGGAATCGACAACCACAATCCGCGTCTAGCTTCAGGCGCAATTGTGCCGACGAGAGAGGTCACAAGAGAAGCTGTAACCGCAGAACCGCCATAAATGAATGCCAGAAACATCAGAATTGCAGGGTCACGGACTAACAGCATAGGCACAATTGAAATTATGAACAGGAGCAAGCAGATAGTCATGGCTCCTGACTTCTTCCATCTGTCACCTAGACGTCCCATAGCGATGCCTATGAAAGTTATACCAGCAAAATTGATCGACCCAAAAAGTCCAACATAGAACGCACTTAATTTCAGTTGTTCGTTAAGAAATGTTGGCAAAAAGGTTCTCGCAAGAGTCGTAAAGAAAGTTACCAATACAAAGAACCCTGACCATATGAGCAATTTGCGCAAGAGTGGTTTTTCTTCCGATGAAGCCAACGTGAACCGATGTTTTTCCACTTTGTTCCTCATCGGGTGTTGGCTGGGAAGGAAAAACATAACACAAGTGGAAACAGCAATAAGCAAAGTTGAGAGGTAGAACACCGACTTCATTCCGACAATCGTCGTCAAGTAGCCGCCTACGGTAGGAGCAAAAATGTAACTGAACGAGAACGTAGACCATACGAACGAAAGAACAGAAGCCACCTTCTTATTATCTGTAATCGACGTGACAACGTAGACATTTATCGCCGGAGCCCCAATGTTTGAAACTCCCCAGCAAATTGTTCCAGGAACTAGTTGAGTCCAATCTTCAGCGAAAGAATAGATAAGCGGTGCAAAAATCCACAGCATCCAGCCTATTATTAGAAGTTTTTTGCGGTCGAAACGATCAGATAGGAATCCGCCTGCCAGAATAACTAGGGCTGAAACACCATATAGAGCAGAAAAAACCAAGCCCAGTTGGACGTAGTCAGCGTGCAACAACCTAACATAAAGGGGAAAAACCCAAAAATAAAGTCCTTCGCCGAACGCACCTATGATGCAAGAAAGACAGATTAGCCAGACGTCTCGCGTGAAGGCTTCGAATGGAACGCCATAGGCCAAGATGCGTCTGTAACCTGCCATTTTGGACAACTAACTATACCTGCCATCCTTTCAACAGAGCCTACCATAAAGACACAAGAAACCTTTATCTTTTTGCCAATCTGAAAATCGTGCCTAACGTGTCGTGTCAAACGTGTCTATTGCGTTCTCCAGAGCTTCAAGAGCTTCCTGCAAATTCGAACCGTTCGGGTCTATGCCTCCTAGACTTAACCTTATCCTGTTTGACTTCAACAACTTGTAATCATTCTTAAAGAGAAAGAAAGTTCCCGGCACTGCAGCCATACCACAATACGGTATCGCATGTTCATTAATCCATTCGTAAGTGTCCTTTATCGGCAGTCTCACCCAATAAGTCAAGCCAACCTTGCTTGGATAATACTCAAATTCCTTTTCGCTAAGCCACTTTTCAGTTTCATTCTTGGCATGCACCCACTTTAACATGTGTTTTTCAAGCTCTCCCTTTCCTTTCTTCAGAAGCTCCGTCGCGATAAGCTGCACCACGTTTGAACCGTTTCCCACAGTGTTCAATACATCCACATAAAGTTCGTCCACTATCTCCTTCGCAGCTAAAGCCACTCCAAGCTTCAATCCCCCAAGACCATATGCCTTCGTGAAACTTGTCGTAACTATGCCCTTCTGGGGATCAACAGAAAAAACCGTAGGAACGAGACTGCGATTGAACTCGGCATATATTTCATCGCAGACCACGTAAAAATCGTATTCGCGTGCGATGTTCATTATCTCTTTCATTTCGTTTGCATTAGCTATCGCTCCACTCGGTGCATGAGGATTTGTCAACACGAGCAACGCTGTTTTCTCGGAGACGATCTTCCGAAGAACATCTGCATCTAGTCTATATGCCTGTTTCTCCTGTCTTACCAGTCTTTTCAGATGTGGAAAATGCTCTTGCACCTGCCGCAAGAGCGGCTCGTAAGTTGGATATTCCACGACTGCCTCATTCTTCTTCCTGTTCTTCTCAGCCAAAAACCGGATTATCCGAGCGTTCTGTCCAGAGGCTCCTTCGCTTGAAATGAAAACATTTCCACTTGACACATGATATCTCTGGGCGAGAAGTTTAGCGGTTTCAGGGTTGCCATGTGCATAATTGGTGCCCAAGTCAACTTCACCCAAATTCAGGGCGTGTTTGAAGCTGATAATGCCGCTTGAACGGAAATCAAACCTCAATTCAGGAACATGAATATACCAATCCAAATACGCTGACGTGTGCTTCATCTTGCGCGCCTAGATGTTTGTAACACGTGCAAACCGCTTATGTTTTTCCATATAGACTCGTCCCTTTGAATATGCTTTTATTTGCTGAGGCAGGACATTGACGTAGAAGACCTATGAAAATCAACCAGACAAAAGAAGGCTTAATCATAGCTGCACACGTTAAACCAAAATCAAGAGAATTTAAGATTACGGTCGAAGGAGACGACATTGTGGTTTTCTGCACAGAAGAGCCACATAAAGGAAAAGTCAACAAGGAATTGATCAAAGAACTTTCGAAGCTCTTCCACAAGGAAGTTGAGCTTGTTTCCGGTTTCACTTCCAAACAAAAAATGTTGCTAATAAAAGGAATCGGAAAAAGTGACCTAGAACGCTTTCTATTGGGAAATTAGTTCTTCCTATTAGTCAAGTTTGAAGCGCAGTATCGCAGCGATGCCGCCGAAAGATTTCTTTAGCATTTGGCCTTCTTCAGTCTCAGTCGATATTATTTCCACTTCAGCGTTTGTGTACTCTGCCAACTGAGCGAAATCATCTATCAAGTCTTGTTTTTCAGTCACGCCCAAAGCTGGAGCCTTGCATTTTGGGCACGACTTTCCGGAAAGACTTTGCGCAAAGCTTGTTAACATTTGTTCTTTCACGTTTTGCTGCTCCTGATAGCTGCAGGCACTGCATTTTACAGTAACTCGCATGATGTCTAAGCCTTCAGAAAGCAGCAACGTCTTAACTGCTCCGGCCTGCACGGCTCTTCTAACTTCCGCTTCACCGTAAGTGGCTAACCCTGTGTCATGGCCAATCTCGTACAGAAATTGAGTCATAATCTGCTTTTCTTCGATGTAACGCACTTTACGCATGACTTCTGGCGCCTTCTCAACGACTTCCTTCACGCCTTGCTCTTCCACGTAAGCAGTGTCAACAATGTCCAAGACCTTGTTCTTCAGCATGTAATTCAAATAGTCGCCCTTTTCAAAATCGTACTTCGTAGGTCCAGGGCCGCCGATCATTAACCCTTTAAAATTCTCAATAGGCAAGAAAGTGTCATTGGCATGCTTGCCTACACGAGTGAAATATTCCTGAAGCCTCATCTCCCTGAGTCTCTCGTATCTCCTTGCTGACTGCCCACCTGCCCTTGTTTTTCCCGGAACACCAGACGTCATTTCCCTAACTATTTCCAGTCTTCTGCCCTGAAGCGTGGCAATCGTCGCTCCGCTAGTATCAATAAGGAGTATGCCATAAGTCTCCTTTTCTCTCAGCATCTCCTGCAAATGCTCCGTGTGGAACCTCGCATCGCACCTGTAAAGATAGATGTGTATAGGCTCAGGCGGCACAATTACGTAGGTTTCGATTCTTTCGCTCCCAGGTCCATTCTGCGGAATGGCACCGCAAAATATTACAAGCCCATTTTCAGGCGGTTCCTTGAAAAGTTTGAGACGTTGTTGAACTTTGACGATGGCGTCCATGACGTTTTTGCGGGTGGTTGTGGATTTTATGTTTGACGCAGTGCCATATTCGTCTCGAAGCGTGTTTATGACGTCGCTTATCTGCTTTCCCGGGGGAACGTAAACTGAAACAAGTTCAGTGCCGCGTCCCTCTTTACTGGCTAGATTCATCAGTGTCTTTTTCAGTCTGAACAGTTCCAACGAAGTTTTCTTTGCAGTGCTCAAGTGTTTTCACTGGGAGATTTTTCAGCCGTAAAGTTACATTACAGGGAATCAGATAAATAATTTGGGAAAAATATCAGCGCAATCCCAGAATTTCCTTCAAAAACGCTTTGTATGGACCTATTTTTCCTCCGTAATTACCTGCAGAAATCCTAACAACACCCGATATTCTTGCGGCAGCCCTTATCCCTTCACTCATTGCATTCTTAACTGCATCAACGGTTAACCCGTCGACTACGATCTCGTAAACACAATTCACGTCCTCAGGCAACTGCGAATCCGACACAACTGTCCTTAAACTCGGACACAAGGGATGATTCGTAGAAGCATTAAGCTTATACTTTAGAGAACCCGCTTTCGAGCCGGCTCGACAAATGCCGCCTGGAAACGGCAAGATGGTTCCGTTTGCCTTCGCTTCGATGGCTTTCGCGGCTTCTTCTGCCGCCTTTAATCCGGAAAGCTTGTCTTTGGCCAAAATGAGGAAGTTTCCCCCAGCTACGGCTTGTGATGTGCCAAACTTGTCTTCCACGATGAAATTGCCCTCCATCACTGGGATTTTCCATACCTTCCTATCTCCAACTAGTCCTTTTCTCTGGAATCCGTCGCCAAACAATCGCAAACTTCTGCCCACCTTCAACCTTCTTTTGGCATTCGGCAGCGCGTCGAAGGCTGAGGTCGTTGGGCAAGTCATGATGCATTGGCCTATACGAAGTATCATCTGACGCTTCAAATCAAACCTGTTACGATTGTATATCTGGATCAAAACGCCTATGCGCTTGTCTGGGTTTTCGTGTGCTGGCACGACTGCTTCTATTCCAGCTTCGGCTGGAGACATTATGACGCTTGTTGCGAGACCCGTGGCAGTTTCAGCCGCAGTTAAAGCCCACTTTTCACTATCGGCTGTGATTAGTATTCTTCCAACCCACATCGGAAACATTTCGGCGAATGTGTCCGAAATTTTTAGAATGTGTCCCATTGGAGATTTGACGATGGAGGCTGGCCCTAGCGGGTCCTTGTCATCGTAGCCGATGACTTCGAGCTTGCTTTCGTTTGCGGTTGATCTTGACTCCGTCCCTGTCAGTGACATATTCGAACCCTGATTTGATTAGTTCTTCATCTTCTTTAAGGGTTTTTGCGACTGCAAGGGAGAGTCTCAAGTATTCAGAACCCGACTGTCCATGCTTTTGTCTTGGAGTTCTACAGTACGCGAGTAAAGTTTATTAAGTCTCAAGATGTAAGTCAGCTCTCAACGGTGAACTCGATGAAAAAAACGGTGTTTCCGAAGAATAAAAGAATAGGAATCAAGAACAGGAACAATCCAGACGTCGACATCGAAGCCATGAAGATCCTAAGAACCGTAGGAGACAAAGAAGCCTTCTACTTCTACGAGGCTGTCGGAAGACCCACCGGCCAAGCTGCCAGAAACCTCTCCAACTTCCTTGAAAACGTGAAATCTGCCAAATCAGAGAGTCTAGCGTTTCATCTTCAGAGAAAAGACTTTCAGAACTGGATCGAGAGAACTATAGGTGACTCTAAACTTGCTAAGAAGCTAAGAATGGACCCTTCTTCAAGTTGCGAAGAAACTAGACAGAACATTTGCAGAGCTGTCGAAAATCGCATAAAAGAACTGAAAGGAAATTCAGTAACTTTCATTGCTGGCCAAAACTCGGCTGTCATCCGTTGTCAGTCTTCTCAGTAAACAGATTAGAGCGCACCAACAATCACAAAATTCTTCTCTTTCCTCGTTAAGATCATTCATTGCAGCGACTCTGCTGTCAGTCATAGCTTACAAAAAGAAAACGCAAGATTCCAGCTTAGCGTGTAGCAACTTCGGATGGCACTGCCCCTATTAGGGCGTGAATTGATCTCGTCATACACAATTCAGAAATGTAACTCCTTTGCATGTGTGTAGTGGGAGTTGCTTTGAGTAGACGTAGGATTTTTGACAGAATCGATTGTCAGAATTGCATTTTCAAGGGCGGCAGCTACTGCTGGGGCCAATGTCCCTACAATATTTGGAAGAGAGAGCCATACTGAGCCCTCATTAAGATAATGCTAGAACCGAATCGAAGATTCTTGCATAAGTCATAAGAACTGATATTGAGGGTACAGTGGAATGATGGGTAAGTGTGAATGTTATGTCTAGTGATTGTGTTGGCAAGCCCTGCGTCGTGTGTAGAAAGCCCATTCTTGGAGCCAACTTCTGCTGCTCCAAGTGCAAAGCTTGCATATGCTTCTATTGCGTCGGTGAAATGATGAGAGAAGTCGGCGTGACCACTCTTAGATGCCCCAAATGCGGAACCAAACTAGAATGAACAAGATAGAGACTTGAAAAAGGAGCTAGAGAAACAAAGGTAGAAGACATACTAACTCGGAGAGCGTTTCAAAATCTGCGCCATTCTTTTTTCTTTGACTAGTGGAGTGGAGATATCTCCCGAACAACGAAATTGGATTGCCGAGTTCTCTTCAACCTTCTCCAAACTAGATACTCTATGTCCTTCCAAATAAGGATTAATGGAACATTCTTCTATTCTGCCCAGTCTGTTTGGCAACGTTTTCTTCTGTAGACTATGACTGCCAGTAGCGTTGCTATC
>CAYHEV010000070.1:0-9611 GCA_964355725.1 uncultured Candidatus Bathyarchaeia archaeon | reverse complement strand
AATATTTCAAAACGTTCTCCTGCCAATTTCTCACCTCCTTAGTTCTTGGTTTTTGGTTTGGTAAAACTTCTATTTATGAATTTCCATCCGTCAATGTTTAAGCAATCCAAATTAACCCGCGCTAAGATTATGCCAGAATAAGACTGAGCGCGCTGATTCGAAGTTTATTGCTGAAGGAGATTATGGTGCAGTTGCAAATGTCAAAACTGGTCTTACCACGAGTGATGTAGTTTGCTTCACAGCGACAAAGGCACTGACAGAAAGAATAGTGACTCTAAATGTACGAAGGACGGTAAGAAACAGAAAGGGAAAAGCGAAAAACAGAAAGAAAGACAAGAAAGCGTGCGCTATAAATGTCTCTTCCTACCCTTTATGAAGTCTGAAATGGAAAATTTGAAATACACCGTTTTCCGCTGGACAACCGCAAGGTAACTTGATTTCGTTCAAATCGATAGACTCCACGTTTTCAACTAATGTCGGATCGAGCGTTTGTTAGAAAACCCCTAGAGAACCTTTCAGCGTCTTTTTCCTCTCTCTTCTCAGGCACATCCAAGCCTTCAACGTAGACAAGATGATGATACAGTTCATGCAATACGTTAGACTTGTTCAGTCCTTTCTTTGTAAAGTAGGCAACATAATCCTCGTAGCAAGCCTCATCACCATTTCCAACTTTTCTACCGTTCAAGACTATCCTCATTCTTCTTACTCGTAATACTTTGTTAGCAAGTTGACTGCTTTTTGACAGCCTTCAAGCTCGTAGACTAAGAGAAATCTTTCACGTATCTTTCTAGAAGGAACTTTTATTCTCATATAGACACCCTGGGACAAGGCGACGATCCTAGGATTCCATGTTTGTCTTCTATTTCTCGAATATAATGCCAACAGACAAGCCTCTTCATCAGGCATAAGTTCATTCGGAATCTACTGCAGACTGGAAGATGATGATGAAACTGTTTTTCTGCTTGCATCATTAAATAACCCAATACTATTTAGTCTAGGATACACTGCTTCTACATTCTTCTTAAGCTTCTTAGCGATAACGTCAATGTTACATCCTTCTGAAAGAAGCTTCCTTCTTCCGTAACTCTCTTTCTTCTTATACAGTCCGAAGCTCTTTCGATAGTTTGATAGAAGAAGAAGAGAATCACACACAGATTGCTTCTTCTTCTACCTGTAAGTGGAGTCTTCGACACTTGTGATTAGCAGAGCCAAATGTCCTTCTTAATTCCTTCTAGATAATTCCAAGAGGCTTCACTTGAGTACCTAGTGCACGCAGAACCTAGATTGTTTGTGTGAAGAATTTTCTATTGTATTTGTTTCTTAATTGCTTCTTTCAGTGCTGGTATTATCTCGTACATGTCGCCCACTACGCTGTAGTCTGCAGCTTCAAATATCGGCGCCTCCGGATCCTTGTTGATAGCTACTATCACTTTTGCATCGCGTATTCCAGCCACATGCTGAATAACTCCTGAAATCCCTGAGGCAATGTACAGTTTAGGCTTAACCTTATGCCCAGAAAGTCCAACCCACTCCGAAAACCATTTCCTGTCCTCAGCCAAAGGTCTTGAACATCCAACCTGCCCATGCACAACGGTTGCCAACTCTTCCAGCATGACTGTGTCTTCCTTCCTTCCTAAACCTCTTCCGCAGCTTACTATTACATCTGCATCCTCAATTCTCACATTCGAAGTCTCAAGCGGCTTCGTTTCGACAATCTCCGTTTTCGGCTCCTCAAACTTGACATCCAACTTCATCACTTGCCCGTTGCGCTCTTTGGGTTCAGGCTTCTCAAAAGCTCTGGCAGGTACTGTGACGATTTGCGGCTTAGTCTTGAAAGCTATTTTCGCAGCAGCGTTACCGCCGTACGTTATTCTTTCACCAATCAATCTTCCATCTTCATCAACGCTTAATCTGTTGCAGTCAGGAACACATCCCGTTTGAAGCCGTGTCGCAAGTCTCGCCGCCAAGGGCTTCCCATTCCTCGTCGAACCTACCAAGACAATCTCCGGCCTATAACTCACCGCTAAACCATGCAAAACGCTTAGGTAAGGTTCAACTTGAAAACTCTGCAACGCTTGGTTGTCAACAACGTAAACTTTGTCTGCTCCACACTTTATCAGCTCATCCGCCTTCGTCTGTACGCCATAGCCTATCAAAGCAGCTGCCAGCTCCGACTTCAACTTGTCTGCAAGTTCGCGTCCCTTTCCAAGCATCTCCAAAGCCAAATCGTGTTTGTCTGAATAAACCAGAACTCCCTTATGCTCGCTCATCCGTTTTTCACCTTCCAACAACTCCTTCCTGAATCAACGCACTGGCTAGCTTCTCCGCAATCTCCTGAGCATTCGCGCCTGTAATCTTGATTCTCTTACGCTCCGTCTTAGGAGCCAAAACCTCAACGATCTCAATCTTCGAATCAAGCTTCTCCTTCGACAAGTTCAAGTCCGCCGCTGTCCAAGTGACTATTTCCTTCTTCGAAGCCCTCATAATCATCATAAGCGAAGGAATCCTAGGCTGATTAATCTCCCGCGTAACCGAGACTAAAACAGGCATCTTCGCCTTCACAGTTTCAATCGAATCCTCAAGCGTCCTCTCAGCCAAAACACCGTCACCTTCAACCGCAAGCTTCCGCACAGAACTGATCTGCGGCAAACCAAGAAGCTCAGCTAGTCTCGAGCCAACGAGTCCCGAAAAACTGTCCAGCGAGGTCTCGCCGCAAAGAGCCAAACTGAACTCTCCAATCTTTTTGATTGCCTCCGCCAAAACGTAAGCCGTGCCCAACGTGTCAACATCCTTAAAACTCTGGTCATTAACCATGTAAGCCTTGTCCGCGCCCATCGCAAGCGCTTCACGCAAAACAGTTTTGGCATCTTCAGAAGTCACAGTCAACGTGAAAATCTCAGCTTCGCCAAGTTTCTCTTTAATCTTGATCGCTTCTTCCAAAGCATTCTTGTCAAAATCACTAATCTTCTTAGGCGCACTAGCCGTCAAAGGTTGCCGAGTTGCAGGATCAACCTTCAACTGTGAAACATCCACTGCCTGCTTCAAACAAACAATTATCCTCTTCACCCTAAACCTGCTCCTTTACCATGCTACCCCGTTCGGAGAAAACACAGTTAACAGAATCATATAAAAAAGTTTCACTAGAAACACTTCAATGTTTAAGGCTAAATATCATGACATCTAATCAAATAACCACTAGGCGTTACGAATGGAATACGCCATCGAATGTTCAAAATGCGGCAAACCCTCCAAAAACCTACTCGACTACAAATGCCCTTCATGCAGCCAACCATTAGACGTTGAACTAAGCAGCCATTTTGAAACCCGAAAAATCCGCAAACAAGATTACACCGTTTGGCGCTACAAAAACTTCTTCCCATACGTAAAAGAAACAGAAATCACCACCTTAGGCGAAGGCTGGACGCCCCTCGTCGAATTCTCCAACAACACCTACTTCAAACTTGAAAACCTAAACCCCACAGGCTCATTCAAAGACAGAGGATCAACAGTACTAATTTCAGCCCTGCGAAAACTAATAAAAAAAGCCGGAGGCTACATAGCTGAAGACTCTTCAGGCAACGCAGGAGCTTCAATCGCCGCTTACGCTGCCCGCGCGGAACTGAAAGCGAAAATTTACGTTCCAGAAACTGTCTCAGGACCGAAATTCAACCAAATCCAATTCTACGGAGCACAAGTCGAAAAGGTGGCGGGAAGCAGAAACAAAGTTGCAGAAGAAGCACAGAAACCTGAGAAAAGAAAACACTACGTTGGACACCTGTTACATCCTCTGTTCAGAGATGGAATTAGAAGCCTTGCCTACGAAATGGCTGAACAGTTTGATTGGCATCTTCCCGACCGCATCTACATGCCTGTTTCTGCTGGAACACTGCTTCTAGGCGCCATAAACGGCTTCAAACATCTAACAGAGTCTGGCGTCATTTCCGCCCTGCCCAAGATAGTAGCATGCCAAACAAGGCAAGTTTCGCCACTTTACCATCGCTTCAAAAACCAAACATACGTCCAACCTGAGAGAGTTACGTCTGTTGCCGACGCCCTAGTCAGCGTAAACCCCCCACTAATCAACCTCATGGTTAAGAGCCTAAAAGAAGTGGAAGGCGACGCCGTCATGGTAGAAGAACACGAAATACTGAAAGCCTTCAAAGAACTAGCCGAAAAAGGATTCTACGTCGAACCCAGCTCAGCCGTAGCCTACGCAGCCTACAAGAAACAGTTAGGCAATAAGGAAACATCAAAAGACAACAAGACCGCAATAATTTTGACAGGAATGGGCTTGAAAACCTCACTCAAATTACATTAGCCCAAGTTTTATGGTAATATCTCTTCGAGAATCTGGCTTTCAACGTTTCCTTTAGAAAAACTTATATTGTAAAGCTGTTTTTCATTGTGTCGCAATAAAGAGGTGTTATTAGGTTTGTCATCAGTTGGATCAGCCGGAGGAACACCGGTTTTAGTTTTAAGAGAAGGCTCAAGTAGAAACAGGGGAAAGGAAGCTCTACACTCAAACATAATGGCCGCCAAGGTAGTGGCAGAAACCGTAAAAAGCAGTCTAGGACCGAAGGGCATGGACAAAATGCTCGTAGACAGCTTCGGCGACGTCACCATAACCAGCGACGGACGCACAATCCTCGACGAAATGGACGTTCAACATCCAGCAGCAAAAATGATGGTTGAAATATCCAAAACACAAGACAACGAAACAGGCGACGGCACAACCACAGCCGTAATCGTAGCCGGCGAACTACTCAGCAAAGCAGAAGAACTAATAGAAAAAGGCGTTCACCCCACCATAGTCATAGACGGATACAGAAAAGCCTCTGAAAAAGCACTGGAAACCCTTGAAAAAATCGCCATACCCGTGGATTTGAACTCACAAGAATACCTGAAAAAAGTAGCAATGACTTCAATGGCCAGCAAACTAGTCGCTGAACACAGAGAATACTTGGCCGACATAGCTGTAAAGTCAATCATGGCAGTTGCAGAAAAAACAGGCGACAAATACAAGGCAGACGTGGAAGACGTCAAAGTTGAAAAGAAACCAGGCGAATCCACAAGAGACACAAAACTCATCCAAGGCATAGTCCTAGACAAGGAAGTAGCACATTCCGGGATGCCCAAACGCATAGAAAAAGCCAAAATAGCGTTACTTGACGCAGCGCTAGAAATCGAAAAAACAGAATTTGACGCAAAAATAAACATCGAAAATCCAGACCAGATAGAGGCGTTTCTCAAAAAGGAAGAAACAATGATGCGCGACATGGTTGACAAAATAGTTGCCACAGGCGCAAATGTTGTTATGTGCCAAAAAGGCGTTGACGACCTCGTTCAGCATTTTATGTCAAGAAAAAACATAATGGCAGTTAGAAGAAACAAAAAGTCAGACATGGAGAAGCTCGCAAAAGCCACTGGCGGAAGAATAATCACCAGCCTAGACGCTATGTCACCAGCAGACTTAGGCTACGCAAACCTTGTAGAAGAACGAAAGATAGGCGATGACAAAATGATTTTTGTGGAAGGATGCAAGCACCCGCGCTCCGTTACAATATTGATCAGAGGCGGAACACAACGCATAGTGGACGAATCAGAACGCTCAATACACGACGCTCTATGTGTAGTTCGAGACGTGGTGGAAGAACCGAAAGTCGTAGCAGGCGGAGGCGCACCAGAAATCGAAGTCTCACGCGTCGTCAAGAAATACGCAGAAACTCTTCCGGGAAGAGAACAACTTGCAGCAAGAAATTTTGCAGAAGCCCTAGAAATCATCCCAGTCACACTAAGCGAAAATGCTGGCCTAGACCCAATTGACATACTGTCAGAGCTGAGAACAAGACACGAAAGAGGCGAAATCTGGGCAGGAATAGAAATGCTCTCAGGCAAGGTTCAGGACATGGCAAAAGCCAACGTATACGAACCACTAGTCGTCAAGAAACAAATCATAAAATCCGGAACCGAAGCAGCCTCAATGATACTAAAAATCGACGATGTCATTGCCTCTGGCAAAACTAAAGGCCCACCAATGCCTCCAGGCGGAATGGGCGGCGGCATGGGCGGAATGCCTCCAGGCGGATACCCAGGCGCTGGAGAGTATTAGAAAACGTCGGAAAGCCAGAAAGTCATAATAGGACCACCAAAGCTCACACGATTTGAAAAGGCAAGAATAGTAGGCGCCCGCGCTCTACAAATATCCATGGGCGCACCGGTACTCGTCGAAATCACAGAAGGTCTTTCAAACCCAATACAAATAGCTCTAAAAGAACTTGGCGCAGGTATCCTACCGATGACCATCAGGCGGACATTGCCAAACAAAGAATATCAAGACATTCCCCTGAAATGGCTTCTAGTAGAAACCTAAACCTTCTCCACTTTTTTTTGACGCTTCTAGAATGGCGGAGGCGGCGGAGTCTGAATCTTCTGCCATTGTTCTTCTTTCGCCAACATCGAATAATAATACACCACCAGTGATATCGGAATTAACGGTTCGACAAAGGCAGTCACAATGCTGCTTATCGTCCATCCGAAAATCCCAAACGGCGTTGCAACTAGGCTTGCGACGTAAGTTATCACACCGACTATTAGGCCGACTATCAACAGCAACACGAAAGTCTTCAACCAACGTTTGCTAACAAGCTTCCTGCTTCTCGACAAACCATCCATCGCTCCAATGTCTTCGATTAATATCGCGGGGATCGCAATTGAATACATTAAGGCGATTATTATTCCTGGCACTATCAAAGCGATCATACCTAAAGCCACAAGTACCCCAATAATTACTGTGGCCACTAAGACAGAAAGAAGCTTGCTGGCCGCAAAGCTGAAAGCTTCGCCAAGGTTCGCCGTGCCCTTCTCGGTCAAGTTTGACGCACTTTTGATGACTACTCCCGTTGCCAGTGAACTCACTATCCAAGACAATATACCTAAGGTAAAAGCAGCAGCTAACAGCTTTGCAGCGAAATTGTAAAACCAATCCAGCAATTCCTTGTTAGAAGCTCCTGCTCCCGGCATTGGCATGCTCAAAGCATAACTGCTAATTATGAAACTGAAGACTCCGGAAACCAGTAAGGCTACGAGCATTGGAACAAAGAACGTGACAAAGTTTCTTGTGTAAAGATCAAACGTCCACGACAACGTCTCCTCAATAGACAATTCCTGTGATGGTTTCTGGAATTTCGACAAGCAGTCACCTTCCGGCGTTGTTTTCTTCTTCTCCCCTTTTAAAACTTGCGAAGAACCCGATATTACCCAGTTCCAAGCTTTAAGTTTTCTTTTGCAGTTTCAAGAGTCTTCCTGATCTTTATCCAATGGGCTCCCTGCCAATAGATTTGTTCACACTTTGGACATTGCCAAAACTCGCCATAATTGCTAAAAGTGTTTTTCTGAACTTGCTCCACCACTTTTTCTTTAGATATAGGCTTCACTCTGGCGTTGCATTTCGGGCACCTTGACGTTGCCATGTCAATATCCAGTTTGACAGCGAATCTCTTCGCAAGTTCTGTCAGTCTTTCCGGTTCAGACGATCCTTCCATGTAGAAAGCCACAACCCCTTTCGCGATAGCACGCTGGTACAGTTGCAGATCCTTCGTCAGCAGCGTTCTTCTTTCCTGCTTGGCTATTTTCATAAGCTGCGCGTCATCCAGCTTGGTTGAGTATTTCACGTTGTACCCTAACATGCGGAGCCAGCGTGTCAATTTTCCAAGCATGCCGTCAGCAATGAACTTCAAAGCCTCTTTCTCCGAATCACTTGCCCACTTCCAGCTTCAGCTACTATTTCTCCATCATCCATGACTAGCTGACCGTTGACAAATGTTTTGACAGGTTTTCCCTGCAAATTCCACCCATCGAAAGGAGAGAATTTAGCTTTTGAAAAGAATTTTGACGCATCAACCTTGTACTTTCTCTTCAAGTCCACCACCGTCAAATCCGCCCTGTTCCCCTCTTTCAAAGATCCTTTACCTTCCAGCCTGAAGACTTCCGCAGGCTTTTCAGCCATAAGCCTAACAACATCGGCTATCGAAATTCGCCCACGGTTGACTTCTGTAAGCAATAGCGGAAGCGCCGTTTCTAGACCAGGTATGCCGACTTTGACATTCCACACGTTCTTGGCTTGTTTCTCTTCCAACTTGTGCGGAGCATGATCCGAACCTACGGTGTCAACCCAACCTTCTTTGATTCCCTTCCAAAGAGCGTCAATATGTTCTGCTTCCCGAACCGGCGGCATAGTCACCGCCAACGTTCCGATTCGCTTTAAGTCACTGGCGGACAGAAGCAGATGATGAGGCGTCGCCTCACAGGTTATCCGCAAACCAGACTTTTTCCCGCCAATCATAGATTCTAATCCTTTTCTAGTGCTTAAGTGACAGAAATGAACGTGTGCACGAGTTTGCTTGGCTATGTGTAGCAGGCGTTTGACGGCTTTCGATTCAACGCCTTCTGAATGCGCCTCAAGAAACGCTTCAACGTCGTTATGGTTTGAACGTTTCAATTCTTCTTCAGCTTTTTTCAGCGTCGTCCTGTCTTCTGCGTGCGATGCAATTGGAACGTCCAACTTGTTGGCGATTCTGAACGTTTCAATCAAAGCATGATCATCGTCGATGTTCAGTCCGCCAACCTGTTCAGCCATAAAAAGCTTAAAACCTATTGCACCTTCTTCAACAATCTGGCTTATTTCCTTCATATTCTTTGGAAATTCAGAGTAAAAACCAACGTCAACGAAAATCTTCTCTTCAGCAAGTTTCATTCGATTTCGCAGAGTCTCCGCACTCATCGTTATGGGATCATTGTTAGGCATGTCCAAAACTGTCGCAAATCCGCCTGCAGCCGCCGCAGCTGTTCCCGTGCAGAAATCTTCCTTGTACGCTTTCCCTTCATCTCGAAGATGAACATGAGCGTCAATTAAGCCAGGCAAGACCAGAAGGTCCTTAAGATCAATCTTCATGCTCGCTTCAGGCATGTTCGCTTCTTTGCCCACTCTCAAAATTTGACCATCGTTGATCGCCAAGCCGCACTTGACTATTTCATTGTTAACAAAGGCTTTCGCGTTGGCAAGTACAATGTCCACTGTCAAGATTTCCGCGCTCTTCTAATATCTGAATAACGCTGGGCAGATTGTTAAAAGTTTATTCTCTAATAGGCTCTCAACAGAACAGCCGTCCATGATCCCGCACAATAATTGTATTTGACAGCGCGCTATACTCTCTGCCCTGAGACCAGTTTTCCATTTCAGAGAAAGATCTTCTGGAAGTTTCGGTTTGGGATAAAACTTTACCCCAACCAACCCCACCAACTACTACTCACTACCACTGACTACTAAACACTCTCAACTCCTACCTATACCTACCTACCTACACACACCACACACGCACACGGAGTGAGTGTGGATAAACAGCGCGCGCGCCAAAACACCTGGGACCTAACATTTTTTGCGCGCGAGAAGGGTTTATATGATTAGTATTGTCCTTTGACTAAGATTCACATCAAATTCGAAGAGAGGAAAATCGATGGAGGAGGCGAAGCAGTGGAGTTCGTTTGGATTGCCTTAGCGACAGGGGCATTTGCAATGTTCATTGTGACGTACTTAACTTGGTCTATCTATCAAC
>CAYHEV010000069.1:0-9900 GCA_964355725.1 uncultured Candidatus Bathyarchaeia archaeon | reverse complement strand
TGGATTTGGAGGAGGAATCAACCACTATACGCCAAAGCCCAATTCAGACCTAACGAATGTGTTAACGTGTCAGGTCCACATGCATGTCCCCGCAACTGGAGGCCAACCATCTTCATTCTGTAGGGCGATAATACGCCTTTATGGTCAGGGTTGAGCCGCCGCCGTAAAATTGCGGGAGGCTAATCATTCGCCAAAAGGAATCGAAGGTATCTCACCAAATATAAACGTTTCTTTCAAAACTAATATGCATTGTTAATGTCTGATCAACATTCTTCAAGCATAGCCAGTAGCTCATTTAGGCGTTTAATAACCTTGTCCGGCTTGATGCTTTTGTCATCTTCAGGCGATTTGTAGATCAGTAATTCAGAACCATCTATCGCAGGCCGGTTCCTTTCAATCAGAATAGCTCTCATTCCAAGACTCTTGGCACCCTTGACATCCATACTGGGCGTGTCTCCAACAAAAACTGTCTCTGAAGCGTCGACATCCAAAGCCTTCAAAGCTTTCTCAAAAATTTCAGGGCTGGGTTTACGCTTATTGATTGTTCCAGAAACCATTGTGACGGCGAAAAATTCTTCCAAACCAAACTTTCCTAGCAATTCCCATAGGCATTCAGGGATGGCAAAATTCGAAACCAAACCCAATTTGCATTTTCCTTGAAGTTCCTTTAAGACAACAATGGCATCATCATCTAAAACCACGTAACGCATAAACTCTTTAGCAAAAGATGCAGTGCCTTCATTCACAATGGGGTGCGAAACAGCGTAATTGTAGCCGAGTTTCTGCAGTGTTTGTGAAATGCGAACATTGAAATGGGGGTCCTCTAAATTCTTGGCTGTTTCAGCATAGAGCCTATCTCTGGTCTCAAAATAGACACGTTTGAACTCTTCAAAGGAAACATTGACCTCGTTTTTGGTTAAGAATTCGTGGAGTCTCTTCAGTGCAGGTACGTAAAAAGTCTCACCGTCTTTGATTAGTAATAGAGTATCGAACAAATCAAAGAGCACAGCCTTGACCCGCATTCTGACTCCTCGAACTCATACTCCAAGCCAAACATAAAACCGTTCTGACGATAGAAGTAAAAACTCACGTATGACCTACCCAGCAATGAATGACGAGGTCGGCTGACTTCATTGCTTTGGATAATGCCAGTTTCCATGGTCGCCAAACATGTACTTGACCGAGCTTGTCAAACGCGCTAGGATGTTGATCAGCCTTAGGATTGGATAAAATGGTGTGTAAAACAGTAAAGCGTGATAGTTGTGCTGATTATAAGCGTACTTCAAGGCTATTGTCTGGTTTATGATGCCGATGAGCAGGCTGTATGGTATGAAAACAAGCAAGCTGGCTATGAATATTATGCGATCTGGAGAAAACCAGAAAAGAACTGGAAGCGTCACCAACGCTGCTAGGTCAATGAAAGCTCCTCCATACTCAAAAACATAGCAGTACCACAGAAGTAGGGTTAGCCAAGATTTCCTTAGAAGCAAATCCTTGTGAATGCTCAAAGTGTTATGAAGCCAACCAGTAAACCATCTGAGTCTTTGATTCCACAGCATATTGAACGAGGTGGGAACGATTGATAAGCTTGTGGCGACGTTAACATAGCCAACTTTTGCGCCTCTTTTGTGCATTTCCAAGGTGATCTCCAAGTCCTCAGTCACCGATTGAATATTCTTCTCTGTGAGTATTCCTCGTAGAGTATTAGCATCGTACAAACCAATAGCTCCGGAAACAACTAGTACATTGTCGCCCAAGGCCTGAGCGCAGCGTTCCATACCTAGACCTTGACTGTACTCAAGCTGCTGCAGGACTACGTATGGATTAAGTTCAGCATCTCCATCGGAAGGATGCACGTAACCAGTCACAGCCTTCTTTCCATTCGAAAGCATATAATTGACAAGTCGAACAAGCGTGTCAGGCAACCACCAGGAATCTGCATCAACAACTGCAATTATGTTTCCCAAAGCCTTGCTTACGCCTGTCCTGATCGCTTCGATCTTGCCAAGATTCGCAGAGTGTCTTACGACTTTTCCGTGAACACGGGGATATTTTCTGCGGTTGAATTCTATGGTTGACCAAGCAACCTCATACGTATAATCGCTGCTCCCATCGTCCACGACAATGATTTCACACAATCCATCATATTTCTTGGTGCATTCGAAAAGACTCTCTATGCAACGCGAGACATTTTTCTCCTCATTGTAGGCTGGAACAACGAATGAAACCATCGGATAATATGATCGCTCAGTTTTTTCTCGCCAAGTTTTGGCCAAAGCAGCAGCGATAGCCCAAACTCCAGCAACGCCAATCGCCAGAAACGTGTACCACGTATAAAAAAAGCGAGCAACGGCATACCAAAGCCAGTTTGCTGATTGGTTCGTTTCGTATTTGAAAATCCAAGTTACGAGCCATTCAGCGACTATTGGAAAAAACTGCCAAGAAACATAGGCCAATATGAAAGGCAAGAAGAACACTAAATAAATTATCTTGGATCTTCTTATCGCATTTAATCTAACAGACAATCTAATCCCTTGACCGTTTTGAAACTGGAAGCCTTCCCCTTCTCCCCAAAAGTAACTTTGCTTTAACAGAATAAAGCGAGTATTCCCGCCGAGACAATATTTCCAATATAGAATCATAAAGTCTGACATGAACAAAGCATACTGGCAAATTACGTATACGAAATGTAGGATAGAGTATCGTCTCTTTTTGTGGACATATTCTTTGTTGGAAACAAAAGTTTATATTATATATTACTACATAATATTCTGGATGTCAAAGACATGGATAAGAACCTGAGAGACGCAGAAATCCGCTGGCAAGTTATTAAAGCCATGCTAGAGGAATTACCAACGCTGAAAGGAAAAGTCAGGAATTATCTGAAAGAACAAGAATCAAACCAATAATCTGGTTTTATTATTGCTTTATTTGCGATAGAAACATTCCAGAATGCAAAGTGTTCCTAAACAGTTCGGTTACAACAACTGGAGTCTTCTGCTCTAAACACTGATCCTAATTTCTTCTGAGCAAATGAGCGGGCGGAATCTTGATGTTGTTTCTACAGTTTCCGTTTTCTGTTCTGAGCAGTTCAGTTATCTCACGGTAGCGTTGCAGAAAATCCATACCCTTATCGGTTGCCCTGTACACTTCCTTGTCATTCTCTCGATTCTTGTTTATTAAGCTGATTTTCAGCATAAAGTTAACATAATCATTAAGTTGCGTGAAACTCAAGTTTGCCCTGTACATAATTTGGGTTTTCAAAGTTCCCTCTTTTGCTATTTCCAGAATTTCCGCAATTATGTAAAGTTTGTCTCTTCTCTTGCTGGTTGAATCTGATCCCCAAGGATTCATGTTCTATGTTCCTCTTTTAGAAAAGTTTTCTATAAGAGAAAGAGGGATCGAGTGTTTTAAGCGGTGTTTCGCATGCACAATTATTCTAAGAATCGAAATATTCTCTAGAACAAACTTCTATAACCGAAAAACGCATCAAGAAAGACTTTATTGCCTTAGAATGAGATACGATTGAAAAGGTGAGAAGATGTTAATAGGTCTGATCTCGGATACCCATGACAATTTGCCCATGGTAGACAAAGCAGTAAAGCAATTGAACGAAGAAAAGGTTGAACTTGTGCTTCATGCAGGGGATTACGTATCTTCATTTGTAATCCCGAGATTCAAAAGCCTGAAAGCCAGATTAATTGGTGTTTTCGGCAACAACGACGGCGATCATGAGCTTTTGAAAAAGAGGTTCAATGAGAACAAAGCTCTGGAAATACGTGGAAGCTTTGCAGAAATGACTGTTGATCATTTGAAAATTGCATTATTGCACGGATCCGAGGAAGAACTTCTAGCGGCTCTAATCGACAGTGGAGGTTTTGACGTTATTGTTCATGGACATATACATAAAGCGGAAGTCTATCAAAAATGTAAAACCTTGATCGTGAATCCAGGCGAAGTCTGCGGTTATTTGACAGGCCGGTCAACCATTGCCTTACTTGACACTGTTAAGCGTGAAGCAAAGATTGTAGAACTTAATATGGGCTCAGAAGGTGTCTAGACGGCTTAGGTAGAATTCGCTGCCATATGTTTCTTCAAACGAAGCGTTTGCAGTCAGTGATTTGTACATCAATATGCCATAGCCTCTGTCCTGAATCATGTAGCCACGAGATCTGTAGACCTCAAGCACAGCAGGGTTCAAAATGGCTCTATCGTAAACTGAACCTTTTGTTCTTTCTTCCATCATGCTGATCAGCCTATTCATCTCTTTCACATTCAATGCGACAAGTTCTCTTATGCAAAGCCCTTGCTGCTTGTCTTCTCTGAATATGACGTATCCTTCTTCATCGATTAGACATTGTTTGGCTTTTATTTCTTCGACTTTTCTTAGCATCCTCAAATACGCTTTGTCGCGAATTACAAAACCAGTTTTTTCCTTCGTGAACTTGTTGTATATTCTCAGAAGCTTGTCAAAACTAGATTTGGCGACTTTTCTCTTTCCGGAAGACTTCGCTTTCTTGGTTTTGACTACTTTGTATGCGTTTGGATATTCAATCAAATCTGTGTAACCTAGTTTTTCGTAAAGAGCGTGTGCTACAAGCACTGGGCTCGTCCCCAGAAAACAGAAGCGGTAATCCTTTTCTTCGAAGTATTGGTGCGCTCTATTCATGAGAGCAGTGGAGATACCTTTGCGCGTATAGCCTGGCAATGTGGCAACGCCATATATTCCACCAACTTTTTCCAATGTTCCGTCTATGGTTCGAGTGTTTAGATCCAAGATACCTACATGACCTAGTATCCGTCCATTTTCAACTGCACAAAAACTGACTGGGCCGTTCTTTAGCCGTGGATCGATCTTTATGGTATCTTCAAACTTGCGTTGGTCAAAAACCCATCTAAAAGCATGATCCAGCAATGGCACTAGTCCATCCTTCGATTCCAAGTCTCTATAAGTCAGAATCTTCATTTCCGTCAGCCTCTTTCCGGAAGTTTGGGGTAGAGCAGAATAAAAATGTTGAGTGCCTATTGCAACTGGCGGCTGTTCGTCTCATTTTTGTTGTATGGCTGTCTTTCTTTGTTTGCCATTGCAAACAGTTCTCCCAGTTCTTTGTCGTTTGCTCCCTTTCTAATTGGCGTCAAAATGTCTACAAGGTTGCTGTTTCTCATTAGACAAGGTTTGAGCTTTCCGTTACTTGTCACACGCAGACGTGTGCAATGCATGCAGAACTGATTGTTCTCTATTGGATGTATGACCTCCACTTTCACGTCAGGCAAATAGTAAATGCGACGATTTTGCATGTACTGTCTAGTTTCAACTTTCGTTGCTTTCTGTTTTAACATGCTTTCGTATTTGTCTAATGGCGTGTGATTTGCAGAATAGTACGTGTTGCTTATGTTTACTGGTTCAAGTTCTATCAACTGCAAGATTGTTCCAGTCTTTGTGGCGTACTCTATCATTTCTGGAACCGCGTTGTCATTGACATCTTTCAAAACAAGCATGTTAAGCTTGACAGGATCAAATCCAGCCTTGATAGCGGCTTCAACGCCTTCTAAAGTGTCTTCTAGTTTTCCACCGGTTAATCTATTGAAAACTGTCTTATCCAAAGTTGGAAGGCTGATGTTTATGCGTCTTAAGCCATTTGTATGTAGTTCGTCTGCCACAGGGGCAAGCATTGTGCCATTTGTGGTCATTGAAAGATCGTTCAGACCGGGGATAGTTCTGATTCCCTTGACGATTTCTGCAGCATCTTTGCGTATTAGAGGTTCTCCGCCGGTCAGCTTAACTCTTGAAATGCCTAGTTCAACAGATATTCTCGTTATGCGGACGATTTCGTCAACGGTCATTTCTGTTTCTATGTGTCTTGCGCGTTTTTCTTCACCTTCCATGTGGCAATAGGGACAGTGCAGATTACAGCGTTGAGTGATTGCGATGCGCAGGTGAAGAAGTGGACGACCGCAGTTATCAGTAAACACCATCGTTATTCCCGTGTGTGCCTAACGATGTTGCCCATCTTCACCAATATAAGTTTACCTTGCAGATTTCAAGTTTCAGATAGAGGCAACCAAAAAGTTGGTCGGTTAGTTTCTCGTGCGCTTAAACCATTCCGAGTAGATGCAGTTCATGAGGAAAGGTCGTGTTCAGTCATTCGAGGATATGTTTGAGTATGTGTCCGGTCTCAGGTAAGATAATTTTCTCAAGGCAAAGCCGCACTGCATCAGGCGAACCTGGAATGCAGAAAATCGCCTTATTTCCACCTACGCCGGCAATGGCACGAGACAAGATTGTCGCTGAGCCAATTTCATCAAAACTTAAGCGTCTGAAAATCTCGCCGAAGCCTGGCAAAATCTTTTCCAAGAAAGGTGAAACAGTTTCAATGGTAACGTCAGATGAAGCTATGCCTGTGCCGCCGCAAAAAATGACAGCGTCCACATCAGCGGAGTTTAAAGCTTCATGGATGCCTTTTTCGATTAGAGCTTTGTCATCTGGAATCAGCTTTCGGAAGCTTGTCACATGTTCAGCGTTTTTCAGATAAGTCTCAATAAGGTCTCCTGAAACATCTTTCATGGGTTCTCCTTTTTTCAGTTTGTGATAGCGAGATGTGCTGCAGATGAAAAGGCCAAATCTGAGTCTTTTGGGCGCTTCAGCTTTGTGTTTTCCTGTGCTTTCGCTCACTTGAGGTACTTCCTTTAACTTTTCTAACAACATGAATATTCTCAATTGCAGTAGTCGGATATTGTCCTTCTTCATCTTTTTCGTATTGTTTTACCATGTCCCAAATCGTCAACAGGCCGACAGCAGTTGCAGTGAGGGCTTCCATTTCAACACCCGTTTGAGCCTTCGTCTTGACAGTTGAGGTCACCTGTACTGCAGATTTGTCGACAACCTTTACTTCGATTTCCACATTTGTTAACGGCAGAGGATGACAAAGCGGAACAAGATCGCTCGTTCGCTTAGCAGCCAAGATTCCTGCGATTTTCGCCGTATATAGAGGGTTTCCCTTCACGATTTTTCCGTTCTTGATTAGACGCATGGTTTCTGTTTTCAGTTTGATTGTTCCTTTCGCAGTTGCCTCGCGGAAAACTTCCGGTTTACTGGATATGTCGATCATTGCCATGGTTTTGGAACCTTCTTCCAGTGACTTCACAGTGTCAACAAGATAAAAGACTACTGCTTATCTGCATCTTTCCAAGCGTCTATGAAGGTCTGCAAAGCTTTGGCTTTGACTGAATGTTCGTTGAGTCTGTACAGTCGAATTCGTCCAAACGTCTTGTGCTGCAGTATGCTTTCGTCTTCCAAAGCCTTCAGATGGTTGTGCACAGTATTGTAGTCTACTTCAAGTCTGCGGGCGATTTCAGAAGCATTGAGTCCTCCTACTTGCGCCAAGATTTTTACAATTTTGATTCTGACTTTTGAAGATAAGATATCCTCTACATTCATAGCTATCTTATGCTTCTCCTTTTTCCAATAGGGTTTTGAGCTCCTTTTCCAGTTCGTGCGTTGGTATTTGGTTAACATAGATAAACGTTGATCTTCCACGAGAGTCGGCAGTTGAAACTTCAGTTTTCACTATTCCTGCACTTGATAAGCGCTTCAGATATTTCCATAGTTGCGTATGGCTGATTGGTTTAGCATCGAATTCTTCGCATGCAACTGCATATGCTTGATCAGCTTCTGCCAAAGAAACGTAGTCTCTTTTGTTTTCTTTGAAGAGCCTAGCTATGCCTAAGAGAAATAGTCTTTCATGAAAACTTAGGAAAGCCAAGTCGCTTTTTCGCAATGTTGGTAGTATGTTCGAAACAGCTTTTCGAACGCATTCTGGTGTGATGCTTCGCAGGTTTTCAGCATCTGCGTATTTTCCAGCTCGCCAAAGTAGTTCAATACCGAATCGTGCATTTCCGTTTTCGGAGAAAGCTAATTCAGCGATTAGGTTTATGGTTTCTTCCGGTACTGTTGAAATCCTGAAGGCAAGCAAAGCTCGGTCGTTGAGAATATCTTGCATCTGCTGCTTTGAATAGTTCTCCAGTCTAATTATGTTGAATTGCAGGGTGCTTCTTGTGCTTGCATCCAAAAGCTCAATTGTCTTCAAGTTTCGTAGGATGCATATCAGAGAGAGTCTTTGGGGTTTGTTCTGTCTTGTTTCCTGTAAACGGGTGAGCTTGTAAACTGCTTCTGAACCTTCCATTTCAACGAAGCTGTCAAACTCGTCTAACGTCAGGATTACGTAGACTTTTTCTTCGTCTAGGATTTGAAAGAGAATATCAATAAGCTCTTCAGCTGAGTAGCCGCGTTTTGGAAAGTTCGGATGGAACGTGGATACAGCATGTTGGAGTATGAGGAAAAGGTTTCCTCGATATTCGCGGCAATTAATGTGGATGTAGCGTAGGTTTATTCCAAGTTTGTCTGTTTCGCGAGTGATGTTAGTCCCGAAGCGTTGGGAAAGCATGGTTTTGCCTGTGCCGACGTCGCCTGTTATTATGATTCTTTGAGACATCTTCTCTGGTGATCTCAACAAGAAGCTGAAAAACTCGGTTAGCAGGTGTAATTCTCTGTCTCTATGGGGGAGCCTGTGAGGAACGTAGCTTATGTCAAGTTTTGTTTCATCTTTAAATAGACTCTGATATTGCGGCACTTGGCTTGACTCCAGATAGATTATGTGTAAAGCTTTGTTATTCTTTTCCCTACTGCAGTAGTTAGGTTCTCATCGGTAACAAAAGACTAATAAGTGTATGCTGCTAGTCTTATTGCAAAATGATTCCTAGATATTTCTTTCTGACAAAAGGCGTTGGCAAACATAAAGAGCAACTGCAATCTTTCGAGTTAGCTCTCAGAGACGCAAAAATACAACACCTCAACCTAGTCAATGTCTCAAGCATAATACCTCCAGGCTGCAAACCAATAACGCTGGAACGCGGTACAAGGATGTTGAAACCCGGCGAAATAACCTTCTTGGTTCTCGCCCGAAACGCAACTAATGAACCCCACAGACTTATCGCATCTTCAATAGGTGTGGCCATTCCATCAGGCAAGAACAATTACGGCTACCTTTCTGAGCACCATTCATATGGACAGCCAGATGACAAGGCAGGAGACTACGCCGAAGACCTGGCAGCGTCAATGCTTGCCACAACTATGGGTATTCAGTTCGACACGGAAAGCGCGTGGCACGAAAAAGAGCAGATATTCAAAGCAAGCGGCATGATAATTAAGACAAGGAACGTGACGCAATCGGCAACAGGTGACAAAGATGGTCTTTGGACCACAACTATCGCAGCAGCTGTTTTTGTACCTGGAAGAAATGGACCAAAGCGGAAATGAAAAACGTTAACTTGCGCAGCGAAGGGCACATCTTATTCTAAAACCATATTAACTGTTGGGATTAACGCTAGTAAGCGGTGAACAAATTTGCCACAAAAGCTACAAGCGCCAATGGTCATCGTCAACTTCAAAACGTATCTAGAGTCGACAGGGCTCCGAGCGATTGAGTTGGCAAAGACAGCCGAAAAAGTACACGTGGAAACCAAGGTCTCCGTGGGCGTTGCTCCGCAGTTTGCGGACCTTGCTGCAGTCGCTGATGCCGTTGACATACCAGTCTTTGCGCAACACGTTGACGCAATTAAGCCTGGAGGCTATACAGGGCACGTGCTTGCAGAATCTGTAAAAGAAGCTGGGGCAGTAGGAACGCTGATTAATCATTCTGAAAGGCAGCTTAAACTGTCGGATATTAGCGAAACTGTCAGAATAGCGCACGAAAATGGTTTAGTGTCTTGCGTATGCGCTAATAATCAATATACAAGCGCGGCTGTTGCAACCCTCAAACCGGACATCATCGCAATTGAACCGCCAGAACTTATCGGAACAGGGATTCCAGTTTCAAAAGCTCAACCTGAAGTTATCACAGG
>CAYHEV010000068.1:0-9965 GCA_964355725.1 uncultured Candidatus Bathyarchaeia archaeon | reverse complement strand
AAACCTTACGGTTGGCTCCGAGAGAATGTGAATTTTGAATCAAGAAGTGTGATTCATAAGTGTTTTAATGTTCATGCGGGCTTAGTAAAAGCTCGCAGGGTGTGATTGCCTTTGAATGAACAAATCCTCCAAGCATGCAAAGAATTAATTGACGATGCGAAAAAGGGTTGCACTGACCTAGTTTTTAAAGAAATGTCCCTAGAAATATTGTCGAGAGCACACAATGTTTTGACAGAACGTCAATTCAGACAACTAGTCGCCTACACGACTGAAAAAATGAAAGAAAGAATTCCTTTCGAGCTTCAGCAAGAATTAGCCATGCACCGATAAAAAGTAGCCACAAAAGATCAGAATTACTGAGCAACAATTGACCAGTTGCCAACCCTCCCATGGACTTCAACCAGAGGCAACCAGCCCTGCAAAATCTGTTTTTCTCAACCTAACTTGTAGCCTATCTTCCGCAAAAACTCCTTCCTAGCCCTAATGTCTTCTTCTCCTTCTATTCCCTTACTCTTCAATCCGTCGACCACGCCGATTATACCTCTTCCCTGCTCAGTTTCCGCAACGACAACTTCCAAAGGATTCGAAGTGGCAGCAAAAACCGTACAAACTTCAGGTACCATTTTGATCTTGTCTAACACGTTTATGGGATAGGCATTTTTCAATATGACTATGAAACTGTGGCCACACGCAATTTCGAACGCTTTTTTTGCAGCCCACTGTCTCAGCTCAGCATCATTTCCCTCATGTCTAACCAAGCATGGTCCAGAGCTTTCGCAAAACCCTAAACCGAACTTTACGTTTGGAACGGCATTCACCAAAGCCTCATACAGATCCTCAGCAGTCTTGATGAAGTGTGCCATCCCCAAGACTACGTTGCAGCCATCAGGAACCTCAATCTTAACTGTTTTAAATTCCAACATGATTACCAATCTAGTTGATTCTGCAAAGTCTAGTTTTAAAAACCTATGCGTTGTTTACTGTTTTCATTTTTCGGATCTTTATAGCAAACAATAGTGTTCCAACGGTCAATATGATTGATGATGCATAGAACACGTTCACGTAAGCTGCGTAAGCTGGCAGACCGAAGGTTTTGACTTGAACGTCTGCAAGTGGTCCACCGATCAGTATTCCCGCAGGTCCCCAGCCAAGCGCCATGACCGTGTTGAATCTACTCAGTAGTCGTCCTCTTTTCTGGTCTGGAATTATGTCTCCTGCGAACACAAAGCCAGCAGTCTGGATGGTCCAAAACGCCACACCGTTTAGTCCGTAAATTAAAGCCATTAGAAGAACATTCGTCGCCAAACTGTAAAGTAAGGGTGTAACGATGGCCAACCCCAATCCTGCAAAGATGATTTTGGTTCTTCCAATTCTATCCGTCAGTTTTCCAGATGCAAGGCTCGCAATCATTCCGCCTATTGTCCAAGCGCTAAGTATGAGGCTCATTTGAGAGTCGCTTGCGTTCAGTCCCTGTGGAAGCTTGATGAACAACAGGATTATCTGGTTGATTGAGGCCGCACCTAGAATGATTATTACGAGCGATGCAAGGAACCATCTGTAGGTCTTCTCATTTCCGTCCGTAGGTTTGTTTTCGTCTTCAGCTTTTTTCTTTACGGTTGACGCTTGGTTCGGCGTGCAATTTCTTGCCTTTATGCTTCTTGATGTGAAAGTCATCAGCGTCGTGCCTATTAGAAGCAAAAGAGGGACAGTGAAAAAGAGTGTTCCATTCCTAAAGCCTTCACCGTTAGCGTATAGAAATCCGGCAAAGACTATGCCGACCATTCTGCCCAGAGCAGCTATGAAGTTCAGTATGCCTACTATTCTGCCACGCGTTTCCATCGTGGTGACGTCTGTAAGCAACGCTGCCCAGCCAACGTCTGACATTGACCAGAAGAACTCCAGAACTGACAGACCGAAAATTATCGCTAACCCTGCTGTGAAACTGTTTCCCGCATCAATTAGCGATTTATGGATGAAAAACACGATTATGTAGGCGAACGCCGCAATTGTTTCGCCCATAATTATCAATCCTGCTCTTATTTTGTATCTGTCGCATATTCTTCCCCATAACAAATTCTGACCTAGCGATGAGGCTATCATGTTAAACGTTCCCAACGCGGCTGTTGAGGTGACCGTCCGCATGAGCGTAAAAAGATAGTTTATCATGAAAGTGTAGAAGACGCCTCTGCGAAGAAAAGTCAGGAACTGAAAGATGCTCAGGTTGAAAAACACGTTTTTGGAAGATGTGTTCTGCGAAGCACGCGTACTATGCCTGTTCTCCATGAATTGGTGTATTTTGTTCTCAGACTTAAACGCTGTGTCTTTTGAACGGCTAACTGATCTTCACTATCAGCATCACAGAGAGGAAGTTGACAAGAGAAGTGGTTAGAACCATGCGCAGAACGGGTAAACGAATTTTCGGCAGACTCTTTAGTTCGCGTCTCCCATTATTTTCTGAGAAAGAATGCAGCAACCACTAACTTTTCCCTTCTCCGCCATCGTTTCCCTAGATGATCTGAGACTGGCCCTAATTCTCAACGCTGTCAACCCCAAAATCGGCGGTCTTTTGATCACAGGATCCAAGGGATCTGGAAAAACAACAGCTGTCAGGGCGTTGGCTGACATCTTGCCAAAGATAAAAGTCGTTGAGGACAGTCCGTTCAACTGTAGCCCAGACGATCCTACTAACATGTGCGACGAATGCCACAGTCTGTACATGAAAAACGGAAGCCTCTCGTTCGAAGAGAGAAAAATGAGGATAGTCGACCTTCCGCTCGGTGCAACCGAAGACAGGGTTGTGGGAAGCCTCGATGTTGAAAAAGCCATAAAAATGGGAATTGAAGCCCTTGAACCTGGCATATTGGCACAGGCAAATCAGAACACGCTTTACGTTGACGAAGTAAATCTGCTGCCTGATCACATTGCAGATGACTTGCTGGATGCAGCTGCAACAGGCTGGAACGTTGTTGAACGTGAAGGAATATCAGTGAAACATCCCTCTCGCTTCATTTTCGTAGGCACGATGAATCCTGAAGAAGGCCAGCTCAGACCCCAATTGTTGGATCGCTTCCCACTTTCAGCTGATGCTGCGAGGGTTTCCACAGTCAAAGACAGGATAGAAATTGTGAAGAGAAACATGGAGTTTGAAGCTAATCCGGAAACCTTCGTCAAGAGATACAGTGCCAACCAAGAGAAGTTGAGAAACAAAATAGTTCAAGCTAGAAAAATCTTGTCGGAAGTGCAGATTTCAGACGCGCTCATCGGAGTTGTCAGTGCTGCTTGTTTAGAGTTGAAGGTTGATGGAGTACGCCCGGACATCGTAATAGCAAAAACCGCCAAAACCTTGGCTGCATTTGAAAATCAAACCATTGTAACGCCTGAACACGTAATGAAAGCAGCACAGCTTGCTCTTAATCACAGGACTAGGGAAGGAGGGTTTTTGGAACCGGCTTCACCTCGAGAAATCAACGAAACACTAGTCACCAAGCTCAAAGAGGCAAAATATTCTCCCAGTCCTGAAGGTAAAACTTGGGAAAAGGTCAAAGGTAAAAAAGAAACGGATAAGCCAACTACAACTGAAGAAAAAAAGAGGTATATTCCACCTTTTGGATTTAGAAAGCTCACTGGCAAAGAAAAGGACATGGGAAAAACCAGGGATCCTGGGGGTCAAGTTTCTAGCGTTTTTCAAGGTGAAGGCAGCAGCCAGGAGAATGGACGTTTTTTATTAGATTCAAAATCTGAAACTGGCGGAAAGAGCGCCCCTTTTACCAAGGGCACAAAATGGGCTTCTCCAGAGCTTGCCAAAGGCACATTTTTTTTGGACAGAATCCGTGAGAGTAAACTCTTGCCGCTTAAATTTTCTTTCAAGGTGAGAAAAACTTCGAAACATGCTGCGCGTGATGTGGGCAAGCGTGCTGAAACAGTAACCACGACGCATCGAGGCCGTGGCCAAGAATGGAGGATTCCCAAGGAAAAGCCTTCTGATATTCACTTTCCAGCAACTATTCGAGCTGCAGCAAAATTGCAGAGGTTTCGAGACAAGCCTTCGGAAGTTGCTCTTGCAATCTATCCTGAGGACATTCGAGAGAAACTGAGGATATACAGAGCTCCTATGACGATAATTTTCGTGTTGGATCTGAGTGAATCGATGCTGAAGAGTCTCAACGACGTAAGAGAAGCCATGCTGAAACTGCACAGTGACGCGTACCGTTACAGAGACAAGGTTGGTTTGGTGGTTTTCAAAGATATGGGCGCTGTTGTTGTCCAGCATCCTACGTCAAATTTGAGGCTTGTTACTAACAAACTGTTGAGGCTGAGGATGAGCGGTTTCACTCCGTTAGCTGGAGGAATGCTGAAAGCGTTGGAAGTCTTGAAGGAAGCTAAGCGGAGAGATGCTTCAGCTATACCCGTGATGGTTATTGTGACAGATGGAGATGCTAATGTGCCGTTGAAGAGAGATTTGCTGACGGGTGAGATCCGAGAGTTTGATGTTCTTGATGCTGCCTTCTTCGAGTACGAAGAGCAAGCTATGAAGGACGTGTTTTCGGTTTCTGAGATGATCAAAAAGGAAGGAGTACACTCTGTGGTGGTGGGAATGGCGTCAAAATCGACGGATATGCAGTCAGTGTCTACTGGTTCAATTGCGACGAGGATGATAGCTTCGATAACTGAGGGCGTGTACCATGAAGTTTCTGGAAGAATAGTTGACAATTGGGAGAGGTCAGATTCAGAAATATCTGAGGTCATACTTAGGGCTCAGAGGCAGATTTCGCAGTTTCATTGACAGCATGTGTAGCAGACGGTGAGTGAATCAAAACAGGACGCGTCGATATGGATGAAGTGAAACCGTGCGCGGTTTGTGGCGAAATGACTTCCAAACTGCTGTTTAGAGACAAAATGTTGAACATTCCTGTCTGTTCGAGAAAATGTGAGTATGAATATTTTCGTGAACTAGCTCCTGACATGAAGGAACAAATGGACATAGTGCGCCGCTTGGACGGCAAGATTGAGCAAAGCAAAAAGCGCAATAGGGCAGGATGGTGTATATCAGGTTCAGGGCTTGTGATCATTACCACGGGATTCGTGTTGGCAAGTGTTCCCGTTTTCATTGCTGGAAACGCAGCAGTAGTTTCTGGAGCGTTGTCGACAAGATATTTCGAAGACAAAATAAGAGAATTAACGAAACTTCGAATGCGGATTCAAATATAGAAAACCACGTTGAGATTTGCCGCTATATTAGGAATTTGCCGTTTTTGTAAAACAGTTTGCCGTCTGCGTACATTTCTCCGTCTTTTCTCATGTCTTTCAGGATGTCCCAGTGGATTGCTGATTTGTTTAGTCCTCCTGATTCCGGATAGGAGTTTCCAAGTGCCATGTGTATTGTGCCGCCCATTTTTTCGTCGAAGAGCATGTTTTTAGTGAATTTTGTTATGCCGTAGTTTGTTCCGATTGCTGTTTCTCCGATACGGTTTGCTCCTTCTATCTTGCATATTTGCTGTAGGAAATCGTTGCCTTTAGTTGCTGATGCCTTCACGATTTTTCCTTTTTTGAACGTGAGTTTTATGTCTTCAACTTCTTTTCCCATCATGATTCCCGGGTAGGTGAATCTTATTATGCCGTCTGCAGAGTCTTCAACTGGTCCTGTGAACACTTCGCCGTCGGGCATGTTCTCTTTTCCTTCACTTGGTATCCATTTTCTGCCTTTGACGTTGAATGTTAGGTTTGTGTCTTCGCCGATTATGTGGATTTCGTTTGTTTGGTTGAGGAATTTGCTTATTTCTTTCTGTTGTTGAGCGATCTTCTTCCACTCTGCGATTGGGTCTTCCTTGTCCAATAGGCAGCTGCTGTAGACGAAGTCTTCGTATTCTGGGAGAGCCATTGAGGCTTCTTGTGCGTCGCCGTTGCTGGGATGTGGCAAGACCGTCCATTTGAGTTTGCCTTCTGCAACGCGTTTGTAGAATATTTGGGTGATGTCTTTTCTGGCTGCTGTTTGTATTCGCATTTTTTTAGGATCGATGTTGGTTAGTCTTTTGGGGTTTGGTTCGCAGAATATGCCTATGCTGGCGTCTATGTTTTCTGCTATGAATTTTTCGAGAGGTGAAACAAACGTTAGTTGGTGTTCTTTGGCGTATTTGAAGAACGTGTATCGGGTGTCGAGGTTCGCGAAGATCGTTGGGTATGCGTCGCTCAATAAGCATTCTTTGTACAGCTCGCGGATTAATGGAAAGGCCTGTTCGCTTCCTTGGATCAGCACTTTCTGTTTGGGTTTCACGTCAAGGCAATAATGGACGCTGAGTTTTGCCAGTTTCTCGATTCTCACGTCAGCCATGGGCTTCACCGTTTGGAAGAACCGTTGAAGGAAGATCGTACTATAAAGCTTGCCGTTGGGGTCGCTTATTTTCGGTAGTAATTGTTCCTTGAGGTTTTTCCAGTGAGACAGAATAGTCTTTGGATTTTTTTGAAGCAAATTTTATAAGGAACTATGCAGTGGGATGATTCATTGTGCGGGAAGCAGTATTTCTTGCACTTAAAACGTAAAAGGAGTTGAAATCGCAAATGGGAGAGAAAGAGATGCATAAGGCAGTTTGTGCTGAGTGCGGGAAGGAATGTGAAGTTCCCTTCAAACCTGACACAAGCAGACCTGTGTACTGCCGAGAATGCTGGGAAAAGAAAAGACCCGCAAGAAGAAGATTCTAAATCTAACTGACAGTCTTTTCATTTTGAACCTATTTTTCTATGTTTCAATGGAGTTTTCAGCGGCAGTGTTTTTTCAGCGGTTACAGGTGCAAGTCTTCATCGCATCTCCTGTAAATGTAACGGCCGATGAAGGAGAAGGGAGAACTTGAACTTGCACCAAGTTCACTAACTCACGGTGAAGTAGAAAAGCTTTATGACACATTGTTTCAGTGCACCAAAGCTAGACTAGCGTAATATCATAAACGCAGGTCTTCATGAATAGCAAGTTTGAATGCTTACACGTTAAAGGGAGACCGAAAGCTCTAAATTTCTTAACGCATGTTCCTTTCAAAAAGAACCAGTTTGGGCCGGTAGTTCAGTTGGTATGAACGCCTGACTTGCACTCAGGAGGTCTGGGGTTCAAATCCCCACCGGTCCACTCGCTTTTTGGATCGAGCCTGTGCATACAATGGGAAAGAGAGCTTAGAGCTTCTTCAGAAGTCAAGTTCTTTCGGAAGTGCCAGTTTATTGGTAGTAGTAGTGAAGTGATTTTTCTCGTTCACTACTACTTCTAACCCAAGCCTTGCCCGTACAATTGGAAATAGTCTTTAGGGTTTCTTCAAGAGCCAACAGATTTTCTGAAGGCTTAATCTCATTACTCGACGACGGGTGACTGATTTGTTCCCGTCGTCGCTTAACCAGAGGAGAAAAGCCTTTTTGTGGACTGAATCAGGCGACTTTTGAAGTTTCTGGACGATAACGTCAAGACTAGCGCGTTCTGAAACCAGCTTCTTCAATTCTTTCTCATCTTCAACATTCAAGTTTACGGTTCGTGAAATTACACCTTTCTACCGAAGAACACCCCAGCCAAAGTGCCAACGAGACAATTAATCACCGTGGAGATCTCGCTGAACCCATTTCGGTCCTAAGACGCAATCTTTGCGCGTCGAATCGCGTTCTTCCGCAAATCATAAGAACCGAATTGGCAGAAGAAAGGAGTGAGGCACAGTGTGTTTGAAGTTTGTTCAGTCGATTGCTCTGATAATTCTTCTGACGTCAATCTTGTTCGTTTCTAGTGCACGGTCGGTCGGAGCGAAATCCTTCAAGGTTGTGGTAGTTGCTCCTCTTGAGCCAACCTATCAGCTTAACGGCTGGGATGTATTCAAACAGCAATTGCAGAGGCTCAAGGAAATTGGGGTCTATGCAATTGAAACTGATGTGTGGTGGAACGAATTTCAGCCATCAGAGAACACCTGGAACTGGACCTACTACAGAGAATATGCAAAGAACGTGAATGATTCTGGACTGAAGTGGATACCGATAATCTCGCTTCATTGGGTTCCAAACTGGGTATGGCAGGAATATCCGGACTCCAAGTTTGTGAACGATTACAATCAAACCTCAGACATGTACCTGAGCTACTGGCACCCAGCAAGCCAGTCGCTAATTACAAACGCTACGGATGCCTTCTTTGAAACTTTCAAAGATTACAACGAGACTATTCCTGGCGTCTACATTTCCATGGGAATGTGGGGTGAGCTTCAATACCCGTGGATGCTAAACAACAGCCTAGCGCACAGAGCTTACTATGGATATGGTAGAAATGCCCAGCTTGATTTCAACAGGACAATGCGCAGCAAGTATGTGACGCTTGGCAATGCAAACGCAAATTGGGGAACAGACTACACCTGCTGGTGCACGATGGAGCCTCCGCTCCCCAACACCACATCCACAGCTATGTGGAACGACTTTTTATGGTGGTACAACTCCACACTCGTGAAATTCGAAGACCACATTCTAAGCGCTGCAAGACAGAAGTACCAAGGGGCAATTCTGGCCAAAATCAGTATGGACCCAAATTCGGCTTGGGATCTGATGATTGGGCATTCGGATTACGACGCTATTTTCAGTGTCTTGGCCAAGTATAGCGTGATTCCAACGTGCACTTACGTTGAAAACGACTTGATCGCATCTAAATTCGCCAATGTTTCTCGAAGTTACAACTTGAACATGTGGGCAGAAAACGCAGAAACTGGAGCAGATCTCAAAGGAGTCTCCAAAAACCTTGAAACGTTAGGGTATGACGTATACTCGTACATTAGAATGACTGACTTGTTTGAACATGGCGCTACGACATCCGAACCCACCGACAGGTACGGCGAACTGAAGAATCTAATTCAAGGAGGCTCACCATTCTTTCCGTTGCTTCTTGTAGCAACACTGTTAGCAGTTGCGGTGGTGATCTTGGTCATAGTTTACAAAAGAAAGGGCTTATCATCTTCTGAGAAAAAAGAACGCGTATAGGCTTGCGCTATGGCTATTGAATGTAGAATGCGAAAAAGCTAAGTCCCAGTTCAACTATATGTATACTGGGGGCTTGGAGTTGAGAACCAGATCAGCTTACTTGCTGCTCGTACTACCTTTCGTTCTATTAATTTCTTTAGCACCTCAAGCAGCAACAGGTCCAGTTCAGCCACCCATCGTGACTGACACCTTGTGCGTTGCTAGTGTAGGCTGGGGTCCGAGAAAAGCAGATCCAGTTCGAGCATACGACACCCTCAGCGGCGAACTGATTTTCAACGTTTACGACAACCTGATAACCTTCGGGCAACCGGTAACCAACAGCTGGAAGACAGATTGGGAAGTCAACGAGCAATATTGGGCGTTCCAGCCTAGTTTGGCTGTAAACGTTCCAGACAGACAGGAAATAACGCTTGATCTTCATGGAGTGACGCCTCTTGTTCCGCCATACGAAGGCGTACACTTGGAAACGATCCCACCTGGATCCGTGGATTACGTTATTGTCGGGTTTGTTGACAGTCAGACGGATAACTTACTCGACTCTCGTGACGTCCTCTACGTTGCCGAGTTTGTGGGCAGCGTCGAACAGACTGTACGTACGTGGTCTGTGTTCAGCTTCAACCAAACGTCAAACGTGTTGAACTTGCACCGCTGGTACTGTGACTTTCAGATAAGGACAAGCACACTGATCAACTACGTCAACGAGACAGGAGCAGTCGTCGACACATTCGACGAATTTGACGCCCAATATTCCCTCATGAGAGGCTTGGTGCAGGATCAGAGCGGCAGTCCCATGTGGATGTTCTATAAACCGCTATTTGATCAAATGAACAGCGAATTTGCCAACTCAAACACTTCAGAGCCGACAGCCAAGACGTTGGCATACATGATTAAAGACGCTTTCGAGATTCTTCCAGGCCCAACCTTGAGAATCAACCTTGGCATTGCCTTTCCAGACACGGCATTCAAGCAGATAATAGCTCAGCAGT
>CAYHEV010000067.1:0-9994 GCA_964355725.1 uncultured Candidatus Bathyarchaeia archaeon | reverse complement strand
TAACTGACCTTCGACGAAAATCGAGTGTCACAAATGAAGGCACATGGTTTATCAATGAAAGGTTAGCTCCGCGATAAGGACGAAAAAACAACATGCCAAGAAGGCTACCTGAAAAAACAAAAAACGCCCCAAGAAAAGCAAGAAGATATGGAAGCCAAAGTAGATTCCGCCCAAGCAGACCTTTTCTTCCAACAAAACCTGTGAAAGAAAACCAGGAAATCGAAATAACTATCGATGACGTTGGAAGCAGAGGCGACGGAATAGCAAAAATACAAGGTTATCTGATTTTTGTTCCGAGAAGCAAAATAGGAGAACGCGTTAGAGTCCGAATTAGATCCGTAGGAGAGAAATTTGCTCTAGCGGAAAGAATTGCTGAAACAGGTGGGCAGGCTTGAAGATAAAGGAATTGCAGGACGGGATGAAACGCGTCAGCGTTGAAGCTAAAGTTGTGGAGAAAAATGAGACACGTGAAGTCCATTCTCGATTCAAGGATGAAACATACAAAGTAGCAACCGCAGTCATTGCAGATGAAACCGGTTCAATAAAGTTAACACTGTGGAATGAACAGATCGACCAAGTTAACGTGGGTGACGTAGTCAAAGTGGAAAACGGTTATATTACGAGTTTCAAAGGAGAAATGCAGCTTAACGTAGGGAAATATGGAACGCTGAATGTCGGATAAACAAGAAACATCATGCCCAAATCTAAGGAATTGATTTTTTATCAGCAAGATAAGAGGTGAAATGAATGGAAGAAAGAGGAGGCTTCGGTGCCAGACGAGGTTTCGGCGGATCCAGAGGTGGAGGATTTTCCCCTAAACCAGTTGAAGTTGGAAAAGAATACGACGTTGACGTTCAAGAAATGAGCAGCAGAGGAGAAGGCATAGCTCGAATAGAAGGACTAGTCATTTTCATTCCGAACGCAAAAACAGGCGATCATGTAAAAATAAAGGTATTAAGGATAAGCAGAAGATTCGCAGAAGCCGAAGTCGTCGGGAAAGAAGCTGAAAGCCAAGAAAAAGAATAGGCAGAATTCAATACTGCAGGATCATTTCTTCTTGAAGAAGAGCCAATTCTTCTGATCCTTAAATCTCACGAGCACAAAGATGCCTTTCAACCGCTTCCCATCGATGTCTACAATGAGCTTGTCTTCTTTGCGGTCAATCAGCTTGTAAGCGCCTTTATCCCAGATCTCCACTGTTCCTGCGCCATATTCGCCCTCAGGGATAGTACCTTCAAAAGCTGCATATATTACCGGATGATCTTCTACTTGAACTGCAAGACGCTTAACACTGGGCACAGTTGACGGTTCTTTAGGAACCGCCCAGCTCTTTAAGACTCCATCCATCTCCAAACGCAAATCATAATGCAGATGAGTAGCTGAATGCTTCTGGATCACGTAAACATTTCCAGCTTCCATTCTTGTTTCACCACTTGGCTCTGCAGTTTTCTCGAAATCTCTCTTGTTCCAATACTTTTTCAGGTTCAGTGTTCAAGACCTACCTTCAAACTGAAGCTCTCAGGACAATTCATGCAGATTCGCAATGCCATATTGTTTTGATTTCCGAAACATCTTGCCAATGTCATATAGACAAATCCTCTACAGTTTACGACGTTCTTAATTCTTCGAAGAACTCTTTCAAGTCTGCTGTAGGCACGTCAAATTCGTCGCTGATTTTCTGCTTTGCTGGCGGGCTGTCGCGGTAGAAAGGTATTCTCTGAGCAAGACGATCTTCAAACGTTGGCAGCAACTCGTTTCTGTAGAAGACACCTATAGGTATACTGTCTCCCCATTCCTGTGCTTTGTCAATTGCAGCAATTTTCTTCTCAAAATCGTGTTCCAAGTCTCGTACAAGAGGATCAAAACTGACTTCTTCCAGCTTGTAGAGTCTAGGCTGGGGTTTCCCAGTTTTTGCGTCTATTCTGTCTTCGCCTGCATACCAGTCTTTGGTGTTCAGGTCGTTGTAGGTTGGGCAAGGTTGCAGTATGTCTATGAAGGCTGATCCGTTATGCTGAATTCCTTGCTTGATTATTTCTTTCAGATGTCTAACGTCATAGGCGTATGACCTTGCAACAAACGTGTAACCGCACACGATTGCCAATGCACTGGGGTTTACCGCTTCGTTTATGTTTGGTTTTGCAAGAGCTTTTGTTTTCAGGCCAAGTCTCAATGTTGGTGACGCTTGTCCCTTTGTCAATCCGTAAACGCCGTTGTTGTGTATGAGATATGTGAAATCCAAGTTCCGTCTTCCCATGTTCACAAAATGTCCAGCACCTATCCCGAGTCCATCACCGTCTCCGCCAATGGCCAGAACTTCCAATCGGGGATTCGCTACTTTGATTCCGAGAGCGAATGGTAACGTTCTGCCGTGAAGCGTATGGACTCCATTGACCCTGACATTGTGGGCTTCTTTGCCTGAACACCCTATGCCAGAAACTATCACAACTTGATGTGGTTCTAGTTCCAACTCCGCAAGTGCCATCTGCAAAGCTGTCATTATGCCAAAATCTCCACAGCCAGGGCACCAGTCAGCGAAGACGTCGGTTTTGAAATCTGACGCTTTAGAATCCATAGGTTAACACCTGCCTTTCAGGAGCTTTACCTAGTAAGATGCTCTTGAGGGCGCCGTACACCTCGGTCGTAGTCATCGGTCGCCCGGTATACTTTAGAACGTGGAAGTTCACCGAAATCCCAGTTTCCTCTCTTATTATTCCTCCAAGCTGTCCGAGGTAGTTGTTCTCAATGGTGATTATTTTCTGCGCCGCTTTGAGAACACTGGCTACGTATTCTTTAGGAAGCGGCTGCAACATGCGAACTTGAATGAAACCTAAACTGAAGCCTTCCACTTTCAGTCTGTTCATCGCTTCAAGAATGGCGCCTTTTGGCGAACCCCAACTAATAATCATGTTTTCAGAGTTCTTGTCCCCGAAAAAGTTGATTCTATCTTCGACAGGCACTTCGTTGTCGACAATTTCGAGTTTTCTCATTCTCTTCTCCACCATCATCGCTCTGTTCGCCGGTTCCTCGCTAATGTGACCAAATTCATTATGCTCGTCACCAGTATACCAATGCACTGCATTTTTCGTGCCCAGAAAAGCCCTTGGCGAAATGCCATTCTCTGTAAACCGGAATCGTTTGTATGGTCCACTTTGAAGATCTGTTTCGTCAAGAATGTTGCCACGCTGAATCTTGATCTGATCAGCATCAAAAATCGGATAAGTTTGAGAACTGTTAGCCAATGCTTTGTCCACCAAATGGATCACTGGCATCTGGTATCTTTCTGCATAATTGAATGCAGCTACAACGTCATAGAAACATTCTTGGATGTCACCAGATGCGAGCACTATGCGTGGAAATTCCCCGTGACCAGCATGTATCGCAAACCTCAAATCAGCTTGTCCAAATCTTGTAGGTAATCCTGTAGCAGGGGCTCCCCGTTGGTAATATGTGATTACTACGGGGACTTCAGAGTTTCCAGCCCAGCTTAAGCCTTCAACCATGAGCGAAAATCCCGGTCCAGACGTTGAAGTTGCCGCTCTGACACCGGTTAAGGCTGCCCCTGAAGCTGAGTTTATCGCAGCAATTTCGTCTTCTGTCTGAACAACAATTATGGCTCCCTCTCCAGCTTTGGTTTTGAAAATCTCATGTGCCTCAAGATACTCGCTTTCGTCTGCTGCGGGAGTTATGGGATAATATGTTTGGATTCGGCAACCGCCTAAGACTTTGCCCAGCGCGACTGCTTGGTTTCCAGACAGAAAAATTCTTTCCTCAGTACTTTCGGTTTTTCCGAGCCTGTGGACACCGCTGTTCTGAAAATTCTGTTTTGTGTAGTCATAGGCCACTCTTAGAGCCAAGATGTTCATGTCAACGATTTTGGGTTTTTCTGCAAAGATTGCTTGAATGGCCTTTTCAACAAGATCTGAGTCATAGTCAAGTAAACTGAAGGAAATGCCTATTGTTAACACGTTGATCATTCGGGTAATCTTGCTCAATTGCTCTATGCCTAACTTTGCGCCAACCTGCTTAAGCAAGTCCACATAGGGAACTTGGAAAACATGGATGCCCATTTTTTCTGCTTCAGCTAGAAGACTACTTAAACTGTCGCCCAAACCTTTCTTCTCCAAATGTTGACGTAATATATCTTTGAACTCGGGAGGAAATGTTGGTATGTTGAGGATTTTTGTATCGACTTGGTCTTTGTCAACTATGACCCCACCGCCTGAAACCACTTCATTTATGTGCCTAACGACGGTTTCAGCGTCGAAAGTCGCGAGCAAGTCCACATCGTTTACGTTGGCCGAAACCTCATGTTTTGAAACGCGTAGATGAAAGTAGCTGTGCAACCCCTTTATGTTGGAATGGTATTCTCTTTTTCCATAAACATAGAGGCCTCCGTAGCCGCATGCTCTCCCAAAAATATTCGCTGCCGAATCAACACCGCTCCCCTGCGGTCCACCTGCCATCCAGTTAATCTCTTCTGTCACCATCTCATTGTCACCAACTTGGTAAGAAGACACGTATAAAGAACATTTTAGCCGCCTGTGGTCGCGTCCCTGCCTATGCAGCAATCGCAGGCTGAAGCTTCGCCGCAGTATGGGCATACGCATTTACACTCGTTAATCGGATAACCGCATTTCTCGCAGAGAGGCTCGTTTTCCTTTGTTTTCATCTCCTTCGCCTTCTTAATAGTTTGTCGTTCAACTGTGAATTAAGCTTTAGGGAAATAGTCGACTGCGAAAAGAAAGCCCAGTTGGAATATTTAAAAAAAGAGTGAAGTAAAGCGAATAATTGTTGAGCTCAAGCTTATAGTTGTTCAAACAAGGTTGTGAAAGTATCGTGATGTTCTTCTTCGTCTTTCAGTATGTTCAGGAACAGAAACATCGTCGTTTCATCCTCTTCCTTGCGAGCTTTCTCAATTATTCCCTTGTACATCTTTATCGCGCTCAGTTCATCCTTTATGTCCTGCTGTACCATTTCTTTCAATGTTTTTCCAACATTTATTGGGTCTGGTTTTGTCGTCGGTATTCCGCCGAGATAGAAGAGTCTTTCAGCAATTGCTTCGGCATGTTTCATCTCGGCCACTGCTATGCTCTTGAATTCGTCATGAACGGCGAACCCTTTGACACCGATCCATTGAACATGTTGCCACATGTACTGCACGGCAACTTGCATTTCTCTAGCTATGGCCTTGTTCAGCATATCCAGCAATTCTTTTGACACTTTGACTGCTGCCATATCCTTTCACCATCATTCAAATTGTTACAGTGGACTTTAACGAACTTTATATATTAAACTTTCTTGTAAACGCCGAAGTGAAGTAAAAACCACCCAATGGAAAACGAAACTATTATTCGAGCACTTTTCTGGATAGAATTTTATCCCGGAACCAGACTTAATCATTCACAAGCAAGGCCAAACAATTGAGCGTAAAACCTTTGGGCTTCAAATACCCGAAACATATACGATTTGAATGCGAAAGATGCGGCATATGCTGCGGCGATACTGAAAAGAAAGTCAGATCGATTCTGCTCCTAAAAATTGAGGCAGAACACATATCACAGAAAACCTTGATCCGCCTTGACGAGTTCGTTGAGAATATCGAAGATTCAGAGCCATACTTCTACCGCATGAAGAAGAACGTAGACAGAAAATGCATGTTCCTCAAAGACAACACTTGCACCGTCTACCAGATGAGACCACTAATATGCAGGTTCTATCCTTTTGAACTCAAAAGTGACAGCTGTAACGAGTATGTTTTCGCTTTCACTGAAGAATGCCCAAGCATAGGAAAAGGGGTTGAACTAAAAATGGACTATTTCGAGAGACTTTTCAAGAACGCGATGAGACTAATGAGAGAAAATTCCGAAATAACGTCGGAGACCAAGAGAAGATAGGCATTGAGTCGTCGCGACGTGGCAAACGGAATCCTTCAAAGCCGTCCAAGCTGGCACATTGATCTTCTCATCATGTTCTAAATGAACAGATCATTTTCCCTCGGTCTTATTAGTTCGGTTGCCTTTGCATTCTTGGATTTTGGATATTTGTATCCTCGAATTAAGGCCACTGGGACTCCTTCATCCGCTTGGCCTATGACTAGTTCTGCGGCTGACGCAAGCTCGTCCGCAATTGCTGTTTGCTTTACTTTCAAGACATATCCGAACAAGTCTTTTTCGCCTCTTCGATCCCTAATTGGTTTTATGCCTGAAACTCCTATGGCAACGTTTATTTCGCCTTCCCTCAATGGGCGACCATTCGTGTCAGACACGATAACGGCAACGTCACAGCCAGTTAGTTCCCGTATTTCCCGTCTTATGTTGGCAGCAGAGTTGTCAGGGTCTTCAGGTAACGGTACAACGTTTCTTTCTCCGGGAACATTAGATCGATCAACGCCCGAGTTTGCACAGATGAAACCGTGCTTCGTTTCGGTTATCAGTTTGCCTGCATCCATACGAACGATGCTTTTTGATTCTTGGAGAACCACTTCGACCAAGGCCGGATCTTTCTCGTACTGTTTGGCTATGGCCTTTGCAAAATCTGACGGTACAACGGTGTCGAGGCTCACGATTCTTCCTTCAGCACGGGAAACAAAGACATGAGTAAGTACGAATATGTCACCATCTTGGACAGATGTGCCTTGTCTTTCAACTGCGTCACATATAAGTTTGGCAATATTATCTCCAGGTTTTATTATGGGCAAGCCCACTACTGCGATTATCTGGATGGTATCCAATAGAAGCGTCTCCTATTTCGCAAATGCACAAATATGTAATCGTGAATGAGACAAACTTAAACCTATAGTTTTTTTTTCTAACGGTGACTCTCATGTTCTTTGCAGAATGAAGCTCATGCAAATCAGTATTTTCTTACCTTTCGTACGTGTCATAGTCGCGGAGTGCGTACTTTCAAGGGATATACACACTTGTCGACTTCTGTTTTTTTCATGTTATTATCAATGAATTGGGCATAATTGTCGGGAATAACAGTATGAGATTTAACACCATATTGGAACCTGCACACTACTGAGTTCTAACGTATTTGTCCACCAAGTCGCTTTTGTCTACGGCATTAAGCTGCTTAAAGAGGAAATTGAACCTATCTTCGATTTCGGCGGCAATCGCATCACGCGTCTCTTGTGGCAGGCTCATAATCTCTTTCTTAAATGGACCCAATGCTTTCTTTCTGGTCTTGTAGAGGAATTGCTCTTCTGTTTCACCTTGCTTAGCCTCGTTTACAGCATTGACTCTTAGCCAAGAGTAGATCCTCTTCTTCAGATCTGTTGGGAAGTGTTTTGATTCGTAGATCATGTTCTGGAACTCCGTGGCCAGATGCACTTCGGCAGTCTCGTATTCGGCGAATTTGTGGAATGCCTCAGGCGGGAGAGTGGATGCTCCATGTTGCACAGCTCCAGCCAACCCGTATTTCTTGCGGGCAACTTCAGAAAGAGTCTTCAAAGTATCGAAGTCAAGACTTATCTGTGCGATTGAACCGTTAGGCAGAACAACTCCGCCATGGGTTGTTCCCGTCTGAACTGAGATCTTGCTTATCCCAGTCAGTCTCTTGGGTAACTTCTCTTTGAGGCCTGCCATAAACGTGTGCAAGTCTTCAGGTGTTGAGTTTTGATGACCAATCTCGCCGATCTCTCCACCTACCGAAACTGTGATTCCTTGCGGTTCAATGCGGCGTATGAACTGTGTGAGTTTTGCGCATACTTCATAATTCAAGAGCTGTTGCTTTTTCAGATCCGACTCTGATAGATTCACCAGTGTCGATGAGTCGATGTCGATGTTGTAGAAACCTGAACTGACTGCCTCAGCGATCAAAGCCTGCAAACTTTCAATCTCTTTGTCAGGGTTCTCCTTGAATTTGGCGGCATTGACCTGAAAATGGTCTCCTTGGATAAAGACTGGCCCGGAATAGTTTTCCTTTATCGCTGCTGCCAGAACCATACTTGAATACTCTATGGGGAGTTGATTGGTGTAGCCAATCTCAGACCGGGCAATCTCGAAGATAAATGCGCCTGATTTATTTTTCTTGGCCACTCTGAATATGCTGCGAGCTAAATCATAAGTCATGCTCCTCAGATTTATCGCAGGAACTGTAAAACCGCCGAGTTCGCCTCTGCCGCGGGCCATGTAGAATTCGTGGATGCTTGAGGGATGAACTCCATTTTCGTAGGCAGTTTCAAAGATTCTTTTGGATAACTGCTTCTTTTTTGATACATCATCGCTCATAATCAATTCCATTGTAGCTAGATCAATATCAAGCGTTTTTTTACCCATGTTACACCGCCTCCTTCAGCTCAATTTTCGTACTATCTGCATCCATTTACTTCGTTTCTATATTAAATTGTTGTGTGTACTTACGTGTTCGTCGAAATGTGGCAGAACTGCTCGGATTTGAACCCGCCCCCAAGCGGAGATGTTTCGGCAAACTTGTCTTTTCTTAGAGAAACAATATATGTTATCTGCTTAATCCTCGATTGTGCAGACGCTCATTTTCCCAAGCCTTGAAGTCCACCGGAGGGCTGACAAGTTCATTGTCAGGTTTTCTTTTGAGTTTTGCTGCTCCATTTGGGCATCCTGAGGCGCACAAACCGCAACCAATGCACTTTTTGCGGTCTACGACTGAGACTACGTTTTCTTCTGATATGGCGTCCACTTGACATCTCTTTCTGCACGTTCCACATCCGACGCATTCCTGAGCGTCAATAACAGCGTAATAGTTGGCATAAGCCACCGAGTTTTCGATGCCCCATTCGGTGATTCCTCTAAGGATGCCACAACAACATCCACAACAGTTGCATACATAGCCGATTCCTCTCATCACGTTGCTAACTGTGTGAACTAGACCTATTTCCTCCGCTGTGTCGAGAAAGGCTAGCGCTTCTTCTTTCGAAATAGTATATCGATGTGGGGACCTCTCAAGTGCTGAGAAAAAGAGGCAAGTTCTCAACGGAAAATCACATTCGTGGCCGATTTGCTTTTGTTGCGCTCGGCAAATGCAGTCACGTAAACCGAATGACTTAGAGCTCAAGAGAATTGCTTTAACGTCGTCATAGGGAAGAATCAGTTCTGATTTGACTGCTTTCTGTGCAGGGACAACACGGTGCAAAGCTGGCTGAGGCTTCATGATTCCAGCAGCTCCGCCATTTGCCAAATATTCTTCAACTAAATGAGCTAACTCATGGTCCATGCTTTCCAATTGTGCTTCGTAGACTCCAACGATAAAAGGCGCCAACCTGAAGAAGGACTTATTTTCTTCCTTGTCATACCACAAGAGTCCATGTTTTGCCATCTCCACCAACTTTGCTTCTGCCTCTTCAGCTGAAAGTCCGATACGCTCTGCGATAGTGTCCACCGGTTCCATGGAACCGCTCAGTTGGCTTGCTAATGAGGCCTCTTCAGGCGAGAATATCTTCTTCAGAAGTTGTATCTCAACGTTTGAAGATGTTCTGGGAAAGCCGTTCGGAAGTTTGTTCAATGCTTCCGCAAGTTGCTCATAAACGTAATGACTCAACGTCTCTATTCTCTCTCAAAGTTCTAGGAGGCAATCCTTATTTAAGGATAGCCCGTGGTCGTGAGAAATATCCGAGATAAGTTGTCTTAAGAAAAATGAAGAATCAGGTACAGTGGGTTGCTAAGATTTGCTCTTGACCTCAAACAGATATCTCCCGAAGTCTTGCAGAACAACATCTCTAGAGTCTCGTATCTCTTCAATTCTTCATGGATCACTCCCCTGAAGAAAGAGATACGCGACTCACCTAATACACTTAAAAAACGAATTTAGGAACAGGCATGCGCGCTGAGAATGAGTAATGCGCAACGATTGAGACTACTTCTTCAAGCGTTTCTCCTTGTGCTTTCTTCTTTTCTCTTCTCTTTCCTTTTTAGTCATTGGTTTCTTCTTAGTGCTTCCAGTGCTCAATGCAATCACCACGCTCAAATAGTCAGAATAGGGAATTAAGTTTTTGCGCGCGCTCTGGCTAATGCGCGTG
>CAYHEV010000066.1:0-10266 GCA_964355725.1 uncultured Candidatus Bathyarchaeia archaeon | reverse complement strand
GCCCAAGACTTCGAAGCCTTATCCCATTCTCTCGAAACCTTCTCATCAACCATAAGTCCACCAGAGCACATCTGGCATTTTCAGAAATCTCTTCACTCCAGTTAAGAGGACATTTCAAAGATTCAGCCTATAACTTTTCCGCAAAACGATAGCTACTTGGCAACCGTCGTTTTTGGTTGGTTTGGTTGGTTGGGGTAAAGTTTTATCCATCTCAACCGTCGTCAGTCTCAGCTACGTCCGAAACAGCTATGGACAAGTTGCGGCATACGGAAGAAGACGGTGATGCCTCTTGCAAAAGGAGAACCGAATTATGAGGCAGTGGGACGAAGCAGCAGAATCTTGGGTTGACTTCGTGAGGCAGGGCAAGGATTATTACAGAGATGAACTCAACAATCCTGCGATTTTCAGACTTTTAGGAAACGTGAAAGGCCAACTCGTGCTGGACTTGGCCTGTGGTGAAGGATACAATGCTCGAATATTGGCTAGAAAGTGTGCCAAAGTGACTGGAGTAGATTTTTCGACGAAATTGATAGAACTTGCGAGAATCGAGGAGGAAAAAGAGAAGCTGGGCATAGACTACCATATTGCGGATGCTGCTGACCTGTCGAAGTTTCCAAGTAACTACTTCGACATTGTGACTTGCTTTATGGCCTTGCAAGACATCAAGGACTACGGGAAAGCGGTATCTGAAGTGGCAAGAGTTCTGAAAGACAAGAATCGGTTTGTGTTTTCAATTCCTCATCCCTGTTTCGAAATGGTAGTTAACAAAGGAAACAGAATAAGCACAAATACAAGATATTTCGGAGCCGCTGAGGACCACGTTCATTGGAAAATGGACAGACTCCTGAAACCGTTCGAGACTACAAGCTTCCACAGGACACTAACCGACTATTTTGAAGTGCTCTATAAGAACAGACTTCTCATAAAAAGGCTCGTGGAGCCACAGCCGACAAAACAAGGGGTCGAGAAACATCCACCTCTCAAACAAGTTCTTCTCAGACCACAGTCAGTAGTAATAGAAGCCGCAAAAGAGTCAATCTGAGCAGATCACGAATGATGTTGGAGTGAAGTTTTGTCCAACCAGCCCAAAAAAGTGCGAGTTTATTACGTGCTTTCATGTTGAACGGTTTGGAAATGTGGTGTGTGGTCTTGGCGATATCTATTTCAACCGGGAATACGGAAGATATCTTCTCTTTCGGAGAAGTGAAAAGTCAGACCGTGTTTTCTGGCGCCCTAGTCTTTATTAGTTATTGCGTGCAGACTAGTCAGAATGTGGGTGAGTATATAGAATGAAGTCTTTTGATGCGAGTTCAGCGTATCACTTTATGGAAAGACTTGTTAGAGAAATTGGAAACCGAGAATCTGGAACAGATTCAGAGCGTAGAGCAGCACAGCAGATAAAATTGTGGTTTGAAGAGCTTGGACTTGCAAATGTTAGAATGGAAGAGTTTGAAGTTCAAACGAGCCGCATCCTAAGAGAAGAGGCTTCGCTTCCAGATGGCACACGACTTGAATGTGCAGCTGTCGGAAATTCAATGTCAACTGCACCAGAGGGCGTCGAAGGAGAAGTCGTCATGCTGGAGTCAACTTCGCAAGAAGCACTGAAAAATATTGAGAATAAGATCGCCGTTTTGAGCATAGTTCTCTACCAGAAAGATTTCTCCAAGGTATTGAAGGCTAAACCTCTGGCTTTAGTTTATCCTTCCAAAGCCCCCTTAGCGCCTACGATTTACCGTTCTGTCAGAGCTGAATTTGTTGAAAAGGAAAATATCCCAGCGATATCAATGGCACACGATGATGTGCTGAAGGTTTTGAAGGGTCCGAAAAGGCTGAAAATGGCTACAGAAGTGAAGAAAGTGACAGCCAAGAGCCAAAACGTTCTAGGAGATGTACCAGGAGTTCTTGGAGACGAAGATATACTTGTTGGCGGACATTATGACACCGTGAGAACTGTTTTGGGCGCGCATGACAACGCCGCAGGAACTGCTGTCGTGCTTGAATTGGCAAGAATTTTCGCCGGTGAAAAACCGAACCGCACGCTTAGAATTGCGGCGTTTGGATCCGAGGAATTGGGGCTTCGCGGTTCTTTCCATCATGCCGAAAACCCGGAGAACACCAGGAATCTCAAGCTTTGCCTTGACTTCGATGTTCACGGAATTTTGCTGGGAACACTGAGTTCCGTTGTCCTGGGACCAGAAGAGTTGAAGTCGTTCATTTGTTTCACAGCCAAAGAGCTAGGAATACCTCTTCAAGTCACGAGTGACTTGGGGATGGGAGGTTCAGACCATATGCCCTTGGCATTCTACGGAGTTCCCTCTGTTATGCTGTCACGCGCAGGAGGAGCAGCGCAAATAATGCACACTAATCTCGAAGACCTGCGCTGGTGCGGTTCGGAAGCTTTCATTCCAGCAGGTAAGTTAAGCCAGACACTTCTTGAACGTCTGCTCAGAGCCGAGGAGTTGCCGTTTGAGAAGAAAATTCCGGGTGACATTGCCAAAGCGCTTGAGAAGAGATTTGAAGGTTCAGGGATCAAGAAGAAGATAAGAGAAGAAGACCAGTGAAGAAGAAAGATAGGTCTCTACATGAGAAATCTCCAAATACCCTTGCGATACTAATTTCTTGCGAAGGCATCTTTCGTGAAAACTCAGCAAACATGGATTCAATGCGGAAACACAAAACTCTATGCCGAACTGCATATGCCTGACATCATTCCAGCATCAGCTCTGCTCATCTGCCACGGAATGAATTCACAGGGTTTTCACGGTCTGAAAATATACGATCGACTAGCCAAAGCCTCTTGTGAAGCGGGTTTTTTTTCTTTAGTTTTCGATTTTCGGGGCGTAGGAAAAAGCGAAGGAAAGTTTGACTATGGGAATGGCGAACAGGAAGACGTCAAATGCGTATTGGATTATGTAGCATCGAGACCGGAAGTTTTCCCTCATAGCGTTTTCATTGTTGGTCATAGTTTAGGCGGTGCAGTCTCATTGTGTGCTTTGCTTAATGAAACGCGTGTCAAAGGACTTGTGTTATGGTCCACGCCCAAAAATCATAACTTCAATGTTAGGAAATTCGTCAAACGAACAAGAGGAAAACTGGGACTTTACGCGTTCCTGATTCTGTCGCGAGTAGACAGACTGTTCAATGTTTCCAAATTGTTCAAACTTGAAGTTTATGGAATAAGTTTGCGCCCTAGACATGTTAGGGAGAAACTGATGAAACTTGACGAGTGTACGGCAGTCTCAAAGCTTAACATTCCCTTACTTGTTGTTATAGGCGAGAGCGACATTATTGTGGGCGTGGATGAAGCTCAGGAAATCTACAAGTCAGCCAATGAACCAAAAACTCTAGCTGTAGTTGAATCAGCCGATCACATTTACAAAGGAAAAGAACAAGAACTAATCACTAGAACGATCGAATGGATAAAAAAACAGCAAAAAAGCGAAACTTGATCCTAGTATTGCTCTAGGGCTGCTTTGATGTCCTCTGCTATCATCTTTCTTTTGGATTTCTCGATCAGATAGCTTTTCCCTGTCTGCAAGTATGAAGGGAAGACTCTGAGTTGCTTGTAGAAATATTTGTCTTTCCTGATCTTGTATGTAGAACCACTGGGAATCAATCTTTTGGCAGTGTTTTTCTTGGCAATGTAATTCATTGCTTTTATCGCTGTGTCTCCCATGAGTAGAATTGTCTTGATTCTTTGAAACAGATTTATTTCCTTTTCTAATATTTGAAAACAGCAGTTCTCTGTGGTTTCTGGAAGTATTGAATAAGCAGTCTTTGCACACTTTATGGCAGTTGTGACATAGACTCCTTGGTCAAGCACATCTTTAATAGAACTGACTTTAACGCCTGCGTCGTTGAATGCCTGGACAGTTGTCTGCATGTAGAAAGGGTTTTTTTCTGCATAGAAGTAGTCGCCTGTTTCTTTCGGTGGAGCTTCTGAAATCATTATTGCTCTGATTTTCTCAGGATCAACCTCTACGTCTGGAATTGAGTGGGCTTCCTTGTTTACATCCGAGCATGGGAAATCCGAACACTTTACACACTTGCTTGGGCGCATCTTTGTTCTCCAACGTTTGTTCTTCTGCTTTGGTTCTTATGGCTTGTGGACTCTGCGGTGTTTGCGTCGCTGCAAGCCTTAGGTGCTTAGGCGAATCTGCTTCAACCAACTGGTACAAACTCGTATGTGGGATCTCCTTCGGGCGATATTTTGGCCACAAGTTTAACCTTCATGCCCACCTTGATTTCTGAAAGCTTGAATCCTGTCAGCCAAGCCAGCACTTTCACGCCTTCTTTCACTTTTCCAATAGCAACAGTGTAGGGCTTGTTTTGCTGGAAAGTAGTAGGTCTGATCACGACGTGCGTGAACGTTTCGACCTCTGCTTCATTGCTAAGCTCAATCCACTCCAATTCAGTGGATAAGCAATGTGGGCAATCAGCTGAAGGCGGAAAGTACAGTTTTCCACAGCCCTTGCATTTTGTTCCATAGACTTTGCCCTGTTTCAGGCCTTCCCAAAACTTCAGAGTCTTTCCTATCGGAATTTCTTGCACAATCTTTATCTCTCTGGATCTAATCGACGGCATTGAAGACATTCAATTCACCTCTTCAAAATCGTAACGTAACAATAGTGTCCTGTTCCACCCACGTTGTGGGCGAGACCAACATAGTTTTTCAACGGAACCTGCCTTGATTTTTCAACAGTCTCTTCTCTGAGCTGTCTGGTCAATTCGTAAATCATTGAACAACCTGTCGTGCCAATCGGGTGTCCCTTCGCCTTAAGTCCACCATCCATGTTCACGGGTGTTTTTCCCCCAATTTCAGTTTGTCCCTCACGCAAGAGTCTCGCGCCTTCGCCTTTCTTGCACAACCCAATGTCTTCATAAGCCATTATTTCTGCTATCGTGAAACAGTCATGGACTTCTGCAACTTCAATCTGATCTGGCGTGACGCCTGCAGCTTTATACGCTCTCTGAGAGGCCAACACACTTGCTTCTAAACCGACAAAATCAGATCTCTTGCTCAAGTTTGCCGTGCCTGAAGACCACCCTATTCCAGCTATCCAAACGGGCGTGTCGGTTTTCAGTTCCTTGACTTTCTCTTCAGAAGCCAAAATAATGGAGGCTGAACCATCAGTCAAGGGACAGCAATCATAAAGTTTAAGCGGCGAAGCAATGACCATTGACGACAAAACGTCGTCAACCGTGACCTTGCTTTGAAGATGAGCAATTGGATTCATCGCAGCATACTTGTGGTTCTTAACAGCTACTAACGCCAAATCTTCTTCTGTGGTACCGTATTTGGCCATATGTGCTGTAGCATACAACGCGTAATAAGCAGGAAAAGTTACTCCAAAATTGTGGAACTCCCAAAAGTAATATCCCGCCCTCCCAATCCACTCCATGGCTGTCGAATTGTCAATTTCCCTCATCTTCTCCACACCCAAAGCCATAGCAATGTCAGCCTGACCACTGGCAATGGCTGAGTATGCAGTGAAAACTGCTGCGCTACCGCTTGCACATGCAGCTTCGCAGCGGACTAATCCCGCTTTCGACAACCCGCAATATTCGCTTGTGACGACTGCTGGAAGCAGCTCCTCGTACCATGCTCCAGCTCCAACCGAACCTAGGGCAACGAACTCTATGTCCTTTGCCATTAAACCAGCGTCTTGAAGAGAAGGCTTGACGGCTTCAAAGGATAACTCCGCAATGTTAACGTCGTTTCTGACTCCGAATTTCGAGTTGCCCACGCCTATGACTGCTACTTTTCTCACGGTGCACACCATTTTTCAAATGTGAAGCATGAAAAACAAAGAAAAGAGAAGGTTTCCAGCTTATCTTCCTTTGAAATCCGCTTTCCGTTTGGACATTAAGGCTTCCACGCCTTCTTTGAGATCTTCCGTGGAAAACGACAGCCCCATCAACCCTGCCTCCAACCGTAATCCAACCTCGAGAGGCACTTGCGTTCCAAAGTTCAGCGCATGTTTGGCGTATTTCATAGCTACTGGAGGTCCATCAGCGAGTTTCTGAGCCATTGTTCGCACTTCGTCTTTCAGTTTCTCAAAGTGAACAACTTTGTTTACCAACCCTATCTTCAAAGCTTCGTCAGCTTTCAGTCGGTTTCCAAGCATCACCAATTCCTTAGCTCTTGCCAGACCTATGATTCTGACTAGTCTCTGGGTTCCGCCCCATCCAGGTATCAGGCCCAAATTGATTTCTGGGCTTCCCAGTTCAGCATGTTCAGCGGCCACTCTGAAGTCGCATGCCAAAGCCAATTCTAAACCGCCGCCCAGTGCAAACCCGTTAATCGCTGCAATGACGGGTTTAGTCATTTCTTCGATCTTACCGAAGGCTTTTTGTCCAGCTCTTGAAAATTCTTCTGCTTTCACTGGAGTTGCTTTGGAAAACATTGTCACATCTGCTCCTGCACTGAACGCTCGATCACCGTCGCCAGTAATCACGACGCATTTCACGCTGGCGTCTTTTTCAGCGGTTTCCAGCATGTCTGAAAGTTCTTCAATCAAAACATCGTTGAAGGTGTTCAGTCGGTGCGGTCTATTCAGTATTATCCACAGTGTGTTTTGTTCTCTTTCCACTTTGATGGTTTCATATGTTTTGCTCAAGTTTTTCACCTATTTTATGCTGTTCTTGTGTGCATATATGATTTTCAGAAGTTTCTGTTTAGTATTTGCTTAGGAGATATTTGAGTACCTGTAATCTTTGGATCTCGCTGGTTCCTTCGTAGATTTCCGTAATCTTTGCGTCACGATGGTACTTTTCGACGCGGTATTCGCCGAAATATCCGTAGCCGCCTAAGGTTTGGATTGCTGCGTTTGTGACTTCCATTGCGATGTGGCCTGCGTAATATTTCGCCATGGCCGTCGCCATTGCATCGAGTTTTCCTTCATCAACTAGTGAGGCGGCTTTGTATGTGAGTAATCTTGCTGCTTCAGTCTTTGTGGCCATTTCTGCTAACATAATTCCTATTGCTTCGTGCTGTAATATTGGTGCGCCGAAAGCTTCTCGCTGTTTGGCGTATTTGAAAGCGATTTCCCAGGCGCCTTGTGCCATTCCAACGGCCTGAGCTGCTACGCCTACGCGGGTTTTGTCGAAGAATTCCATCGAATAGTAAAAGCCTTTGTTCAGTTCGCCAATTATGTTCCAGTCAGTCACTTTTACGTTGTCGAAGTTGAGTTCTCCGGTTACTGAAGCTCTTATTCCCATTTTGTTGTGTAGTTTTGTGGCTTCAAGACCGATCGTGTCCTTATCGACTACGAAGAGTGTTTCGCCTCGGTGTGTTGGTCTAATTTTAGAATCAGTTTGTGCCAAGACCACGATAAAGTTCGCTGTGGTTGCGTTTGTTATGAAGGTTTTTTGGCCGTTTATCCACCATTCGTTTCCATATTTGGTGGCAGTAGTTTCCATCTTGTTTATGTCGCTGCCGCTGACGTTCGGTTCTGTGAATGCTGCTGCGGATAGAAAGTCGCCTTTGCATATTGGGGGCAGATACTTGTCTTTTTGTTCTTTGTTGCCGTGTGTTAGGATGAACTCGCTGCCGAAGTTTCCGCTTGAAATGGCTACGCCTAATGATGAGTCGGCTCTGCACATTTCTTCTATCACGATGCATGTTTCAAGCAGTCCGTAGCCTTGCCCACCGTATTCCTCTGGAAACGCCATGCTGGTGAATCCAAGCTGGGCGGCTTTCTTGTACAAGTCCATTGGGTACTCTTCTTTCTTGTCAAGTTCCAACGCCATGTCTAGTTTGAACTCGTTTTGGCAAAACTCTTTGACAGCGTTCTTTATGCAAAGTTGTTGTTCACTTAGTTCAAATTTCATTTATAGAATCCTCTCCCGACTTTTTTCCCATTCCAACCTTTGCTCACGTACTCTTCGAGCAGTGGACATGGTTTGTACATTTCCATATTGTACTTGGCATATAATTCTTTGAGTTTGTTGAGAATTGTGTCTAAACCTGTTCGGTCTGCATATTCGCATGGACCTGAAGGCCAATAAGTTCCCAGTTTCATTCCTATGTCAATATCTTCCGGGTTTGCTGCGTCATCGTGGATTAGCCATGCTCCTTCATTAACGGCGACTGCCCATGACCTGTCAACGTCATACTCATCTAGCAGGTTGAAGGGTATTCGTGGTCTGCCTTTGGTCCAATTGTAGAACCCGATGCCTGTTTTCTGTCCGAACTTCTTTTCTCTTATTAGTGGGTCGATGACTTCGGAACATGGTTTGAACCTTTCTCCGTAGGCTTGGTACAATATGTTACCGACCTCGTAGGCGATGTCTAATCCAACGAAGTCGCCTAGTTCGAACCATCCCATTGGGAAGCCGCCTGTGTATTTGACTGAAGCGTCTATGCCTTCCATGGTGGCTTCTTTGCGTTGGTATGCCCAGAAGGCTTCGTTGAAGACGGCTCCCAGTATGCGGTTGACTATGAATCCTCTCACGTCTTTTCTGACGATTATTGGTGTTTTTCCGAGTTTTTTGGCTAGTTCGGCTAATGTGCTGATGGTTTCTTGGTTTGTGCTGTCGCCTTTTATGACTTCGACGAGAGCCATCATTATGGGTGGGTTGAAGAAGTGCATTCCTGCCACTTTGTCCGGGCGTTTGGTAGCTTTGCCCATTTCTGTGATGCTTAATGTTGAAGTGTTAGAGGCTAGTATCGCGTGCGGTGGAGCGACTGCGTCTAGTTTCGCGAAGATGGTTTTCTTCAGTTCAATGTTTTCTGGGCTAGCTTCTATTGCGAAGTCTATGTCTTTGGCCGCCTGCTCATAGCTGGTTGTGGTTGCTATCCTTGCAAGTGCTGCATCAGCGTCTTCTTGTCTGATTCTTTTTTTCTCGGTGAACTTGCTTAAGCTCCATTTGATTTTCTCTTTAGCCTTTGTCAAGATTTCGTCGTTTATGTCTACCATGGTGACTTCGACGCCGTTCATGGCTAGGAGTTGTGTTATTCCGTGGCCCATTGCTCCTGAGCCTATGACTGCCGCTTTTTTGAGCTTTTCAGCTGTCAGAATTATTCCTCCTCTTTAACGATTAATCCAATTAATCGTGTGAGGTTAGAATAGTAATAAGACTTTTGAATACTGGCTATACATTCATACGCTGGTCAACAAAAAAGGTGAAGAAGGATCTAGGGTTGTTTGATGAGGATGTTGCTTATGGTCAGTTTCTGAATTTCGCTTGTTCCTTCGTAGATCTCTGTGATCTTGGCGCATCGGTGGAAGCGTTCAACGTGGTAATCAGCTAGGTAGCCGTATCCTCCGAATATCTGTATGGCGTCGTCCGTGACTTCCATGGCCACGCGGCTTGCGTAGGCTTTTGCCGCTGAGGTTGCGATTGCGTTGGGTTTTTCATTGTCGTAAAGCCATGCTGCTTTGTGCATCATCAGTCTCGCAGATTCGGTTTTCATGAGCATTTCTGCGAGTTTGAAGCTTACGCCTTGGAAGTTGATTATGGGCTGCCCAAACTGCTTGCGCGTTTTTGCGTAAGTCAATGCTTTTTCGAATGCACCTTGCGCCATACCCACAGCTTGTGCTGCTACAGTTATGCGTGTACCATCGAAAAGTTCCAGCGTATAGTAGAAGCCTTTGCCCAATTCGCCTACCAAGTTGGTTTCTGGGACTCTTAAGTCGCTCATTGAGAGTGAGCCTGTCACGCAGGGTTTGATGCCCATCTTGCCGTGAAGTTTTGTGGCTTCCAGTCCACACATGCCTTTTTCAGCGATCAATATGCTTTGTCCTCTGTGGGATGGCTGAGCGTTTGGATCTGTCTGGCAGAGCAGAATGACCGTATCTGCAATCGTTGCGTTGGTTATGAATTCCTTCGCTCCGTTAATTATCCATTCGTTGCCTGTCTTGACGGCTGTTGAGTTCATTCGAGTGATGTCGCTTCCGTGTTCTGGTTCGGTGAAGGCTGCTGCGGCTATTGTGTCGCCCTTGGCAAGTGGCGGAATGTACTTCCTTTTCTGTTCTTCGTTTCCATGCTTCAGTAACAAGTCAGGAATCATGAGGTTTCCTAAGGATATGGCTACACCTATGCCTGGGTCCACTCGGCACATTTCTTCCACGGCTAGGCAGTCTTCAAGGACGCCGTAGCCTTGGCCGTCATATTCTGTTGGTATTCGCATGCTTGTGATACCCAGTTGCGCTGCTTTCTTGTAGAGCGCCATTGGGAACTCTTCTTTTTGATCAAACTCCAAGGCTAGTTCTGGCGTGAACTCTTTTTCGGCGAATTCGCGAACTGCACGTTTTATTTCCT
>CAYHEV010000065.1:0-10373 GCA_964355725.1 uncultured Candidatus Bathyarchaeia archaeon | reverse complement strand
AATGTTCCTTTGTATTCTCCTTCGTAGAGAGGTTCCCCATACTCCACTTTGACGCCCACGTTTGACAGTATATTCTCCTTTTCCTTTTTGTGCTATTGCTCGCTTTTGTTCTGGCACTTGTTCTAGAAGCAAAGCATATTCTGCACATCAAAATGGATTTGCTTTCCTAGATAGGTCATTTTAACACATCGTATGCAGCAATGCTCTCTTTGCGCACGCGAATCATTGAAGCTAGTGTGCCATGAGCGCGCGCCAAATCGTTTTCACTTTGCACGCATCTTGGGAAGAATTACTTCGACATAGTACTCCTTTATGGTATGAGGGCTAATCATCTTGGAGGATGTGGTCACATGGATTTTCCCAGTCTTTGTGCCTCTTCTGATCCAGCGGGTGAAGACTGCACCAGGAAGTATTACTCCCCACAAGATCACGTCGAATCCGATCCTTCCTTTTTCATCCACAAGTTCCGCTGCCCCATAGTCGCCTACTTCCTGAATTCTGAAGATCAATGCGTCGATGGCTGCTTCCGCCGAGATCAGCAAAGAACCCACCACCGGAATGACCCCAACAAGAACGAGCAGATAGATCGGGTAGGCGTTTGGCAAAAGTGGTGAACCGAAAAGCGGTGAAATCATTATTGGGATCCCCAGAATCATAAACAAAAATAACGGTGCATGCCAAGCAACAACGGTAAAAAGAACTGCGACTAAGAGAAGTGGAATGGCAATAGTTGCGGATGCGACACCTGGCGGATTAGTAAAGAAAACAAAAGGCAGCGCCATCCAGGTGAACACTGTGAAGTTGACATAACCCACGTAAAGAATCACGGCGACCCCTAGTGCGAGCAGGCCAGTTCTGACTTGCCAACCAAGAAACCTTGGCTTAACGTAGACGTCGATCTTTCTGTTTCTGCTAGCATACCAGTAGAAAAAGAGTCCATACAAGACTAAGACGGGCACAGAGAAACCGATAGTTTCCAGCGATTCAACAGACAATCTTGTCTCCTCATAGGAAAGTATCTACGTCAAAGCGGTTTCTACCGTGTACGTCAATATTCGTCCGTCGTAAAGACCGATTGCGATTGCGTCTTTTCCTTCTATCTTGCCCCAATCGACATTAGTTACAGGAACTGGATATTCCCAAGAATCTAGGCGACGTCCGGCTTCATCAACCACGTGAACTGAGCCATCAGAGCAACCGACGACAACTGCAGATTTTCCGCTTAAAGAACCTATTCTAATGTCATTTACTCCGCTCATAGGTCCGATTGCTCGAGTAGGGAAATAATTCCATAATTGAGTTCCATCGAGCGAGACTGCAGCAACAGATAAGTGAATAGGTGTACCCACAACAAACACGTTTTTGTCGCCGAATTTGCCACTGACCAGTTTGCCCCTTCGTTTGTCTTGAAGAAGCAAATCTCCTCCGCCTTTTCTTGCTTGGTCCATGTGGACTTTGAGGTCTTTGATGATTTTAGCTTCTTCACTAATGACGCTGACTTTCCCGTATGCCTTATAGTTCACCATGCCTAGAATTGCGTCGCCAACTGGAGAAAGGTCGAGCAAGCATCCAGCAATCTGAATGGGTCGCGTAATTCCTAGAGTCTTGGTTTTAAGAGCGCATCTCTGTTCTCCCTCGCTTGTGATTACCTGCGGGCCTTCAGTCATGTATACGCCTCCAGCGATGGCTACGACGACATCATCGCCGTCAAGCTTCCCCGTAGCGATGTGATAGACATCTTCATATCCTATTTCGTTCTGTAATTCATGTAGACCAACGGTTGCGCTGGACAGCCCAGCCATAACTCCAGAGCCTTGGGGCATAGCATACTGCCAGAGCTTTTCACCAGTTTCAGAAACTGCAAGCACCTTTCCACCCGAACCTGCAATCACTACGTCCTTTCCCCCAAAGTTCGTAGCTGCTAGGCTGAAGACTGAGTCGCTTGTCTTGAAATCCCAGAGATCTCCTCCTGTCAATGCTACTGCCGAAATTTTCTTTGAGTGCAGCGCGCTTGCACAGATAGCTTCTTTTCCTTGTAGAGTGCAGAAAGCCAATCCTGAGGTCGGACCATGTATTCTGTACTCTTTGTGTTGAGCGACCAACAACTTGCTAACTGGCGGTTTTTCCTGCTTCTTCTTTCCAAACCATGGCATAATTACATCATCACCGAGATGGTAGCGATGTGTAGACCTAGACAATATAGCTTTTTCGAAAGACAGAATCTTCTAGTCGCTTAAATTCCACCGAGTTGTGAGCTGCAATACTTGTTCCGGAAAGCTCTGAAAGCTGTTCGATATTGGTATCGGGTTCCCTCTCTTGCTATGGTACCAAACCAGCGTTCTAGCGCTGGGTCGCTCCAATCTAGGTCTGTCTCGGCCGCCATTCCAGAAGTCTCCATGGGAAATAAATAACCGGGGCGACCGAAGCATCGCCTTACATAAATTTGTTGGACTGCAGCTTAACCAAACTTCATCCTAAGTCATGAACCTCTTAACCACTTCATATAAAACGCTTGTCCCGAACACTAGGTTAGCTATGGAAATGCGTTCGTCGATCCCGTGAACCATTTTATGGATTTCACCATAAGCCATATCCGCGTGCATAGGCTGAAAACCGTAGCACACACTACCCGTCCTTCTGAAGAAGCGCGAGTCAGTTCCTCCAGTGAGCATGGTCGGCGCTACAGAACAGTTAGATTCAAACTCTTTCAAAACAGTCACGATTTGTTCATAGAGCCGTGTTTCAACAGGCGATTCGGAAGGCTCGTTGGCTTGAATTGTTTCGAACTCCAACTTCTCCAAACCAACGTCCTTCAGTAAATTCTTTATCATGGCCATAGCTTCTGCGGGGGTTTGTCCTGGCAGAACTCTGCAATCGAACACGGTTTCACACTCGGACGGAATTATGTTTTCTTTAACACCCCCGTTGATCATGGTAGGCGTAATGGTCATTCTGAGCATGGCACGAATCTCTTCAGCCAAACCATTGTCTCTTCGAGACAAATTATCCAAAATCTGGTCACTATCAGTAGGATTTTCAAGCAAAGCCTGCAAGTCTTGTTGGATCGACTTTTCTTTTTGCGCGATTGCCGCTAGATATTGCTTGACAGTTGGTACAAGAGAGATGTTTGTACGGTACGTCCCAAGTTTCTCAACCACTTTGTTCATGCGCATTATCGCGTTGTCAGCTGCGCCAGGAACTGACCCATGCCCAGGTTTACCCTTAGCTTTGACTCTGAGCCACAGTATTCCTTTCTCTGCCGTTTGGATCGTGTAAAGGTTTTCGCCGTTTATCGGCATCGCTAGGCCGCCGCCCTCGTTCAGCACGTAATCGGCTCGGATTTTGTCAGGGTGATTCTGCACCAGCCACCCTGCTCCTGCTTCTCCACCCTTTTCCTCGTCGGCTGTCGCAGCCAATATCACATCTCCTTTGAGCTTAACATTGTTTCTCTTGAGGATTCTCATCGTCATCACTTCCAAGGCGGTCATGCCTTTCATGTCTAATGTGCCGCGTCCCCAAACAAAACCGTCTCTAACCGTGCCTTCGAATGGGTTTAGACTCCACTCTTTAGGGTTTGCCGCAACAACATCCAAATGTGAAAGCAAAAGCAAGCTGGGTTTTTCGCCTGTTCCTTTGATGCGAGTGATTACGCTTCCGCGTCCGGGTGCAGATTCGTAAAGTTCACATTCAAAATCGTCCCTTTCCAATGTTTCAGCCAGATACTTTGCTGCCTTCGTCTCATTCCCAGGCGGGTTAGTTGTGTCTATGCGTATCAAATCGCTCAGAAGACCTGTAACCTCGCTTTCAATTTCGCTCAGCAGTTTGGCACACATTTCAGTGATTCTCCGTTTGCTAGAATGTATGTCTAATTTACTTAAGTCATTTTCCAGAACATTTTTCCATCAAGGTTCTTATTCTAGGAAGTCAAGTCAAAACACAGAGAGGCCACTCGCATGACCAGTCAAGAATCCCAAGTCTACTCGAAGAAACCGGAAGTCACTACGACCAAGACTATCGGCCTGATCTCTGATACACACATACCTGTGAGAGCACGAGCAATTCCGAAAAAAGTATGTCAAATTTTCGAAAAAGCAGACTTCATATTGCATGCCGGCGACCTAGTGCAACTGTCTGTCATCAACGAGTTAGAGCAAATTGCACCGGTTCTTGCTGTCTGCGGAAACATGGACAGCCCAGAAGTTCGCGGAAAACTGCCAAAGATTAATTCTCTCAAAATTCTTGACTGGAAGATCGGACTCACTCATGATCCTGGTGCACTTTTTGGAATGGGAAAAATGCGCGAAATTACTAAGCAGAATAATTTCGACGTTTTAGTTTATGGACATACGCACAGTGCTAGCGCAAGATGGGAAGGAAATACTTTATATATAAATCCTGGAAGTCCAACAAATCCTGCCCCGCCTTTCATGGCTAAGCCCTCAATTGCGCTGCTTCACATAACGAGAGAAGAGATAGCGCCCGAAGTAATTCACATCTAATTGGAATTCATTCCATAAAGTGTAAGAGAGAAACGATGATAATAGAGATCGTGCTGAGTGGTCTGACGGGTACTAATTCCTTCCAAAAAAGCAAAGAGGGTCCTATGACAAGAAAGAAGGAGACTGCATTTAGTATCAGCGCTATCAGCATCATACTTCCATGTGCATAGAATTTGCCTTTCTTCTTAAGCGTCCAGCTTAAGAGAAGCAAGATTATGAGAAAAATCTGCAAACCAAGATTGATTTGCGCGATCTGTGAGGCGTCCATCTTTCACGACGTTTCTGTTGTTGACCTGGTGGGTATTAATAGTTTCACTTTAACTCATCTCTCTCCACCTGGCGAGAATATTGTTTCGCAGAGACCTTTAAAAGGCAAAAAGAGAGAGCAGTCTGATTGCGAGGTATGACCGGAGGTATGCGTTAATGGAGCATTGTAAGAATCCATGGCACAGGGAATGTAAGGATGGAAACATCGAAGTGTACATTCTTTTCAGAGGTGAAAGATTACCGATTTGTAGACGATGTTGGAGTAGAATAGTCGACAAAGATTTGGAGTGGTGAAACATGGAAGGATTCTGCATAAACACAGCAAAGTCTCTCTTGGGAAAGAACGTGAACCTTCACCTGACAGATGGCTCAGTAATCATAAACGTTCAATTGACTGAAATTCAGAAAGACGAGTTTGGAAAGGGAAGCTTCCTTGAATGCATTCCATATGGCTACCGAAGCTCTGTTCGAGTGCCATTGAAAAGTATAGCATGGGCTGAAATGCTAAACTTGAGCTTGATTTTGACAAGAGACTAAAAGGTTAGACAGAACTCAGAGTGGTTAACGAAACCTAAAATAGGCAAAGTCAGACTAGGATTCGTTCATGCTTTGCTCGCATTGTGGCATATGCTGTCAGAAAACGGAAATGCTACTTTCCAAGGCAGACGTTAAGCGCCTGGAAAGGGCAGGATACGACAGAAGAAAATTCGTACGTTATGACAAACGTGGTTTCGCCAAAGTGCGAAACAATCGTGGATATTGTGTTTTCTATGACGCAGAAAAGAATCGTTGCAAAGTTTACAGGTACAGACCTTTGGGATGCCGTGTCTATCCTGTAATTTTTAGTGAAGAAGAAGGGATAGTAGCGGATGATATCTGTCCGATGAAAGGCACCGTGTCAGGGAAGGATTTGGAAAGAAATGAGGAGAAGGTAGTGAAACTCCTAAAGAGAATCGATGCAGAAGCCAAGAAACGTGCTTTTAACATGAAACCTTCAATCAGCCTTAAATAAATCTCAACAAATTCTCTCAGCGGTGAATGGGATGCCTTGCACGGTTATAGCTGGTGGTTTTTGGGGAGATGAAGGTAAAGGTAAAATAATCTCTTATCTTGCCTTGAAAGACAAGTTGGATTTCTGCGTGAGAACGGGTTCTGTTAACGCTGCCCACACTATTTGGCATCAGGGTAGACGATATGCGTTGCACATGGTTCCAGGCGGCTTCGTCTACGATAAATGCCGGTTGTTGGTTGCTGCTGGAACAAACGTGGATGTTAATCAATTTCTTGAAGAGGTTGAAGCGACAAACGTCAAAGCCCGCGTAGGCATGGATAGCCAAGCTTCCATAATTGAAGAAAAACATTCGGCACAGGACAAGGCAAGTGCACATTTGAAGGGTTTGGGCACTACAGGCAGAGGCGTGGGACCAGCGATTGAAGAACGAGTGCGCAGAACAGCGAAACTTGCAAAAGACATTCCAGAACTGAAACCATATTTGACGGACGTTTCAGCAGAGGTTAACAAAGCTTTGGACAAGGACAAAGAAGTTCTGCTAGAAGGAACCCAAGGACTGTTGCTTTCGCTTTTTCACGGAACATACCCATATGTGACTGGAAGAGACACAAGTGCTTCAGCAATATGCTCTGAGGCAGGAGTTGGCCCAACGAGAGTCGACAATGTGTTTGTGGTACTGAAAGCTTTCATAACTCGCGTTGGTACAGGCCCCTTGCCGGGGGAACTTTCTAAAGAGGAGGCTCAGAAACGCGGTTGGTTTGAAACAGCGGCAGGAACAGGCAGAGATAGACGTTCTGCTCCATTCAATTTTGAATTAGCCAAGAAAGCCACGATGATTAACGGTGCAACTCAGATAGCTGTGACAAAACTTGACTGTGTATATCCGGAATGCCGTGGTTCGAAAAGTTATAGTGCGCTTCCGAAAGAGGCGAAGCAGTTCATAAACGAAGTTGAAAAGCAGACAGAAGTCCCCGTTGCGCTTATGGGCACTGGGCCTGAGGCTCTGGACATAATAGACAGAAGGAAATAGGAGTCAGACATATTCTTACAGACCGATATGGGATGACCAAAAGTGCTTGTAATCTCGGAACTTTTATTTCTGAGTGGTTAATTGCAGTGCAGGCGGTGAATTAGTTGACTGAGATGAACGGACGGCATGTGAGATCTTCCACAAGTATTTTGGCTTTGGTATTCGTGGCGGGGTTGATTCTGGGAGGAATATTAACTGCATACGTATCATACAGACAGATTAGCGATTTGAATGGTGATATTTCAAACCTTAAATCTGAAGTATCTAAACTGTGGGGTAGTCAGATTGCTCCTAATCTCTATAATGTTTCAGTTAACGTGAACGGTACGGCTCTGTCGGAACTTTATCAAAACGTGAAGAATTCAGTAGTAATGATCCGGGGAACAACGGGCAGCGGAACTGCACAAGGATCCGGTTTTGTTTTCAACTTTACTGGAACAATGGTCGTCGTGACAAACAATCATGTCGTCAGTGGAGTCACGAACGTGAGTGTAACGTTCTCGAATGGAAACGGATACGCAGCGACTGTTAATGGAACAGACAAGTATGCGGATCTTGCTGTGCTTACTGTTGACGCTCCAGAATACGAGTTTAAACCTCTTGAGATTACAAGTTCCTCAACGTTGAAAGTAGGTGATCCTGTGATAGCTATAGGAAACCCGTATGGTTTGGTGGGTTCAATGACCACCGGCGTTGTGAGTGCTTTGGGAAGAACTATCTCAGAAGAAGAATACACTGGAGGATTCTCGATAGCGAACATCATACAGACAAGTGCACCGATTAACCCTGGAAATTCAGGAGGCCCATTGCTGGATTACTATGGCAAGGTTGTAGGGATAACAACGGCCATAGTTTCTCAATCGCAGGGTTTGGGCTTCGCTGTTCCTTCAAGCACGATACTCCGGGAAATACAATCCTTGATAGTGAACGGCAATTATGAAGGCCATTCCTACTTTGGATTGAGAGGAACTGACATGGATTATGATACCGCTCGGCAGACAGAAGTGAATGTAACCTATGGCTGGAGGATCGTCGGTTACTTGAATCCGAGCCCTGCTCGCACGTATGGCGTGCAGCTTAATGACATATTCATAGCCCTCAACGGCACACGAATCAAGAACTCTGATGATATGTCGAGCTATCTGGAAGAACGCACATTGCCTGGAGAAGGGTTAGAAGTGACAGTTTGGAGAGGAACTGGCAGCAGCCAGACGGAAACTTGGTTATTGGTGGTTTTAGGACCAAGACCTTGATTTAAAGTTAGATGTGACCATAACAGGAACAAAGAAACGGCAGAACCTGTAAACATTGACGCGAAGAAACTACTTGTGAAGCCAGCCGCGTCCGCCTTTCTTTAGGGCACCGCACTTGTTCTTATCTGGTTTTTCAGGAGCAAAGTGTCTGCGCCTAGAACTAATGTCGTGTTTCAGCTTAGGCAAAGAGTCTCTGATAAACTTGCCCCATCCGCCGACTAAAGGATTTGGAGGAATGTACCTGTCAGCTTCAGGAATGTGCTGACGGACAATTTCTGTGAAACTCAAAGGTTTGAAATCTCTTGATGCGACTACGACTAGTCCTTGTTCTACAAACAGTTGGGGATAGTCTTTTGCTGCTATTCCTTCGGCACGAAGCTTGTCTTCTAACCGCTCTCTCCACATCGAACCCCACTGCTGCTTCAACTCTTCTACGAGGGTTTTCCAATCGATTTCTTTGGCGTCCGCCATTGTGTGGTCCTCTTTTTGTGAAAGTGAAGAAGAAACTTCAAATCGAATATGTAGGTTTCTACTTTCTCCTAATTTCTTTCTGGTTCCGGAATATTTAAACAATGTTCCCCTAATCAGGGACATGAAGGTTGCACGAAAGATTTTCCATGTGTGAATATGCAAAACTATGTTTCGGCGTGTAGGTCACAGATGCTGCAGGTAGGAACCGCCTGTGTGACTTCCGGTATTTTCTTGGCTTCTTAGAAGCCTACTATTGGTGCCTCTGTTTCTGCTGCTTCTTTGATGTTTCTGATAGTGTTAGTGACAAGTGCGCCTAGTTCTTGGAGTACTTTTGCTTCCACTATTGTGCTTCGGCCTTTCATCTGCAGTTTGTCTAAAAAAGGGATTGTGAAAGGTAAATGAAGATGGGCAGTGCTAGTGCCCTTTCTTGACTATCGCGTACAATGCTATGATTATGGCTGCTATCGACGGAATCACCGTAGCGGCTACAAGCCATGTCTGCGTTTCTCCTGGCGGTCCCTGTTCTCCCTGCTGGCCCGCTGTTCCTGTGGGTCCTTGTGGACCAGTCTGTCCTTGTGGTCCGGTTGGTCCTGTAAGTCCTGTGATGTCAACCAGCGTGAAATTCGCCTCTGCCGAGTTGCTTGAGGCGTCGGTTGCGTTGATCACGTATATGCCTGGACTGTTCGGGGTCAGAGTGCTGATTATTGCTGTGAAGTTGCCATAAGCGTCTGCGAAAAGTGGGCCTGGAACAGTTGGTATGATTGATCCGTTCCATTTGACTGCCACTTCGACGTTGGGAGCAAATCCTGAGCCGGTTAAGGTTGTTGAGGCGAATCCCGTTTCTGGGGTAAGTGTCAGTGCAGGAGCTAAGAGATTCTCGTTCCATTGAATTGCATATCCAAGCCACTCCTTGTCGCTGTCCCATTTTACAACGTATAGTGTTTCGTTTGTGTAGCTGAGACTGAAAGGCGTGTAGAACGAATCAAAGTCGGGGCTGTACAGTTTGACTGTGTTGCGCAAGTAGCCGTATGTGTCGTAGACGTATACGTCGCCATCTCTTGAGAAGAAATACAGGTCAGACCCGTTGCTCGCAATTCTGCAGTTATATGGATAATCGTTGAAAGACGGATAGGGCACGGTGAGATTGAAAGTTCTGAGCACGCTTCCGGTGGTAAATGCATACTCTGTTACATTTCCTCCGTAAACATCGAAAATGTTGCCTCCATGAGCAAAGGCGAAGCCGCACTGGTTGTTCTTGAAAATGTTTGGCAAAACTAATGTGACCGAACCGTCGAAGGGCATGTTGAGCCTATACAGGCCTCCGTTATAAGCCCTTATGTAGATGTTTCCATCTTCAGGTCGATAAGCAATTTCCCTTGCATCAAGTGTGACTGTGCCGTTAGTCAGAAACGTGCCATTGTAGCTCTGTTCGAAAATGCTTGACGGACTGTTCCCACCATCTATGCACCAGAATGTGCCGGTATCAGGATTGTAGGTTATGGACATCGGCGTTGGGCCTAGCTGAGTGTGTGTTGGAAACGTATGCACAAGCAGTCCTCGCGGGTAATAGTTGGCGGTAGCCGTGACACTCGCAGATGCCGCCACGAAAGACAATAGCACTATCGCCATAATCGTACAAATCTTCTTCAACAAATCACCTCCTTAGTCTAATCAAAACAAGTGGATGTAGTCTGATCAAGCCATATATAACGTTCACTGTCCTTCAGTATTCACTGTTTGATTCGCATGAAGTTCGCACGGTCTAGATGTCAAACCAGCCAGCATCGAACCTTGCATACAAAAAGAGATTTCTCAGCATAGTGGCCGGGGGATGGGGTTTG
>CAYHEV010000064.1:0-10379 GCA_964355725.1 uncultured Candidatus Bathyarchaeia archaeon | reverse complement strand
TACGAGAGGAACGGGACGCTGTGGCCTCTAGTTAACCGGTTGTCCGACAGGGCAGACGCCGGGCAGCCACGCCGTTGAGGATAAGAGCTGAAAGCATCTAAGCTCGAAGCCTCTCCCGAAAATAGGCAGCCATTCCCATACACAGCTGGGCTGGCAACAGCCTAAGCTCATGGGACGAGGGCTCCCATAAAAGATGGGTTTGATGGAGCCGGGGTGTAAGCTGGAAGACTTCGGTCGACCAGCTCAGCCTGCGGCCTCCAACCGCCCAAGGTATTGGACTTTAAGTAGTGTCTGGACGATATATCGGTGAACGCTTGGAAAAGGCCTATGTGTGAATGTCACCATCTGTTTATGGCTGAAAAGAAGGTCACATTTCTAGTTCTTCAAGAGAAGTGTGTTCTTTTACTTTGATTCCACTTTTAGTCATGAGACTGACGAAGTTGCGGACGAATTTGTCTGTCAATGTGATGGTTTCGTCAAGGGTGAGGTCGGTCCATTTCATCAGTTTTCTCGCTGTTTTCTCGTAGTCTCTTGGCAAGTGTTTGAATTTGAAGGATTCGAAGACTCCGCCTAAGTAGTCGTGGTTTATGCATTCTCGGTTGAATATGGCCGTTAGCAGCATAAAATCCATGAGGACTTCGGCTACGAAAAGACCTGTCTCGTGGGTGTTTCCTCTCGTCTTCACTGTCTTCAGCTTATCCAGCCCTTCATAACAGATGGGAGTATGATTTGCTATGAAATCGCTGAATCTCTCTTCAGGGATTCTTCTTAATGTTCTCCTAAGATCTTCCAAGACTGACTCGTTTCCGCAGGTGATTTTAAGGTTGAACAATCTTCTCATTTGCAACGGCCAAGCATGGGTAACGTCTTCGATGTCTTTTTCAACATTAGCTACCTTCTGAACAAGAATACCTATGGGCATGCCTTCATAAGCGAAACGCAAACTTTTTGCTTTTGATTCGTTTCTGACGATGAAGAACAGTTCAAGGTCAGAATATTCCGTATCCGTGCCTTTGGCGGTTGAGCCGCAGATTCCTCCTAAAATAATCTCGTCCCCGTACTTTCTGAGAAGCATTTCCGTAAGCTTGTCTGCCAAATGAACTCTTTCTTCATGGTTCAAATTGCTTTCCCATCCATTGGGATGCTTAGTGAGCGAATCGTTTTTGTAACTTTCTGTTCACGATAATAATAGTGACTGAAGTGAACCTGATTTCGAAGTTTGATCCCTGGGATTCAACTCTTTGCACCTGCCCACCCAAGTTGACTTTTAACCCTTACACTGGCTGCGATCACGCGTGCACCTATTGCTACGCATCGAGTTACATACCGAAGTTTTCCAATTGCAGACCAAAAAAAGATTTAGTTCCGAGATTGAAAAGAGAAGCCGCCGGATTGAAAGGCGAAATCGTGTCTATAGCCAATTCTTCAGATCCCTATCCAAGTATAGAAGCAGAATCGGGGTTGACACGCAAATGTTTAGAGATATTATCCAACTGTGACTGTAAGCTTCAGATGATTACAAAGTCTGATCTTGTTGTCAGAGACATTGGTCTCTTACGAAAGGTTCCGTCTATGGTGTCTTTAACCATCACAACAGACGATGACAAAGTTGCAAGAATCATTGAGCCGCAGGCTCCTTCACCGTCCCAACGTTTGAAGGCAGCTAGAACTCTAATTAAGAGAAATATCCCAACATCCGTGCGCATAGACCCAATTATCCCATTCATAAACGACAACCCAGAGACCTTGATGAAAACACTTGCGAGAATGGGTGTCAAACATGTCACATGTTCAACATACAAAATCAAGAGAGACAACTGGCAAAGATTCAAACCTGTATACCCTGAAGTAGCGAAGAGACTGGAGCCATTCTACTTTGAAAAAGGCGAGAAAATAGGCGGATACACATATTTGCCGTGGAAATTGCGACTTGAACTGATGATGGCTGTACGCGGTATGGCTGAAAAATACGGAATGCATTTTGGAGTTTGCAGAGAAGATTTGAGCCGCTTGAATACAGCATCCTGTGACGGTTCATGGATGCTCTATACATAAGTTGAAATTCCGCTTCTAACTCAGCGATGCTTAGACTCCCAGATGTCTGCATTGAAAATGTTTTTGATTTCGACTTATTGAAGAGTTTTTCGGGGAGTTTGATGGATTATCAGCATTTTTGAGAAGATCAAAGAAATCAAAACGAGATGGCTACAGACCAACGCCAAGACAGATTGGACTGCGAACTTGCGAGGATTCACATCCAAATTCCTACAAGGGATCACTAATGTGTTCAAAATGTGGTTAAGTGGTTTCTTTGCTTTCTTTTTCTCTTTCCTTGTCCCAGAGATCGAACAATTCTTCAGTAATTTTAGGTCTCAAGTTGAAAACATCTTCAGGGTTCTTCACGTAGAGATAGACCAAGAAAACTCGTTCAAACCCGCCTGATCTGATCAACGTGTAACTCGGGCTTTTCGGAAGTTTGTTCATGTGTTGTTCGAAGACTTTGTAGAAGATTTTGGCAATTTTGGCTGTGGAGACACTGTGGTCGAAGGTTATTTCGAAAGTGTAGCAATAGAGGGTTGAACCTTCCTCAGCGTAATACAGGTAGTTAGTAATATCTCTGTCCAATATCTGAAGATTGCTAATTGAGACAATGTTGTTTCCGATAGTCAAAATCCTAGTGTAGTTAATCGTCATTTCCTCCACGATGCCTTCGACGGTTCCAACTCGAACATAATCGCCAACCCTGAACGGTCGCGCAGCAAACAAGTAGAGCCCTGCAATGAAGTTTCCAATGGTTTTTGTGGAAGCAAAGCCCACAGCAGCTCCACCAACGGCGGAAAATGCAACTATCCAATCTGTAGGCAACCCACCAGCCCGAACCAAAGCGGTTAAGGCTCCTATCAGAACAAGCAATCGAAACGTCAGAATCAAACGATTAGCCACGTTCGGCTCCAAACGTGCCCTCTTTGCAAATTTCCTCAGATATCTTGTTGTCACTCTTTCAAGAATAATCGCAACCACTACTATTGCAACTAACCAGATGAGAGTTGACAGGGTTACTCCTAGAAAAGTCTGTGATTCTAGATATTCGAAGAAACGGTCTGCAAACACGCTTGTTCGATCCTCGTTTTACATGTTTTTCATATCGCTTTGTTATAAACTCTTCCGAATTTCGCAGGTGCGACTTGGCACTGCCTTATTTATGTATGCTTCCAAGTTTAACATTTTTTTGCATAAAACTGCTTCAACACCACTCGTGTTGCGGCATCTTTTCTAGTAAACATTCTGCTGGCGAACTGTTTTTAGAGACCGCACTGATGTTCACAGACCCAAAATCAAGTTTCAGAATACTAATTTCAACTGCAAAAGTCAAATATCCAGTAACCGCCAACGTAGAAAGTGGCGTGTAAATTGAAAGCTCACACTGATATCATCCCAAACGAAGTTGCGTCGGAGTCAGTATCAATCAATGCGAAACGAATAGAAGCAGATCTAACCGGTAAGCATGTCAACTCGTTCAAAAATATTTCTCGCGCGGAAAGGAAAAAAGAAGCAAGCAAACCACTCTACCTCACTCGATACGAATAGTTAAGCCCATCTCAATCCATCTCTATTTTTATCGTTTCTCCTTCTCCTAAGAGGTTCTGAAAAAGAATATTCATTACTCTGTTCAGATACGAAGCGACATCTCCATTCTGTCTAAACCAATACGCAAATTATTTTGGTGATTACACATATTTACCTAGAAAAAGAATACGAGTGCATGCATGGAGAGTCGATGTGCAAGTGCCGTATTACGTCTACATCATCCTCTGTGAAGACGGAAGTTTCTACACCGGATATACTAAGAACGTGGATTTGCGGATGAAGCTTCACATTAATGGAAATGGTGCCCGATACACCAAAATGCACAAACCCAAGAAGCTTGTTCACGTTGAAAAACTCAATTCAAGAAGCGCCGCCATGAAAAGAGAGAAAAGAATCAAAAAACTAAATCACCGTCAAAAACTCGAACTGACAAAATCTAAAACCAACTAACATGCAGTCAATCGTGAAGCTCAGATTATGTCTTCCCAAAGTTTATGCAAACTAGTCCTATGTCACGCATGTCAACTCGCGAGTCATCATTCAAATCCTTGTTAGGATCCCAGCCTAAACTAAGAGGCGTCTTGCCAAAAGCTGTAATTATTGCACCTACATCTCGCATGTCAACTTTTCCTTCCGGTGAACCATTAATACTGGTCACATCGCCTGCAACAGTCACAAACACCCAACCAGCATCGAAGGTATTATCGCTCGCATTCTCTTCCCTATGTCTATTCCAGTGACTTCAAATCCGGCATCTTGTAAAGACTCTGCAAATCTTCCAGTGCCGACACCAAGATCCAAAATAGTTTCGCATTCGTCCAGTTCTTGCGTGAACTTTCTAATCAATTCGCCCATCACTTCTCGGGGAAAGCCTCTAGTCTTGTCGTATACGTCTGCAACACGGTCAAATGATATAGAGATTTTAGAAAACCCCCAATATTGAAGAGTGCATGCTCATATTAGCAACATTTTCTCTTCACAAGTATAAGCTTGCTATTTTTTCGGGTTTCTCTGTGGGGTCTAATCCAGTCACACTTGCCATGAAGCTTCTGATTCCATTTCTGACTAAAAAACAGAAAATTCTATTTTTGCCTCTGTCTAGAGAAATCAGAATTTACAAGGCTATCTGATTAGTTGAAAATGGTTGGAGACTTAAGAGAGGAATAAGAGTCTGCGTGAAGCTTCACGTTTCGAGTAGTGCATCACATTTTGAGGTAGCCTTTTTGTCTCAATAGTTCAGTCTGGTTTTTCCTATACCGCCAAAATATGTCGCCTCGTTTGTCAGACTGGAAATCCCAAGGAGAAACTAAAACGATGTCTCCTACTCTGATCCATACGCGTCTCTTCAACTTGCCCCGAATTCTGCATAATCGTTCTTTGCCATCTTGACATTTTACCATGATTCGGTCATAACCAAGCATCTTAACGGCCGTGCCCAATACATCATTCACGCTGGGCAGTAGCATGTTTTCTAGACTTTCTTCATTGATGACTTTTCTCTTGCCCAATTGTCCACCTCCAAATCATGAGAACATAGGTACATGCGTTAGTCAGAACGATCTGAGAAAAAGTGGAACTATATGTGATTGAACTCTTTCTCTAGAGAATCCTAACTGCTGCAAATGGATACGTCGCCAAGTATATTAGTCTAGTGCAGGTAGATTGGTGAAAACATCACCGGGTTCAGACTGAATAAAGAAGCCTAGGAAAGACTACTGAGATCCCGCTAGTTTCTAATCATCTTCAGCTTTTCTGTTATGAATCTATCTTAAATACTATCTTTACTCATAATATAATTGTCCAACGTAGCAGAGGCTCCCAATTTTCTGAAATCCCAAGCGAGCAAAGAAATGCAATTTCTAAGATTTTTTCTTATTTAGAAATAGAACCGAATCGTCGCAGAAAAGTCGTTGAGAGTATTCGCCGTGATGAAGCGAAGGGTCATCAAACTGGAAGAGCTCGTCGTGGGGGAAAGAAACAGAAGAGAAGATGGAAACGCAACATTGGCGCACTCACCTTTATAAGGTACGCTGAGGATATATATTGCAGGAAAGGCGTGCCGATAGGTTATTGCAGTATTTGGCCTTAGAAATGGTTTGCTTTTGCTTGGAACTGGCTTGCTTTTGCCTTAGAGGTAGTTTAGCATGTTAAGAATGGGAAAAGTACCTGATAGAAACCGTAGCAGATTTGAGATCATAGCGGAAATTCTGAAGGAGTTGCGCGAACCAACCGGTAAGACGAATATTATGACTCATTGCAATATGAGCTTCACACAATCAGGGGAATACTTGGATCTTATGAGGTCAAACGATCTTGTTCAGACAGATGCGTCAGCGGGAAAAGTAACGTATCATAAAACAGAAGCTGGACAAGAGTTTCTGGAACGATACAAAAAGATGGCTCGGTTACTTGATCCTCTATCCGCGATTCTTTTCAAGCCGAAAACTTTCTAATTAAAAGAAGATTTTAGAAATCATGTTTTTTTTGCTTGGAGAATCAGAATTCAGAAAGTCACCTGATTCTTTGAACTATGTTGAGATCGTACTGCGAAATGCGAGAGATAGTCAACTGTGCTACGGTCTTGCGATAACCTCACAGAGGTTTCGAAGAATCAAGAGGTTGGAGAGAGGTAGACTAGATGCACACGGAGTGCACATTATTTGAATATTGGCTAATGATTCAAAAATGGTTTCTTGGATCACATCATATGTATTCTCTAGGCTGATAGGAATCCTCCATCAACTACTACCAATGTGCCGTTCACATAACTTGAGAGGTCAGTGGCAAGAACCAGAGCCATGCGCGCAACTTCATCCGGCTTCCCTAATCTATGCAACGGAGACCGCATATTATATTCTATGCCTGATTTGACAACATTCAACTTGAATTTCAATGCTTCCTTTGCCAGATTCTTGGTGCCCGTGGTCCATATTCCGCCAGGTACAAGCACATTTATCCTGAAACCGTGCCTACCATACTCATTGGCCAAGGCTCTTGTAAGAACCATTACTCCCGCCTTGCTGATGTCGTAGTGAGAAAGTTCTTCCTTGAAAGGCATTATTGCTTCGATTGAACCCATATTTATGATTACTCCGCCTTTTTTCAGTCGGCTTCTTATCATATGCTGGCACATCCAGAAGACCGAGTTAAGATTAATATCCATCACTTTCTTCAGGAAAACTTCATCCACATCTAGGAAAGGTTTAGTAGGATAGATTCCAGCATTGTTTACTAAAATATCCGGCTCCTTTCCTTCCAGCTTCTTCCATAATATATCTATTTCCTCTTTCCTAGAAACATCAACCTTGTAGTTGTCTACGTCTACATTGAACTGTTCAAGTTCAGCTCTTAACGTGTTTATGCTTTCTTCGTCGATGTCGATAAGATCCAGATTGGCACCTGCTTCAGCAAGCCTGCAAGCTATAGCTTTGCCAATGCCCGCACCGGAACCAGTGATCAATGCTTTCTTATTTCTCAAAGAAACAAGCTCAGACAAAGAAGGTAAATCAGTTTTGCCAGTTTTCTTCTGAACCAAACATACGAGCCCCCAAGTCTAAAGGCGACTTCTGGCCAAGTACTATAAAAACGTTTGATTTGCAGAGCATTTTCCAATTCCTAACTGGGAAAAAATCGGAATTTAGAAAAGTTCCCTGGTTCTCTGAAGTCTGAACGATGTTGTGGCAGTAGCATAGGTCGTTTTGCTATTGTAGGCAGTGTGACAGTCTTATGATTAGTCCACAGATATGCTTGAGAGAGCTGGAAGGTTTGAAGAAGATGAACGAAATCGATCAGTGCCTTGGCAGCAAGTCTTTTAGGTTTTGGTATTTCTAATCTGAAATATGAAGAAACAAATCCTCTACGGCGAGCTTGCAGGATATTATGATTTGCTCTATTCCTTCAAGGATTATGAGAAAGAGGCACTTCGAATCAAAAAACTAATCGCAAAGTACAAAAAGTCTAAAGGAAACGAACTTTTGGACGTTGCCTGTGGCACTGGACATCATCTAGAACATTTGAAAGAGGATTTTTCTTGTACAGGCGTTGATATTAACGAAGAGATATTGAACGTGGCAAGAAAGAATGTTGAAGGAGTTGTTTTCAAGAGAGCAGACATGATCACTTTTAACCTTGACAAGAAATTTGACGTTATTACTTGTTTATTCAGCTCAATTGGCTACGTGAAAACCTATTCAAATCTAAGAAGGACTATTCGAAATCTTGCCAAGCATTTGAGAACAGGCGGAGTTGCTCTGATCGAGCCGTGGTTCACAAAATCCGCGTATAAATCTGGCTCGCCATACATGGCTACCTATGACGGAAAGAACATCAAGATTGCAAGACTTAATGTTTCGGAAATCAGAGGAGCCATATCAGTTATGGACATGCACTATCTTATCGCTGAGAAAGACGGAAGCGTGAAGCATTTTGTGGACAGACATGAACTAGGCCTTTTTGAAGTTAGCAAGACTATCAAGTTCATGAAAGATGCAGATCTTCAATCAAGATTCCTGAAGAATGGTCTACTGAAAGACAGAGGTCTTTATGTCGGAATCAAAGAGTAGGTCGACTGAAAACAAAAGGACAGGATTTGAAAGAACTAGGGATATTTTGGAGATAGGTGCGGGCTTAGCCAGTCTTGGTTCCTGAGAAAAGAAAAGGGATTGTAATCAAACGGGTCTGAGAGTACCGATGAACACTTGCCAAGCAAGCAGTGTCTTTGCCACTAGGCTCAGCACGATGTATGTTCGTTCGCCATAGAGGTAATCTTTCCACTTGCCAATCCGCTTGTACTGCAGGATCATGTTTATTGCGAAGACATTGAAGAAGAATGCTATTGAACCATATATGTAGTAAACGAAGTTTGGAACGCCGCCTCCTGAAGCCAAAGCTGCACCGCCCAAGTAGATTCCTATGACAACCCATGGGATGATGCCTGCGAAAACCCCGTAGAAATATGATGCCCAGTTGGTTTTTTCTGTTGTCTGGTTGTGTAGTTCCATCATCAAACCGAACAGGTTCATGCAAGCGTTGAGAGCGAAAAGTGGCAGTATTGTACCTAGGTCATAGATGCCTACTAGCATGGCTATTACCACTATCATAATGGAAGAGCTAAAGGCATACTCGTACCACCTAGCATAGTTGATGTGCTTCTTAAGGTTCTTAACGTACCATGGATAACCCCAAGGCGAAGCCAATGAAAAGTGAGCTATGGCTGATATGAGCAAGAAAACTGCCACAAGAGGCCCAAGTCTAATGTTGGCGATAGTTGTTGTGTTGACCACGAGTTTTTGAATTGTGATATCGTATTTCAGGTACGAAGCAGTAACAGGCAACGTGAAACTATTACTGAGCACAAGCATCAGAATGAACTGTATCAGATGGAAGAAACCCATAATCGCGTTGAACTTTCTCAGTCCCCGAAACTTTGACTCATCATTTCCTGACATACCAATCTTCCAATAGCATATTGGCTTAAATCATAATATAAAATCTTCGAACAACACTCAGTTTGGGTTCCACTGTTGTTCATATTCGCAACAATGACAGTATTCATGATATACGGCAAAGAATAACATAAGCTATTCTCTTAGTCAGCCTGGAATGTTAAACATTGAAAAACACTTAAACAGTGCACTTTGGGATGCGATTCTTCAAACTTTCTTCTTCTTGTAAACAATAGCGCCGCAAAAACTGACGAAAACATCACAACTGTTACAATTATGGCAATTCTGAGGAGCGGCAAAAAGTCGAACGGAACCTTCCCAACATTTATGTCCAGAATTCCAATGTTGCTAAAACCAGAATTATCAGCAACGTTCAAGACGACTCGATATGTTCCTTCATGAGAATATGCGTGAGAGACAATTGCGCCAGTTCCCCCTGAGCCATCACCAAAATCCCACTCATAGGAAACTATCATTCCCTCATCTACAGATCCGCTTGCATTCAAGATCACGGTTTCTCCAACGTAAATTAGCTGCTTAATAGGTTCAATCACTATCATCGGTAGCTTTCCCAGAAACTCTGATCCTACTATGCTGAGGCTGTGCGAACCAATTGGCAGAGCCATATATTCAAAAAAACGACCAGTCACGTTGGTTTCGACGACGTTGATTGAACTGTTATCGAGAAGAAAAGAATATGGCCCACTCAACATGTCATGTTTAAGAATGAAAGTGACGAATCCTGTTGAACCTGATGAAACGGTTACGTTGATTCTGACTTGTCGTGTCAAAGGATCAAAGTCGAACAGAGTCAGGGACGCGTTCGTGAAAGCCTGAACCTCGAAAGTCCTGTTTCCAAATTGCTCGCTGAGTACTTGGAGTGGAGGATTAATTGATGGTGGATTGCAGTTGGGTATGTCTGCTTCATCAGAAAATCCACTATCCTCGTAAGTTCCTTTAGCTGTGTAATTGCTGTCTACAACTTCAATATCACCAACATTGGCTACCCACTTGTAGCCCCATTTGCAGGGAGCAACTGTTCTGAAACCTGAGTTACCTCCTATCGAAACCTCGGACAGAAGAGTGCCATTAACCATTAAACCCAGAAGCGTCGTCGGCTTCAGCGCCTCTGAAATGTTCAAGCTTGAGAAGAAACTGTCCGGAAAACGTGCACGAAAAACCACTCTTCCAGCTTCCGGCCTAGTCTGAGCCATTGTCAACAGGTGGAAAATCGGTACTCCTGTCCATACGTAAGTTACGTTTGGAGAACCCCAAACGCACTCGAGTCGTGTAGCTTCGGAAACCATGGGCAAAGAGAGCAGTTCAGCGTCTGTGAAATTGATGGGA
>CAYHEV010000063.1:0-10572 GCA_964355725.1 uncultured Candidatus Bathyarchaeia archaeon | reverse complement strand
TTCCTTCACAATTCTGCTCACTTGAAGACTTGAGCAAGAGCCAACAGAAACCTGACATGATCGTGAAGGACACCTGCGAACTTTGTGAGAAGCTTCCGCAATTCATCTCTTTCTTCTAAGCCGATATTTCTGAAGATGCTTTGAACATATTATTGTCCCGATGGAAGACAACAGAACTGAAAATAATGGCTGTTCACATCTCAGTAGTGATGATTGGTGCGGGCGCCGAGATTTGAACCCGGGTCGTCAGCGTGGCAGGCTGATGTCCTAGACCAAACTAGACTACGCCCGCAGTGTACTAGTCAGCGACACAGTACGAAGCTAAAATCATCAACTTACTTTTAAGTCTTAAGAGTATCGGAAAAGTGACTTGACAGTGAGGATTGTCTCTGATAGATTATGATTAGGCAAAGTTCGTTGATTTAGATAATGCAAACGCGGTCTGTTCATTGCGAAAAAGCTGTGCAGCGAAAAATTCGATGGAATGCCAGCTCGTACAAGACTCTGACGGCTTCTCTTCTTCAACAGTAGGAAACTTGCTCGGAATCTCCTGCAGACTGGAAGATGATGATAACAGTCTCCGACGCCCACCATCATCTTTTAGTCCAAAATTTCACAATTTAAGGTACAATGTGTGCTTTTGCTGATCCCTAAGTGCTTCATTGATAAGAGCATCATTACTATTACCAAAAGGTAAGCTTATATATTACCAATAGGTAATTACGCCGCAATGGCAGGCAAGACGCATGAAGTACAAGCTGCAACTTGTAGGAAACGGGAAAGTACTGTTCGAGGTACCGCTTTCTCCCGTTGACTGGCAAAAAGAAGAACTTGAAAGCGAATTCGAAGCCGCTGAAGAAGACTTTCAAAGATTCTCCAAGATCTTCGACGCATTATCACATGAAACTCGTTTGAGAATGATGAGACGACTAATGGAAGACGAGAATCGCACCATAAGCTTTGCAGGTTTCATGAAAGACCTAAACTTGAACCCCAAAATAGTATGGGAGAACTCACGAAAACTGGAAGAAGGAGGTCTTCTGAAGAAAACTGGAAGAGGACAATACAGCTGCTCAGACTTCGGACAAAAAGCGTTCATGATGATGAGTCTCGTCCTGCATCGACTGATAGAATCACTTGATGAAATGGAAGAATTCTAGGAGGTGAAACAACATTGTCATTTGATAGCGACTTTGATGAATTGTTTGGCGGTGTCGACCCTTTCACCAACGGATTCGTGAAGAAATTTCGTGCACAATTCGACGAGATTTTCAAGGAAATCAAAGACGGAAAAATCAAGGGCACTCTAGAAACTAGAGAAATCAATGAACCTGGAGTCAAAGGATACATAATCAAAGGAAGCTTCGGCTCCGACAGAGCACTCGAGCCGCTTGAACCGCTGAAGCCTTCAAAACGAAAGCCTCTGCCCGAAAGACCGTTTGAACTATCAAAAGAAGACTTCAAAGGACCACGCGAACCATTAACAGACGTTTTCGAAGAAGAGGAGGCAACAAAAATCTACGTTGAATTGCCTGGAGAGGAAGAGCAAGATATACACCTGAATTTCATAGAAGACAGCATCGAAGTCAAGGCGGAGAGCTTCTACAAGATAATAGAACTGCACGACGGAAACTTTGACAAGCAAAGAATGACCTCGAAATACAAGAACGGAGTACTCGAAATAACGATTCCAAAGCAGACAAAACTCCGAAAAGAGGACACCGAAAAAGAAAAACTAGTCTAGCATGGATCGGCACTACTTTGGAGTATACTCCAGAACCTTCCTTTTTGTCTGGTAAATGAAGCTGCACATCCGCATATTGTGCAGACGGGGACATTTTGTTGAAGTTGTTTTTCTTCCTTTTCTGAACGCAAAATTCTGAAACGAGTTTTGCATCAGAGTTTTCGTTTAAGTGCCTTTTCAAGCTCTTCGATCTTCTTCAAGAGTAGGTCTGAATGAACGGTTAACCATGGGCTTGGATTCTCGATTTCACATATGCAGATAGTCTTCTTGCCTCTAAGTTTCGCGTAGAAAAGCTCCATACATGTTCCAGCAGAAAGTCTCGGCAAATATGCAACAAGAACGTCGCATTTTTCAATATCTTCCAAATCTCTTCTCACAAAATCAGCAACGGGAACATTGTTCCACCAACCGTGTTCAGTTCCATCGTTCAACGCTTTTTCGCGTTTCCAAGGGTCGATCACTTCATAATCGCAGCGAACACAAATCTCGCGTACAACATCTCTGTACGACTGTTCTGTCTCCATGTCTAGAATAGGACCTGAAACGAAAATCTTTCCCTTCATAACGAACTCCGCGCTTAAACTTGAGCCAACTTGATTATGCAATTCTGATCTTCTGAAGTACAATTTAAAGACTAGCTCTACGATTTGACCTTTCAGATCAAGCAAAAAGAAGTACACGAAGAGTGCAAGAAACCTACGTAGAAATTTCCTTGTTTCTGGTCAGTGGAGATCGGATTCAGCAGCGTAACCGAAGAATCTGTTCTTTATCTTGGAAGCAAAAAGCTCAACAACGACAAGAGCCAGAGCCAAGAGGAAAAGTATGACTTGAGAACCTAAAGCTCCTGCCGCGGCGCTGGCTTGAAACATTAGACGAATTGATTCAGTGAAAAACCACAATAATGAAGCTGAAACATATGATAACGCAACTGAGAAAGCCACGAAGAAAACCGCTATGTACAAGTAATAGTTACTCAGTTTCTGCATAACTCTCTTTGTCAATTGAAAGAGCCTCACATCACCAACACCCAGACTGGTTCCATGCTGAAAAGCTTTGATGCAAGTATTCGAGTGCTGATATGCCTCTGGAGCCTCTTCCACCATTATCAGGTTCAGCCCAATCAAGGATACAATTATAATCAATAGAAACCCAGACGCAATGAGCACTAATGTGAGCACAGCAAGACCGATGCTGGCAAATACTGCAATCAAAGGAAGCACAGAGAAAAATCTACGGATAACCTTCCTCTGTTCTGAAAACGGACTAAACACAACAAAGGTCTTGTTAAACACGTTAGCTGTCAAATCCTTCGGAAAACCATTTAAAACATTGAATTTCAAGCGAAAAACAATAGACAAAGCCAAAGCTACGCATCCGATTGCAAACAAAGCGGAAGACGAATAGAGAAAAGCGTCCATCAACCTTCCACCTTAATTGATGAAATAGCCTAGTTTTATTAATTCTTGTCGAAACAATCAAGCAAGAAAATTGAATACGGTCAACTCGATTTTGAGCACTCACAATCATACTAATCAATGAGTCCTAGCATGGGTGATTTGACTTTGGAAGTAGAAAAGGTTATGAAATTGTGCAACAACCTTGGATTTCCTATAATGACCATATAGAGGAAGCTTGCAGTTTGGGATTTGTGGACGCGTCTTACGCGCTGATTATCTCGTTTGCGTTTCTGGGAATAATGCTGTACAAACGCGTAAATCTGGGAATAACATTGAACGCCACGGCCTTGTTTTTCGCTTTCCTCGCAGTCGATTGGATGCAAATACCGCATGTAATTTATCAAACAGCCACTGATCCTCTAACGATATCCACAACTTTTGCAACGTTTGGAATAATGTGGTTAAGCCAACTCTACAAGGAAACAGGAGTAATTAAGAATCTGAGCGAAAGCTTGGGTAAGATAATTAGGAACTCGAAAATCATACTGAGTGTACTTCCGGCAGTCATAGGATTCCTTCCGGTTTCTGGAGGAGCACTGATGTCAGCGCCTCTTGTGGATTCTGAAGCTGCCAAGCTGAAAATGAAACCTGAAAAGAAAGCCTACGTAAACTTGTGGTTCAGACACACTATTTTTCCGGTTTATCCACTAAGTCAGCCTTTGATATTGACCGCAGCACTCACCATGGTAGCAATGCCCTTGCTAATCCTGAGGCAAATACCGGTAGTTCTCATCATGATAGTTGTCGGGTACGTAATCGGTTTCTGGAAAATCTCTCAACAGAAAAGCAAAGATCCACAAAGCAAAATGAATTCACATTTGAAAGATTTTCTCATAGCTTTCTCTCCAATCCTAACAACAATAGTTGCCGCTATTGTTCTAAACTTGGTCTATTTCGGCGAATTCAAAACTGGCTTCGACGTTCTCATAGCAACGTTCATCGGACTAGTAGCTCTGATCGCGATTTCTAGATCAAATTTCCGAGTTTCTGTTAAACCTCTCAAGAGCTGGGGAATATACGGAGTCACTTTCGCAGCTGCAGGAGCATTTCTGTTAAGAAACAGTATGGACGCTGGGGGAATCTCCAATATTTTCAAGGCTTTTGTGGCAAATGGAAGCCTTGATATAATCGTCCTATTAACCGTCGTCCCTGCTATTCTTGGACTTATCACAGGTTCGCCTTCAGGCGGGGTTGCCATTGCCGTCTCAATATTGACGGGGATATTGAGCTTTTCGCCTAAGGTAGCAGCATTGATTTACATTAGCGCCTATCTGGGCTATACTGTAGCACCGACACACTTGTGTTTCCAATTCACCGCAGACTATTTCAAGTGCTCATTGAGTAAAATGTACAAGTACGTAATTCCATCATTTCTAGCATCATTCGCGACAGCCCTGTTAGTCTATTTCCTAATACCGTAGATAATCATGCCGAAAGCGGCATTAGTGCTATCACCTAAATATTTATTAGTGCATGTATTTTGATGCATAATCATGGAAACGGCAAACATAGTAATCATTGGTGCAGGTGTAGTAGGCCTAGCCGTTGCTGCAAAAATCTCAGAAAAAAACCAAGCAGTGTATGTTTTTGAGAAAAACGCAAGATTCGGACAAGAAACAAGCAGCCACAATAGCGCAGTAATCCACTCAGGTATCCATTATCCGAAAGATTCTCTCAAGGCCAAATTGTGCGTGAAAGGAAATTCTATGCTCTATGAGATTTGTGAGAACTACAGAATCCCATACAAGAAATTGGGAAAATTGACAGTGGCGATTGAAGAGGAAGAGATTGACGAGCTGGAAAAACTAATGCAAATGGGAGAAGCAAATGGCGTAGAAGACTTGAAATTCCTAGAGAAAGAAGAAGTTAAGAAGTTGGAGCCCAGTGTTGAAGTTGAGAAAGCTCTTCATTCGCCTTCAACTGGCATACTTGAGCCTGACGAGTTGATGCACCATTTTTACGCAGAAGCTCAGAAGAACAATGCAGTTTCGGCCATGGAAACGGAAGTTACGAGCCTCAAAAAGGTAGATGGCGGATACGAAATCGGGGGAACAAGTATCGGCGAGAAGTTTATTGTAAGAGCAAAAACCGTGATAAATTGTGCTGGCCTTTATTCCGATAAGATAGCTGCTCTGGCAGGATTGGATGTCGACAAGCTTGGTTACAGACTGCATTACTGTAAGGGAGACTATTTCAGAGTGACGGGAAAACCTCCAGTCAAGACGCTGGTTTATCCCGTTCCAAAGGGACCTGGCCTAGGGATTCATTTGACACCAGACTTGGCCGGATCAGTCAGATTGGGTCCGAACGCTTACTACGTGAACAGCGTTAATTATGAAGTTGAATCGAGTGAAAAAGAGTTTCGCGAAGATGTGGTAAGATTCTTACCTAGTATTCGGGAACGTCAAATACAAGTTGATTCGGCGGGAGTAAGGCCGAAACTTCAAGGACCAAAAGACGGCTTCAAAGATTTTGTCATAAAACACGAAGTTGACAAAGACTTGTTTGGTTTCATAAATCTGGTGGGCATAGAATCTCCAGGTTTAACCGCAGCTCCAGCTATAGGGGAGTTTATCTCGGAAATATACGAGAACGAAATCAAGAAATGATCAGATATTCAGAGAAATGAAGGTGAAAATGGATGAAAGAGTCTAGCGAACTAGTTGCAGTGGACACATTGAGATCATTCTGTGCAGAGGCACTGGAAAGATTAGAAGTACCACGTGAAGACGCGCAGATAGCGGCTAGAGTCCTAGTAGAAGCGGACTTGCGGGGAATTGACTCTCACGGCGTAGCTCGGATGAGCCGATATGTATCGGGTATTCAGCAAGGAATGATGCGACCTAAGGCAAATCCAAAGGTGATACACGAAACTCCCGTTACAGCCACCATCGACGCAGATGCTGGACTTGGGCAGCCAGTCTCTTATAGGGCGATGCAACTTGCCATCACTAAGGCACGAGAGCATTCTGTGGGATTTGTTGCTGTTAGAAACTCTAACCACTTTGGCATCGCTGGCTTTTATGCTATGATGGCTTTAGCTGAAGATATGATAGGCATATGCACGACAAACACCGAGGTAATCGTGGTGCCCACATTCGCGCGTAATGCTATGCTAGGCACAAACCCAATTGCCATCGCAGTTCCTGCTGGCGATGAGCCGCCTTTTGTGCTTGACATGTCCACGGCCACAGTGACTCGAGGTAAGCTTGAGGTTTACGCGCGGCTGGAAAAGCCAATTCCCATAAATTGGGCTACTGACGAGAAAGGCATTGCGACTGACAACCCTGCCCGTGTTCTTCAGAACATTGCCAAGCGAGGCGGCGGAGGATTACTTCCATTAGGAGGATCGCTGGAAGAATCTGGTGGACATAAAGGGTATGGTATGGCTTTAGCCGTGGAGATTTTCAGTGCGGTGATTTCTGGAGCGCGCTATGCGAATCTGGTTTACCCGAAAGATAAAGAGGGGAACCCCTTGCCGTCTGGAATTGGTCATTTCTTCGGTGCCATGCGTATTGACGCGTTTCGTCCAAAGAACGAGTTTAAGCGGGACATGGACGATCTTATTGGCCGTCTTAAGACGGCCCCAAAGGTTGAGGGAGCTGAACGCATCTACATCCATGGAGAGAAAGAATTTGAAAGTGCTGAGCGACTGAAAAAGCTTGGGGTTCCCTTGAATCCAAAGGTCATAGAAGACCTGCGCACTATTGCAGAGCAATTAGGAATGAGCAAACCATTCTGAAATATGAAACGTCAAGCATTTAACAACAAACATCAATAATCATTTTGCTAATTGCTCGGGATGAGGATATCATGAAATGCAGACGCTTCGGAAAACTAGATTGGAAAGTGTCAGCTCTTGGGTTTGGAGCAATGCGGTTGCCTATAATTGAAAATGATGCTGCCAAGATTGACGAGTCTGAGGCAATTAAGATGATAAGATTCGCCATCGATCATGGCGTGAATTACATTGACACAGCATATCCATATCATAGAGGCAATGGCGAGATTTTGGTCGGGAAAGCGTTACAGGATGGATACAAAGAGAAAGTGAAGCTCGCTACGAAAATGCCCGCGTGGTTTGTCAGCTCATGCCAAGATATGGACAAGTACTTAGATGAACAGCTCTGTAGGCTTCAGACTGATCACATTGACTTCTACTTACTACATGGTCTCAACGATGAAAGATGGCAAAAACTCAAAGAACTAAGCGTAATAGAGTGGGCTGAAAAAAAGATTGATAAAGGGAAATTCGACCACCTGGGCTTCAGCTTTCACGACGACTATTCTGTTTTCAGGAAAATCATAGACGATTATGACGATTGGACCTCGTGCCAAATCCAGTACAACTACATGGACGCAGCGTATCAGGCTGGGACAAAAGGACTAAAGTACGCGGCCTCGAAAGGGCTTGCAGTCGTCGTGATGGAACCCATCGCTGGCGGAAGACTGGCCATAAAACCCCAAAAAGAGATACAAGCTATCTGGGATGAGGCAGATATTAAGAGAACACCAGCTGAGTGGGCTCTGCTTTGGGTTTGGAACCAGCCTGAAGTGTCAGTTACCCTAAGTGGCATGAGCACTCTGGATCAAGTCAAAGAAAACATCAAGAGTGCAAACCATTCAGGATGTGGAGTTTTATCGAGGAAAGAACTTGATCTAGTCAATCGGGTTGCAGAGAAATACAGACAGCTTGGCTTCGTCGGATGCACAGGATGCAGATACTGTTTACCTTGTCCAGAGGGAGTGAACATACCGGAAATCATGTCCCTGTATAATGAGTTCTACGTGAAGGACAGAGATGACGCAGTCAAGAAAAAGTATTGGGAACACATTACTCCCGAAAGCCAGGCTAAAAAATGTGCGAGATGTGGCAAATGCGAGGAGCTATGCCCTCAACAGTTGCCAGTGAGGGAAATCCTAAGCAGAGCTGCCATGATCTTCGAGCAAGAAGCATAGACTGAGGAAAAAGCAAAAGAAAAATGTCTAGGCTTTCACCAATTTCATTGGGCCCATGCTGGTTCACAGCAAAGGTTTAATGCACGTTCGCATAGATTGTTCTACGGTGTCTTATGTGAGGAATAACGTTCTCTGTTCGTGAAGACAAAACCTTTAATACATTACAGACCAATTCAGAAAGTTTTATGGAATTTTTGAAACGAATCGAAGAAAAATGGCAAAAACGCTGGGAAAACGCTAAAATCTTCGAAGCAAACCCAGACCCGACAAAACCCAAGTATTTCATAACCGTAGCCTACCCATACCCCAATTCTCCACAGCACATTGGCCACGGAAGAACATATACTCTAGCAGATGTGCACGCTCGGCACATGCGAATGCGAGGCTACAACGTGCTTCTGCCCATGGCATTTCATTACACTGGCACACCAGTCTTGGCTATGGCTAAACGCTTGGCAGAAAAAGACAAAGGACTCATAAGCGACTTTGTCAATGTTTACAAGATTCCTGAAGAAAAACTGAAAGAACTCACTGAACCCATTGCCATGGCACGGTACTTCCATCAAGAAATCAAAAGCGGCATGAAAGAAATAGGCTACTCCATAGATTGGAGACGCGAATTTACCACCATAGATCCACACTACAACCGCTTCATAGAATGGCAATTCAAAAAGCTACGCGAAGCCGGATACATAAGCCGCGGTAGTCACCCAGTAGGCTGGTGCCCCAAAGACGGAAACCCAGTAGGGCAACATGACACAGTTGGGGATGTGGAGCCAGAAATAGGCGAATTCACACTGATAAAGTTTGAGCAAAAGGATCTGGTTTTTCCAACGGCTACTCTCCGCCCGGAAACAATCTTCGGCGTTACGAACATATGGCTAAATCCTAAAATGAAATATGTGAAGGCCACAGTTGACGGCGAACGATGGATAGTTAGCCAAGAAAGTGTGGAAAAGCTTATTCACCTTAACCGAAAGGTCAAAGTATTGGAAACTTTTGAAGGCAGAAAATTCATAGGAGAATACGTTGAAAATCCTGCGACGGGAAACAGAATTCCGATTTTGCCAGCAAATTTCGTTGATCCAAAGAACGCCACTGGCGTTGTCATGTCTGTGCCTGGACACGCTCCATACGATTATGTTGCCTTGGAAAACCTCAGAAAAGCATCCATGCAACTGAAAGAGTACAGACTGAAACCCGAAATTATAGATTCGGTCAAACCGATATCTCTTATCGAGGTTCCCGGATATTCGGAGATTCCTGCGAGCGACGTAGTCAGAAAAATGAATATTACTGATCAAACTGATCCGAAGCTTGAGAGTGCGACGAAGGAAGTTTATAGACATGAGTTTCACAACGGAAAAATGAAACGTAACACGGGCAAATACTTCGGCTTATCCGTAACCGAGGCAAAAGACAAGGTTAAACAAGACCTAATTCTAGAAGGCGCAGCTACAACTATGTATGAGCTTCTCAATAGACCTGTCCTATGCCGCTGCAAGACAGAATGCATCGTCAGAATTTTCCAAGACCAATGGTTCATCAACTATGGAAAACCAGAATGGAAAGCACTAGCTCACAAAAACCTAGACGCGATGGAAATACTGCCTGAGGAACTGTACTCCGAGTTTAACAATGTCATCGACTGGCTGCACGAAAAGGCCTGCGCCAGAAAATCAGGTATGGGCACACGACTTCCATGGGATCCAGAGTGGATTATCGAATCGCTTTCCGACTCTACGATTTACATGGCTTACTACACCATAGTCAAACACATCAAGGAACACAAAATCCAGTCCACACAATTAACAGACGACGTTTTTGACTATGTTTTCTTCGGGAGAGGAAATGCCGCCGAAATCGCAAAAAAAGTCAACCTAGGCGTTGAAATCCTAAAAAATCTCCGAAATGAGTTCAATTACTTTTATCCGTTGGACAGTCGACACTCTGGACGAGACTTGGTTCCCAACCACTTGACTTTCATGATATTCAACCACACCGCCATATTCCCTGAAAAACTGTGGCCACGCCAAATCGCCACAAACGGCAGTGTCATGATGGAAGGCTCAAAGATGAGCAAGTCATTCGGAAACATTATTCCTCTGCGAGAAGGTTTGAGCAAGTTTGGCGCTGATCCAATAAGACTAAGTGTTCTATCAACAGCTGAACTGTTGCAAGATGCCGAATTCAGTCCCACCATAGCGAAATCCATGCGCGAAAGACTGGAACGTCTCTACAAATTCGCCTCTGAAGTTGCTAGAACCCCACACAAGAGAACGCTTTCAGGAAAATCGTTGACAGCAATAGACAAGTGGATGCTCAGTCGACTGCAGGAACACATAAGAGAAGCAGCCGAAGCCATGAACAAACTAGCTGTACGCAAAGCTATACACAGCATCTTGTACGCGT
>CAYHEV010000062.1:0-10610 GCA_964355725.1 uncultured Candidatus Bathyarchaeia archaeon | reverse complement strand
AAAGCTCGACTCTGATTTTTGTTCCACTTCTTAATTGTCCGAAGAGTTCGAGATTTTTCGTTATTTTGCCCAATATGTTCACTGGACTGTACGGTTGCGTTTCTCCATAGAATATGCATATTGCGCTTCCCATAGGCCAAAAGGCGATTGTTCCTTTTTCAACGGTGGGTTTGGCTTTTTCTTCTCCCATTTTTATCGGTGTTTCAAAATAGGTTTCTTCTTTCCATAGAGCTGCTCTGCCTTCTATTGGAAGCTTTCTGACTATCATGTCTATGGTTCTGGGCGACATGAAGCGCACTAGCTCTCCTTCTGCTTCTCCTACTCCTTCGATTGTGAATTTTATTTTAATTCGCGAGATTTCTGTTTCTTCACTGCTCATTGTTTTTTCCTCTTTGAAGGAACTCTGCCAAGACCTGTTCAAGCGAGACAGGTCCTAGCACTTTAAGTTCATACTGCACTCTGACAGTTGGCTTGTCTATTGTGATTACACGTCTCAAATCGATGGGTGTTCCAATGACCACAACATCGCATGGAACGTGGTCGATAGTTTCTTTGAGTTCAGCAACTTGTCTTCCTCCATAACCTAATGCCGGAAGAACTGCTCCTAGGTGCGTGTATTCCGCGTAAGCTTCCTTTATTGAGCCCACGGCGTATGGTCTCGGATCAACTATTTCGCTGGCACCGGAGTTTTTCGCAAAAATTGTCCCAGCTCCATAGGGCATGCTGCCATGCGTTATTGTGGGTCCATCCTCGATAACTAACACGCGTTTTCCTTTGACGGCGTCAGGCTTGTCGGCGGTTATGGGCGAGGCTGCATCCAGCACGGTGGCATTTGGATTGACCATCCTGATGTTTTCTTTCACTTCAGTAACTTTTCTTGGGTCTGCCGTGTCAACTTTGTTGACTATTACGATGTTTGCCATTCGCAGATTAGCTTCACCAGGATGATAGGTCAACTCGTGTCCTGGTCTGTGAGGATCAGCCACGACGATGTGCAAGTCCGGCTTGTAGAAAGGTAAGTCGTTGTTGCCGCCGTCCCAGACTATTACGTCTGCTTCTTTTTCTGCTTCTTTCAAGATTTCTCCGTAGTCAACGCCGGCGTAAACAACTATGCCATTGTCAATGTGAGGTTCGTATTCCTCTCTTTCCTCAATTGTGCACTCGTGTTTGTCTAAATCTGCGTATGACGCGAAACGTTGCCATATTTGTCTTCTTAAGTCTCCGTAGGGCATTGGATGTCGAATTGCGGCGACTCTCAAACCTTTACTTTTGAGAAGGTTGGCTACTTGTCTTGAGGTTTGGCTTTTTCCTGAACCGGTTCTGACGGCGCAAATGGAGACAACTGGAACTTTTGATTTCAGCATTGTCGTTTTCGGTCCCATTAGACGGAAGTCTGCGCCGTTTGCCAGCACAAGCGAAGCTTTGTGCATTACGTATTCGTGCGAAACGTCGCTGTAAGCAAAGATTACTTGGTCAATGTCATGCTCTTTTATCAGTTTGGGCAGATCTGCTTCAGGATATATGGGTATGCCATTTGGATATTTTGAGCCGGCTAGCTCTGTCGGATAGTTTCGACCTTCTATTCCCGGGATTTGCGTGGCTGTGAAAGCTACTACCTCATAGTCGTCATTATTTCTAAAGTAAACGTTGAAGTTATGGAAATCTCTACCAGCCGCGCCCATTATAATAACTTTGATCTTCTCCATGGATTTTCCCCTCTAAAACCCCGAACTAGCGGGTTCGATACTAAGGAATCATTCCATATAAACCTTAACGTGGCAAGTCTACGCTAGGAAATGTTGAACTGTTTTGGCTATGAAGCTTATCTGTTCTGTTGTCACGCTTGGATGTACTGGTAACGAAAGCACTTGGTTCGCTGCTTTTTCTGTTTCTGGAAGCTTGCACTTTCCAAATTTGCTGTAGAACGACATTCGATGAATTGGGTTTGCATAGCATACCACGGTGCCTATTCCTTCTCGTTGTAGTTCCTTTACGACTTTGTCTCTTTGCTCTTTCTTTGCGTTCTTCATTCGCACGGTGAAAAGGTACCAGCTGTGCTTGTAACCTTTGGGTTCTCTTGGCAGCTGCAGTTTCTTGGTTTTCGCGAGTTTTTCTGTCAGTTTTTTGGCGTTTTCACTTCTTTTGGCTAGGAACTTGGGAAGTTTTCTAAGCTGCACGCAGCCTATTGCTGCTTCCATTTCGGGCATGTGGTAATTGTGACCGAGCATTGTGGACATGTATTTTTCTTTCTCTCCGTGGCTTCTCATGAACCGTACTGTTTCTGCGATTTTGCTGTCGTTTGTGGTTATCATTCCGCCTTCGCCTGTAGTCATGTTTTTGCTTCCGTAGAAGCTCCAGCACGCTGCGTCTGAGAAGGTTCCTGGCGGTTTTCTCATGTAGGCTGCGCCGTGGGCTTGAGCAGCATCTTCTATGATTTTCAGTCCGTGTTTGTCGGCAATTTCTCTTATCGGTTTCATGTCGGCAGGTAGGCCGTAGAGGTCAACAGGCATGATGGCTTTGGTCTTTTTTGTTATTGCCTTTTCAATTTTCTGCGGCGAAATGTTGTATGTGCCTGGGTCTATGTCGACGAAAACTGGTTTGGCTCCAGCTATCACTACAACTTCGGCCGTGGCGACAAATGTGAAGCTTGGCAGGATTACTTCGTCACCGTGTTTTACTCCTATCGCTGCAAGCGAAGAGTGTAAGGCGGCGGTGCCTGTGTTCATCGCAATTGCATGCTTCGCTTTTACGAACTCTGCAAAAGACTCTTCGAACTTTGTAACCATTGGACCTGCGCCGAGTCCCGTTGTGAGGACGCCGCTTCTCATGACTTTGACGACGGCTTCAATTTCTTCTTCGTTAATTTGTGGAGCGTTTATCGGGATCATTCGATTTCACGTTTGCTTCTATGTTTGTTGTGATAATTAGCCTTATGGTTGATCTTATGGAATATTCAGGTTGTCAAAATATGTTATCGTCCATCTATCAGCATGTTTTTCGATGTGTATAGATACGTTTTCTGCACGTAGGGGGTCTGTTGCTATCAGTTCGTTCCATTGAACGTTTGTAACGTCTTTAGGCGTTGATTCTACCCACGGATACGTGCTGTTGTCTAGGTGCAGAACTATGTGGGTTGTGCCGTCTTCAACATAGTCGTATTTGTTCAGAACGGTTGCGTTAAGTTCAATGTATGTTGTCACGTTGAACAGCGTCATGAAGTCTAGTCGTGTTTTCTGCACGAGTTGTTCGCTTGTTAGGGCTTCTTCGTTGATTGTTAAGGCTACTCTGTTGGCTTCTGCAGCGTCTACGATGGCGAAGCCAGCTAAGTAGATTGTCTCGTCTCTTCCCTGGCTTTCTTCATACCAGTAGACTGGCACGTACCATGCGAGTCTGTAATTGCTCGGTGAAACTTCAACTGGGTAAAGCAGCGGCATCGTTGCGTAGTAGTTGCCCGTGGCTGGTTTCGGTAATCTTCCTTCAACCATGTCTTCGGCGGTCATGCCGGAAATGTAGTTGGAGGATTTGAAATCGTAAAAGAATATGCCTTCTCGGGTTGCTTTGAACACTCCTGCCAACGTTCTAGAGTTTCCGAATGGATTAACGCATACGAGAGCTACTATGTCGTTTGTGTCTGTGTCAATTACGTAGCGGGTATCTTCTGTCATTTGGAATCGGTCTCGGCTCGGGGGAGTTATCCATAGGAAACCGCCTGCCCAGTAGTCAAAACTGCTTTCTCTCCGGAAACTGCCCATCTCATTGATCATGTTTTCCAGCCAGTTTTCGTCGTAAATCTGCGTTATCCACGTTGGGAGTTCGGCTATGGTGTTTGTTTCATGTTGGACGTTGCCTTGTGAATCGTAGACGATTGGAGTTACGTATCTTTTGACGAGGTCAAAGCCGACGTTGTAGCGGGTTAGAACGTACACGGAATTGTTTGTGGTTAAATCCCATGTTACGTAGGCAACGCCGTAGCTTTTAGTCATGTCTTGCATGTATTGGCGGAAGGGGATGTTGTGATCCCACCAGAGTCCTTCTCCAACTGCGAATTCGCTGTGCACTATTTTCGGGGTCACTGTGGGGTCTGTGGCGTCCATGATTACGAAGCCCTTGACGTAGTTCTCGGCTATGGTGTTGGTTGAGCCTATGACTGCTACCCAAACAAGTTTTCCGTCAGGCGATTTTGTCACGTGGCAGTCTAGGACCTGCATGTTGCTTCCGAATTCGGACATGTGTCTTCTTGCAATGGATACGGCGAGTTCTTGTGTGACGAGGCGTACTCTGTTGTCTGGGATGGTGGTGTTGAAGGGTAAGCCTGAACCTGATTGTATGAAGTTGTTGAAGTAAGAGGCGTTTGCCACTTTTTGCGTCTGACCGAACACGATCATTGCCGTAGCTGATAGTAAGAGTACCCCAAGAAGTATTGCCCCTAGTTTTCTTCGGGCTGTGAAGGAGAGTTTCCATGGAACGCGGGTTCCATAGTGCAGATAGCGTGGTGACTCTTCGAAATTTGCTGGCTTTAATGTGAAGACTGATTCAAAGTAAGCGACGAATAGTCTGAGGAAAATCAGCAAGTATACAAAGATGCTGAAGGGGGTTTCGAAGGCTTGGATTATTAGGAAGAGGAAGAGACCTATGAGAAGGGAAACTATACGGGAGAGTGATTTTGGCCCGAATCTCTTCGGTGGTATGGGAATGTACCATAGAATTATCCAGATCGCGGCAAACAGAAATAAATTCATTCTTCTTCACCAAACCTAGGGTTTTTGTTATTTGTCTATTTGGTTGAGTCTGTTGATGGGAGAATTAAAGTTTTGGTTCTCTTTGAAAACTTTTTGGTTCATTTGAAACCGTGTATTTCCATCATAAAGGATAATAGAAGCCTTGACCCGCAATAGTTTGACTTTGAAAGATGTGGAGTGCTGCCCAAGTGGCGAAAGTAGGCGTCTATGTTTGTCATTGCGGTTTGAACATTGCTGGCGTCGTTGACGTGGAAAAAGTTACTGAATATGCCAAGACTTTGCCGGAAGTTGTTGTGGCGAAGCATTACACTTATGTGTGCTCTGAATCTGGACAGCGCATGATTCAGGACGATATTAAGGCGAAGAAGCTTGATAGGGTAGTCATTGCGACTTGTTCGCCTCGGATGCATGAGGAGACTTTTCGCAGGGCAGTTGGTGAAGCTGGTTTGAATCCTTACTTGGTTGAGATTGCTAATTTGCGAGAGCATGTTTCTTGGGCGCATAGTGATGAACCTGAGAAGGCTACGGAGAAAGCTAAAGCACTAGTGAGAATGGGTGTTGCCCGTGCGAAGCTTTTGGAGCCGTTGGATAAGCGGAAAGTAAGTGTTGAGAAGAACGTTTTGGTTGTGGGCGGTGGGATTGCTGGTATACAGGCTTCGCTGGATTTGGCTAATGCCGGTTTTAAGGTGTATGTTGTGGAGAAGGCGCCGAGTATTGGCGGTCGCATGGCTCAGTTGGATAAGACTTTTCCAACTCTTGATTGTAGTGCATGTATTTTGACGCCTAAGATGGTTGATGTGGCTAAGCATCCGAATATTGCGTTGTTGACGAATTCTGAAGTTGTTGATGTGAAGGGTTTTGTTGGGAACTATGAAGTTTCGGTTTTGAAGAAGCCTCGATACGTGGATGAAGCTAAGTGTGTTGGTTGTGAGCTTTGTGCAAAAGTTTGTCCAGTTAAGGTTCCTGACAGGTTTAATGAGAACTTGGGCCAAACTCGTGCTATATCTGTTTATTCTTCGCATGCGGTGCCGAAAGTTGCAACGATAGATCCGAATCATTGTCTTCGGTTGAAGACGAAGAAGAAGGACGTCTGCGGCAAATGCGTGGATGCGTGCGAGGCTAAAGTCATAGATTTTGAGCAGAAACCTGAGATGATTCAGCTTAAGGTCGGCGGAGCAGTCATCGCTGTGGGTTCGGAGGTTTTTGATGCGTCCGCGATGCCGGAGTTGGGTTATGGACGTTTCAAGAACGTCGTATCTAATATCGAGTTTGAAAGGATTTCTGATGCGTCCGGACCGACTGGTGGAAAGATTGTTTCTCCGCAGACGGATCAGCCGCCTAAGACTATAGTTTTTGTTCAGTGTGTCGGTTCTCGGGACAAACACTTTCTAGAGTATTGTTGTCGTGTAGGTTGTATGGTTACGTTGAAGCAGGCGATTCTTGCTCGTGAAAAGCTCGGCAAAGACGTGAGCATCTACGTGTGTTACATTGATCTTCGGTCGTTCGGTAAGGGCTATGAGGAGTTTTACAGGCGTGCAAGAGATTTAGACGTTAATTTTGTTGCAGGAATACCGTCTGAAATTCATGGTGCCGCAGACGGGCAGCTTTATTTTGATGTTTTCGACAAGGGCACGAACAAGCTTCTGGAGTTTCATGCGGATTTGGTTGTTCTTGCTAACGGTCTTGCTCCAAGCGTTGACATTGCGGGAATAAACAAGCTATTTCACGCTTCAAGAAGTGCTGATGGCTTTCTTTTGGAGGCGCATCCGAAGTTGCGTCCTCTTGAAAGTTCCACGGCGGGAATTTTCCTCGCCGGAGCATGCCAAGGACCTAAAGATATTCCTGATACTGTGGCGCAGGCGAGCGGTGCAGCAGCCAAGATCGTGGATTTGTTGTCGACTGGTGAGCTGGAGCTTGAACCTTTGAGGGCTGTCGTGGATGAGGATTTGTGTAGTGGCTGTAGGATTTGTGAGTCGGTTTGTCCTTTTTTGGCTGTGGAAATGAAAACTGAAAGTGTGAAGGGTGTTGAGAGGTCTAGGGCTGAGGTTGTTGAAGCTATGTGTCAGGGCTGTGGTTTGTGTTGTTCGGCTTGTCCAACTGGAGCGGTTAAGATGAAGCATTACACGGTTGGTCAGGTGTTGGCTCAGGTTCAGGCTGCTTTTGGAGACCCCAAAGCAGAGGGAGGGCGTTGAGTTTGAGTTTGACTGATTTGATGTCGATGGCCAAGCCTAGTATTGTGTCTCGGGAGAAGATTTTGGCGAAGTTGAAGGGGAAAGAGTTTGTTAATTGCTTTCAGTGTTTGAAATGCACGAGCGGGTGCACTGCTTTGAAGCTTTTGGAGTTGAAGCCTCATGAGATCATCAAACTTGTGAATTTAGGTTTTGTTGATGAGTTGGCTTCTTCGGACATAATTTGGACTTGTGTGACATGTTTGAAGTGTGTGGAGAGGTGTCCGCAGAAGGCTTCGCCTTATCATGTGATAATTGCTTTGAGAAATTTAGCTGTTGAAAGAGAAGCGAAGGTTCCTGAGAATTACTTGAAGGCGGTTTCGCAGGTTCTTGAGACGGGGTTAGCTGAGTCTGTTCAGAAGGTTGTGACGAAGAAGATGGAGACTTTTGACCGTGAAAATCTAAAACTGCCCAAGATCGGTCAGCCGAAGGAGTGTTTTCAGTCTGTTTTTCTGAAAGCTATGGAGGAGAAGTAGCTGTGAAGGTTGCGGTTTTTTGGGGTTGCTACATACTTGCCAATCAGTACGCTTATGAGATGTCTGTTCGTGAAGTGTTTCCGAAGTTTGACGTTGAACTTGTCGATTTGCGTGAGGCTGTGTGTTGCGGTGATCCTGTCAAGAGTGTTAATGATTTCGCAGCAAATTACTTGGGCGCGCGGGTTTTGGCTTTGGCGAGTCTAACTGAATTGAACGATTTGCTTGTTCCTTGTAACCGTTGCCATTTCACTGTTTCTGAGGCTAAGAGAGTCGTTGAGAAGGATGAAAAGGTTGGCAGGAAGATTGTTGGTTTGTTGAAGGAAGAAGGATTAGAGTATAATTCTGATGTTAGGATTTGGCATGTGATTGATTTTCTTCACGATTATGTCGGTTTGACAGGCGTGAAGAAGGCTGTGGTTAAGTCGCTTAAAGGTTTAAAGTTGGCAAGTCATGTTGGTTGTCAGCTTATTCGATACAGTGATCTTGGTAGAGCTGATGACGCGGAGAATCCTCAAAAACTTGACGAGCTAATACGCGCAGTTGGGGCTGAGAGCGTAGATTACAGTGAGAAGCTGGATTGTTGCGGTTCACATCTGATGCTCAGTTGTCCTGATTCTGCGTTTTCGCTTTCAGGTTCAAAGCTTAAGGCTTTGCAGGGTTTAGGCGTGGACGGTCTGGTTGTTTCCTGCCCGGACTGTGGGATCATGTTTGATTCTAAACAGAGAGAAGCTGAGTCTGTTGTCGGTGCGAAGCTTACTGTTCCAGTGGTTTATTATACGCAGTTACTTGGTTTAGCCTTGAACATTGAACAGGAGAAGCTGGGTTTGCATCTTAACCAGAGCCCAGTTGATCAGCTTTTGACGAAGGTTCCGTGCTAGTCCTTAAACAACTTTTATATTTGTTTCTTTAGTAGTTAGGCTTCAAGGTGCAGAAACATGGTTGATTTCGGTTTCACGGAAGAACAGGAGCTTTTCAGAAATGCTATTCGTGAATGGTGTCAGAAGAATTTGCCCTTGGAAAAGATTAGGGAAATGGACAGTAACGGTGAGATTCCGCAAGAAGTTTTGAAGAGTATGGGGGAGATGGGACTTTTGATTATGACGTCTCCTCAGGAGCACGGTGGAACTGGCGCGGATTGGATTACCGCCTGCATTGCCGCTGAGGAACTGGGTTACGCGGACGTGAGCATTGCTTTGCCTGTGCTTTGGCTTGTGGAGTCTTCTTGGGGTTATGTTGTTGACAGATACTGCAGTGAACAAGTCCGGAATGAAGTGATTAAGAAAGCTTTCAAAGGTGATGCTTTCATAGGCATCGGTTCCACGGAGTCAGGCGGCGGTTCGGATGTTGCTGCTTTCAAATCTACTGCCCGAAGAGATGGAAGCAATTGGATCTTGAACGGCGAAAAGATGTACATTAGCGGCACTGAAGAGGCTAAGAAGCTGGGCGGAGGCTACTTTGTCATTGCGAGAACTTCGCCAATGCAGTCTGAAGCTCCTCATCGTGGGATGACTGGTTTCTACTTGCCCATGAACGCTCCAGGTGTTGAGATTAACAAGCGGTTTGAGGACATGGGTCGAATGGCCATTTCGACAGGCGGTTTTAAGATGGAAAACGTTAGGATTCCAGACGCTTACCGTATTGGTGAAGTGGATAAGGGCTTTTATTTGACTATGGAAGGTTTCGATAACGCGCGCATTTTGATCGCTGCTGTTTGTGTTGGCGCGGCTAAACGTGCTTTGGATTTAGGAATGGATTACATTAAGGAGCGGAAGGCTTTCGGGAGGCCGATTGGCAAGTTTGAGGGTATCCAGTTTGAGTTGGCTGATGATTGGGCTCAGTTGGAAGCTTTGAGATCATTGACTTATCGCACGGCGTGGATGAACGACTTACGGTACAAGGAAGGTAAGTATTCGCCTTTGGAGGTTAGCAGGATGATTGCTGCTTGTAAGCTTATTGCGCCGCATTTTGCGTTTGACGTGTATAAGCATGTGATGGTTTGGATGGGAGCTTACGGTTACACGAAAGAGTGCCCGCTGGAAATGGGTATGCGGAGAATAATGAGCTACTGCGTTGGAGCTGAGGGAGCAAGTAACATACAAAGAACAGTTATAGCACGGGAACTGCTGGGCAAGGAATACATACCATACAAGTAAAACCCCTGGCTTTCCTTTTTAGTTCTCAGGTACCGGTCTAACGCTTTGTCCATATGGGTCAGTGCGCGGCACATGTTTACCGTTGTTTTGTGGATACCAAGGCCCATCGATCCGAAATCGCGAAGAAACCGTCACCACCCCTTCGTTCGACCCTGAAGCCTTCAAGTATTTTCTCCCACTCCGCTTGGTCCACATAGCCAAAGAAGCCTCTGGCCACGCTAAGGTACGCCAGTCCTCCTGACTTGAGGATACGCAGCATTTCGTTCACAGCTGACTCGTGGTGCTGTGGTACCATCGAACACAATAGTCCTTTGGCAAGAACGAAGTCAACCGAACCGTCTTTTATGAAGCTCAGGTCGGAGGCAGAAGAAGCGTGCGCTTCACATACGCTCCGTGTGCATGTGTAGTGTGTGTAAATATAGGTGAGTGCAGGAGTAGAGGTGCGGATGGGTCAAGGTTGTAATTGTGATAGTTAGTGGTGGTGAATGTGGTTAGTTTGAGTGAACTCTACCCACAAACCAAATTGAACGGGCAGACGCGAACGAAAAATTGAAGAAGTGCACTGACTGTTGTAACTGTTGAGGATTGATGCAGTTTGATTTATTGGATGTGGGCAGTTGTAGGAGCAATCGTTGGTGCAGCAATGGGCTTAGCAGGTGCATCAATAGGTGTGTCGAATAGTAGACGTATTGCAAGGCGAGAGGAAAGCTTTCTGGAAATGAAGAAATGGAACATCTTTGATTCTTTCTACACGTCTATGATAGTTGCAGGTCTCTTGACTCTTGCATTTGGCTTATTGTTCATCAGGTTTGAAATGACGATTGACAGCTATGCCTTGGTTCTTCTTTCATTAGCATTCTTGTTCACGGGAAGCCTTAACGCCATCATCAGAATCAGAGCGTTGCAGGCCTAATCTCCCATTTTCTTGTACGCACACTAAGGCGTGGTGTTCATCGTCGCACGCTGAACATGAGTTCATGCTTAAGTGGTGGTAGCCTGGGAGTTACCGCTCCT
>CAYHEV010000061.1:0-10761 GCA_964355725.1 uncultured Candidatus Bathyarchaeia archaeon | reverse complement strand
CGGAGCTGATGGCATATGGGATCATCCATACGTAATAGACGCAAACAACCAAGACAACTACCCGATAGTACCCGAATTTCCAACGGTTGTGATTCTGCCGCTTTTCATGGCAATATCACTCCTTGGACTCGTTCTTGCCAAAAAAAGAATCCGCCCGTAACATAGACATTGGATATGATATACCGTATCTTCCATGGTGCCTGAATTAATATGTGCTAGAAGTGTGTTTCACAAATTTTATTAGGCACTTCAAATGATTAAACAGAGGAGGAGATTATTTGAATTTCGCAGTTTTTCCTCTAGTAATTATGTTGATTGCTTCTAGCGCGTGTGCTTCCATGTTTCATACACTAGCATTCACAGCGCCCACGCCACACACAGAATATTCCAATGTTGATGCGACACAAAGGGATTTGCTTTGTAAACAGAAGCTCGACGTAGCTGATGGCTTCTCCTCTTCAGATTTGCCTAGAAGCTTTGTGCTCGCAAATCAGACTGATGACATTTCTCCCAGTGAAATTCTGGAGTTGCAAAATAGCTGTGCTGGTGAGCCAATACTTGAATACACCTTGACTCTTTCTTGTGATAATCAATCCTATGATGTGGTACCCTTATGTACGATTACGCCGATTCAGCCCAACGGAACCACGATTGCCTTGGTTGGCAATGACCCAGAAGATGGAGCCTTCATGTGGCTCCAGGAATATAGCGGGGTCTTCCCGAGCCTCTCTGCAACCGAGGCCCTTGAAGTATTAGATTCTAGTGGCTACATTGCGCAGAAAGATTCGAGGCTTGTCTTCTTCGATTCTGAAACTTACTGGATGTTTGATGTTACTGTTGGCGAGGGTATGACAAACGTGTTTGTGAGCTTTTCTGACCGAGAGATAAAACCTGTAGCAGACATACTTTCGAGGCTTGTCGCACTTGAGTCTGACGATTCTTGTACCGGTAAACTTCCTTCAAGATGTGATTGGATGGTGGGAAAAGTGCCATATTTTATGCAAGGTACCTTGGAGTGGTGTGGCATTTTCTCCCAGAAACAGGTCTTGTCCTGGTACAATATCCAAATTTCGGAATATACCATAGCGAATTACTTGGATGTCGGTCCCGATGAAGGAGTCACGGTAATGCAGCTTGATGACTCGTTCGTTCATTTTATGGGGCAGGGCAATGAGGACAAGCTACACCATAGCTATGGAAGTAGTAATATCGAAACTGAGAAAGCCTGTCTTTATATTAATTGTCCGCAAATTGAAGCCATTCGTGCGCCAGGCACCGGATCGGGGGATTATATCAATCATTTCGTTACTCTTGTAGGGTGGGATGACGTTTTAGGTGGTGGCAGTTGGTGCCTTCATGACACAGCCCCTTGTATTAAAGATGAAAATGGATATGGGTATGATGTTTGGTGTTCATACAATACTTTTGATACCTACTGGGACAAACGTTGGCTTGGTCTCTATACCCACGGATCCGTGGGCGCCCATCCGATATATAATGAAAAACACCCGGCTCCGTGGGTCGGAATCAGTGACTATGGCCATAACCGTGAGGCAGACCAGCCCTTACAGGACATCACAGAGTTTCAGACCTTAACACTAGGGGTTTGGCTCAGAAACACGGAAGCAGCGCAAGAAAATGCCCGATCCGGGAGTATGAATCTTCAAGGAGTATTCGTTAGATTGGGTGGCGCCGAGATTGTTAGTGTACAAGTAGGGGATCAGCTGGGAGATTTCAAATGGTATTACACTTATGCTGAGGATGGAACAGCGATAGGCGACGGAGACTCCGGAGGCTCGGAGGGAACCGTGGCAGGCGCTCATATAATTGAACTTTATACAGACGTGTTTGCGAATGCTGGCTGGCCGCACACCGTTGGTGCACTTGTTACGATTAGGCCTATTTTTGCCGGTCCTCCTCTCCCTTCATCCCTTAATTGGCAAATTACGGTTCATTACAGAGGATGGTTGGCTGATCGGGATGAGATGGTGCGGGAAGACTGGGTTACCATTGATGACGACAGACCGGGCCAACTGAGTACCCCACTACCTCAACCCCGAATTGTGAGAACTCCAATTGATAGTTATTATAACACCAGAGACAATTTCCTGGACTACCCCACTTACTCTAAGACCTGCCAAGTCACGGACGATGACAGCACCGGTCCGCTATTCTCTCAACTGCCATTAGAATATGTGAAAGCCTCTGGAGCCAATAGATTACGAGTAACAGTTTTCGATCCAAGCGGAGTCTCTAAGGTTCAGTTCAAATACCGTTTCTGGGATGATGTATATTCCGGTTGGTTAAACGCCACATGGAATGGCGGAAGCGGATCTAATTGCACTTATTACTACGATATTCCCCAAGAGGTTTGGCAACCACATGCTGGCAGCAGAGGATTAGTCTACTGGCAGGTCTACGCTGAGGACGCCGATAACGACCATCTTTGGGATTGGGCTAGTTCATATTCCACCGAATATATCAATGCATTACAGGCGCACTCGACCGATGTGAATAACGACGGGGTAACTAACATGCGAGACATAGGTATCCTGATTAATGCATTCAATTCAAGACCAGGCAACCCTAAATGGAATTCAAATTATGACATAAATGGAGATGGCGTCATAAACATGAGAGACATATCCATGGCTATACTCAACTTCGGAAAATACGAGACGTGATTGAAGAGAGTGCACACTGACTCAAACATTCTTTCAGACGTCGGGGAGTTTCCAGCCTTCTTTCCGTTTTTTGCGGATTACTTCTTGGATGTCCGGCTTCGAAATGGCAAATTGGATGTGTTTGCAGTCATCTCGTCCATCCTCTTCGCATATTATCCCTGTTGGTTTGAAGAGGATCTGCACGGCCTTCAACAAGTAGGAGTCCCACACGAGTACGCCGGTTGCGTTGAGGTTTAGATGCCACATGGTCTTCGGAGGGCCAGCCAGTTCTTTCTCGTGCTGGTTATAATACCATGTGATTAAGGCTACTGTAGCATTAACGTTGGAGGGAGTATGTAGACTGTTGGAAGCGAGTTTGAATACATTATCGATATGGATGGTAAAGAACTATTCAGGAAACGGAAATGAAAACAATACTTAGGCATAAAGAACAATGAACCTGCACATTGTTTCCAAAAGCTGCACATTATTCTCAATACGTATGGATATATCTGTATTCGGATACGTTTTGAGGATTCGCTACGTTTATTTATAAAGAAGGGTATTGACTAGCTTGAAGGATAGGGAGAACAAAGGATGTCCAAGAAAGTCCCATCGAAAGACGAAGCGTTCGAAGCTTTAGACTTCATAATAAACGTCTTGAAAGAGCACGAAAAAGACTTAGATCGCTTGATAAACGAACTGGGAAGCATAACGGAAAAGTTGGGCGATGCAGGCGAATTCAGCGGCAAAATAGAAAAAGTCGAAGATAGACTAACAACACTTCAGAACGAGATAACTAACCTAATCACTTACTTGTCAGTTCCACATGAGACTTCTGCCGTGCCAGCGCAGAAACCGCAAGGCCAGCGAACTGAACCAGCACCTCTCAGAGAGGTGCATGGTCCACCAGTTATTTTGCGCTGTAAAAATTGGGAGGACTTTCAAACGTTGGCCAATCAAGCTCAGACTTTGTCTTTTCTGTATCGTGAGGCTGAGAAGACGTTTCAGGCTGATGCATTGAAGAATAATCAGATTATAACTTATAGTGGGGAGCTTCCCAAGTTTACTTCGATGTTGAAGACTTGGCTTGCTAGGCAATTGAATATTCCTGAACAGATGATTTTGGAAGGTATCTTGGCCATAGGCTAAACTCTCAGCTTGGCATTTGTCTTTTTGTCGTATTCAATAACGTTTTTATAGGAGACTTGTATCTTAAGTCTTACGAAGCGGTAAGGAGGGTTAAGGTTGAAGGCTACACCACAACGCCAAAGAACAGTTTTTTCCGTTTTCGAAGCCTTCTCCTTTCTCCTCGATGACGGAACTGGCGAAGTGGCTAGCCAAAAAACGATGAAACCCTTCAAACCGCACCAAAACGCAGACGGGTGACAAGGTATGAGCGAAAACGACCGGTTCATCAGCAAGATCAGAGAGGAATTCGCAAGCTTCGAAAGCACAATGGAGGAATTGCGGACTCTTAAGCAGGTAGCGCAAGACCTGAAAAACTTTAGAGAAATGATTAGACTCAAGAGATATGACTAGTTTCTCACGACAAAATCTTAAATAATCTTTGGGGCTATTTCTTACGCTGATACATCATGCCGAAATCCACTGGAGATATTTGGTTTTTCAACACTCTAACCCGCAGAAAAGACAAGTTCACTTCCTTAGAAGAAGGAAAAGTCAAGCTGTACACTTGTGGACCTACTGTCTATGATTTCAGCCACATAGGCAACTTTAGAGCCTTCATTTTTGAAGACTTGCTGAAAAGGTGGTTGGAATACTGTGGATTCGAAGTCACACACGTTATGAATTTGACAGATGTGGATGACAGGACAATTAAGGCTTCAGGAGAGCAGAAGAAACCACTTAGTGAAATTACCGATCGCTACGTAAAGGCTTTCTTTGAAGACTTGGCAATGTTGAACATTGAAAAGGCGGATTGCTATCCGAAGGCCACAGAGCACGTCCCTGAAATGGTTGCATTGATCAAAAAGCTAATCGAAAAAGGCTACGGCTACAGAGGCGAGGATGACTCGATCTATTATGACATTTCAAAATTCAAAGATTATGGAAAACTTGCAAAAATCAAGGTTAATGAACTTAAACCTGGCGCGAGAGTGAAGGCTGACGAATATGCCAAAGAAGAAGCGCAGGATTTTGCCCTCTGGAAGGCGTGGGACGAAGGAGACGGAGATGTTTTCTGGGAGACAGAGCTTGGCAAGGGAAGACCGGGTTGGCACATTGAGTGTTCGGCAATGTCGATGAAGTATCTTGGCGAAACGTTGGATATCCACTGCGGCGGTGTGGATAACTTGTTTCCACACCATGAGAACGAGATTGCCCAGAGCGAGGCAGCAACAGGCAGGAAATTCGTGAATTACTGGCTTCATAACGAGCATTTGCTTGTTGAAGGGAAAAAAATGGCCAAGAGATTGGGTAACTACTACATTCTAAGCGATTTGACTGCTAAAGGATATGACCTGAAGGCCATACGGTATCTGATTATGGCAACGCATTACAGGCAGCAGATCAACTTCACTTTTGAAGGATTGGAAGCAGCGAAAAGCGCTATTGAACGTCTGACGAATTTCACTTACAGATTACTGAACACTAACGGAAAAAAGTGCGGACAGGAACTAAAAAAACTGATGGATGATGTACAGGAAAGGTTTGATGGCGCTATGAGTGATGATCTGAACATAAGCGTGGCATTAGCTGCATTGTTTGACTTCGTCAGAGACGTTAACAACCTTTTGGACAAAAATATGCTCAGCGAAGAAGAGGCAGAGAAAACCCACAAGCTAATGATGAAAGTCGACAAGGTTCTAGGCGTGATCGGCGAGATAAGTAAAGAAGAGAGATTATCTGAGGAAGCTCAGAAACTTATTCAAAAAAGGGAAGAGGCTAGAAAAACCGAAGATTGGAAGACAGCGGACGAAATTAGGCAGCAACTCAAGGTAATGGGTGTGATAGTTGAGGACACACCCAAGGGTATGAAATGGAGAACTGAAAAGCACTAGTCTTCTGAGCTTTTTGCGGCAAGGTAACATCGCAAGATTTGGGACCAAAGACGATTATTGAAGAGAAAAAGATTGAGGAAACTATCAAGAAATTGTCCAAAAACGAGTTTACGGTGCTCGATTTCATTGAAGCATTCAGAAATATCTACCCCAGAGATTGGAAAATGTTGGTTGAGAAATTTGGCGTCTTTGGAAGCAAAAGAAGGTACACCACAACAACGTATTTCTCAAATAGACTCGATGTGTATTCACAGATAGCCCATTCAATTTTGATTCCTTTCACAAGATATAGCGAAGGCAGATTCAAACATTACCGGAAAACCTCTGAAGAAGAACGGAAGATTTTTGGAAGCCCTTGGATCGCCGTATTCAAGAAGAAAACAGCGAATGCAGTAAGGCAATAATGTATTCCGAATGTCTAGCTGTGGCCGCTTCTGCCGTAGAGATTCCAGTTATTTGTGCCGTATTTCTCTTTGACAAGCTGCTCTGCCAGTCTATATTCGTAAGGTGTTAACTCGCCATCTGATAGTGAAATGTTTAGAGCTTTCTTGAAACCTTTGATCAACGCTTCGTTTGCATCTGTAGCTGAAACATCTTTCCCCATTTCTTCTTTCGTTGATGTGATTCTGGCTCTTGCCACATTCACGATTTCCATGCATGTCTCAGCCCATGGAACACGTAGGAAGGTAAACATTTTCTCCAAATCCACGTTCAGCAAAAGCGTTCCATGCTGTAAGACAACTCCTTTTCTGTGACATTGGGCGCTCCCTGAAAGTTTCTTGCCATTAACGGTTAAGTTTGGACATGTTTTTGCGTTGCCTTGGCTGAAATCTGCAGTTATCCCCAAAATTTTGAGAGCTTCAACTAATCCAGCATAAATTTTCGCATAAACAATTGCTATGTCTTCGGTTCCTAAATCCTTCTTGCTTACGACTGCACTGTAGGTGATTTCATCTTCAGCATCATGGTAGACTGTGCCTCCGCCTGTTATTCGTCTAACAACATCAACACCGGACCTCTTGCAGTTCTCCATTTGAACTTCATTTTCTACGTTTTGAAACTTGCCTATAGACACGACTGAAGGGTTCCAGCGATAAAACCGTAGAGTATTAGGAACCAGATTCTCAATTCTCGCTTCGAAAATTGCTTCATCAATGGCCATGTTTGTGAAAGCATCATGAGCTTTAAGTTTCAGCAACCGCCAAGCACTCGTTTCTGTTCGCCTCACACAGTTGTTTTTCGCAAAGGTAAATAAGCATTAGAACTTGTTGAAAGATTATGAAGACAACTATAACAGTTTCTATCGACCACGAGTTGCTGGAGACAATCTTTGAAGGCGCTAGAAGACTTCACCCAAGAGAAACCGTGTTGCTGCTTCGAGGAAAAAAGAAGAAAGAGACAATCGAAATTTCCGAACTTCTCGTTCCTCCACTAGCAAACTATGGCCGACGTTTCGCCAGCGTTCCGCTTCACATGTTGCCTATGGACTTTTCAATAGTTGGAACTGTTCATTCTCATCCATCAGGCAACTTGACTCCTTCAACTGTTGATTTAAACCATTTCTTCGGCAGGATTCTTTTGATCGTTGGTTTTCCTTTTGCGAACGAGGGAAACATTGCAGCATACAATCGCGATGGGGAAAAGCTGACATTGCATATACAATGAGTTCACTGTTGTTATGTCTGTTCAGGTTTCCAAAGTATGGCAAGTATATCCCATGGGCGCCCACCAGTTCCACCAAAGACCGCAGACTACACTGAAGAAGATTATGAACATGCCAGAACACAACGAAAGAACAAAAGCCGCCAACGGCTTCGGACTTGAGATCACTTAATTAACCTAATCTGCCTCTGTATCCGGAAAACTAATAAAACTTGTTCATGACTTAGGATACCTGTATCTACTTTCAGGTCACTAGTTCAGAGGGATTTCCATTTGCAGGTCAGGATCGTAATGTTGGTGGACTTGGATTATTTCTTCGCACAAGTCGAGGCAGTCAGAAACCCATCCATCGAAGAAAAGCCTGTGGTCGTGTGCGTCTATTCCGGGCGCAGCGAAGAAAGCGGAGCAGTAAGCACGGCGAACTACATTGCTCGGCAATATGGCGTAAAATCGGGAATGCCTATCTTCATGGCTAAAAAGAAACTGGAGAACATTGAATCCGTATTTTTGCCCGTAGATCATAAGCTGTATGATGACGTATCCGAAAAAATCATGATAATTCTAAGAAGTTATGCTGATCGTTTCGAACAAGTTGGAATAGATGAAGCATACCTAGATGTCAGCCGAAAGACTGAAGGAAACTATGTAAAGGCAGAAGAACTGGCTCAAAAAATCAAAGAAGAACTGAAAGCTCAACAAGAGCTCACCTGTTCAATCGGCATTGGACCGAATAAACTTCTTGCCAAAATTGCCGCGGACATCCAAAAACCCGACGGTTTAACGCTCGTCAAACTTGAACAAGTTACAAGTTTTCTGTCTCCCTTACCGATCGATCATCTCATTGGAGTTGGAAGAAAAACCGAAGATAAAATGCTAACTTTGGGAATAAAAACAATCGGCGATCTGGCAGAGTATGACACACAAAAACTGATTAACGTCTTTGGAAAAAACTTGGGAACCTACTTCCATAACGCCTCAATGGGCATAGATAATGAACCTGTTGCAGAAAGAAGCGAAGCTGAATCCGTAAGCAGAATCTCCACCCTGAAGGAAGACACAAGAGACTTACAGGCCATCCTTGAAAAGACTAGCCAGCTATGTGACGACATTCACGCTAGACTCATTCAGCAAGGACTGAGATTCAAATCTGTTGGAATAATGACAGTTATGTCCGACATGAGTATTCACAGCCGATCTAGAACCTTTGAAAACCCAACGAATGAACTAGGCATCCTCAAGAAAACTGTTGAGGAACTTTTTGAGAAACTTCTCAGAGATTCTGAATTCAAAGTAAGAAGAGCAGGTGTCAAAATCTCAAGTTTTGCCGAAGGCACGGAGAAGCAACGACAACTCACAAGTTTCATGAACTCTGCCTAGATTAACCAGCTCCAGAACCGTGTCAAGCACACACGAATTGATTTCTCATAACCTAAGTACAACTATCACCTCAAAAGGAGAAAGAATAAGACCCCGCACGCGTTCAATTACGTCTTGAATGTTCATGCCATCCGAAGACAAAAGCAACAGCCACGAGGATTTGCCTCCAAATCAGGTTTCCATTAAACAGCTCTTGAGGTGGGGAAAGGATCATCCTACAATTGGATCTTCAGTTCCGAAAATCGACCTAGAAAAATGGGTTCTGATCATAGACGGAGAAGTTGAAAAACCATTAAGATTGAACTGGAATGATGTCTTAAAACTTCCTAGGGTCAAGTCTGTGAGCAACTTCCACTGCGTTGAAGGTTGGAGCGTTCTAGGTCTAAGATGGGAAGGCGTCAAGTTCAAAACTGTGGAGGAACTGGTTAAACCAAAAGACGTTGCCAAACATGTTACCTTTGAATGTGCTGACGGTTACACGACTTCACTTTCACTTGATGAGCTTTCTGGGGACGATGTTCTCTTAGCTTACAGACTGGATGAGAAAGAGCTTGAAGAGGGCTATGGCTTTCCATTGCGGCTAGTTGTTCCGCACAAATATGCGTACAAAAGTGCATTGTGGATTACGCGGATAAAGTTTACATCAAATAAGGAATTAGGCTATTGGGAAAAACGTGGCTATAGCGACACCGCAGATGTATGGACAAACGACCGATTCTCAAAATAAAAGTCAAGTTCAAAGAGCTTAACCTTTTATCTACTTGGCCCTCATAATCCACTGTCTAATCTTGTTGCTCGGAGAGCGTTCATTTGAAGCGAATCGGCGTGGTTACAAGCGGAGGAGACGCACCTGGCATGAATGCTGCCATCAGAGCTGTCGTCAGACTTTCTACCTTGAAAGGCTTTCAAGTTTTAGGTTTTGAGAGAGGTTGGGAAGGCTTAATCACAGACGTTCATAGACCGTTAACTTCACGTTCGGTCGGAGGAATAGTACAGTTAGGCGGTACAATTCTTCACACGACAAGATGTCCAGAATTCATGGAAAGAAAAGGCGTCAGAAAAGCTGTTGAGACTCTGGCCAAAAACAAAGTTGAAGGGCTCGTGGTAATAGGTGGAAACGGCTCCTTCAATGGAGCTTGTGCTTTAAGCATGGAAACTGACACTCTAGTTGTTGGTATTCCCGCCACGATTGATAACGATGTTTTCGGAACAGATGAGACGATAGGTTTTGATACGGCAGTGAACACTGCGATCACTGCGATAGACAAAATCCGCGACACTGCCCTTTCGCATGAAAGAACGTTTATCATAGAAGTCATGGGCCGCACACGAGGATTTCTGGCTTCAACGGTTGGTCTGGCGATCGGAGCAGAGGTAATTTTGGTTCCAGAAGTCAAATATCAAAAAGAGAAAATGATCCGAACGTTGAAAGAGAACGCCGCCAAAGGCAAGAGGTCGAGCATAATAGTCGCGGCTGAAGGAATAGGCGACACGCGTAATCTTGCAAAGGAAATTGAAAGGAACACGGGGGCTGAAGTAAGATTGACAGTTCTAGGTTATGTCCAGAGGGGCGGTAGTCCAACGGCGCGTAGTCGGTTTCTTGCAAGTTTGTTCGCAGACAAAGCTGTTGAATTGTTGTCTAAGAAACAAGGTAGTCAAGTAGTCGCTTGGCAAAAGGGCAAACTGACTTCTGCAGAGCTTGAGGAAACATGTCGAAAAGAAAAACCGTTGGATTTGAGTTTGCTTGGCTTAGCGGCGAAATTGTCTACGTGAGAGCGAGAATTCGGGAGGCACGCTCCAATTGTTCGATTCTACGCTTTCGCGAGGTCGTCAAGAATCGCGGTCAGCTTCGGTTGTTCTCTAACAAGATCAGCGGTTGTGATTATGCCAACTAGCTTATCACTTTGAACAACAAGTAGTTTCTTGAATCTCTTTGCGGTCATGAGCTTCGCCCCCTCTTCGACACTTGCCTCTTCTTTAATAGTAGCCACCGGACTTGACATCACCTGTCTAGCTGTTAAAACTGATGGAAGAAG
>CAYHEV010000060.1:0-10948 GCA_964355725.1 uncultured Candidatus Bathyarchaeia archaeon | reverse complement strand
CGCTCCTCTGCCGGCTTCGGCGGTCCTGGTTTGCCACTCGCCGCTCTCCCAGATACGGATGTAGGATTGGCACCCTACAGGCACGAGGCGGAGGCGGTCAAACGGGAGAAGAAGGCCGTCCGTCCGCACCTGCCCTCAAGCGTACACCAGCGCGCCATCCGCTTCCAGTGACCGACCGCTTAGCGAAGGCAGACGCGCACAGCCTCCTCGGATACCCCAGAGGCCGTTCCGGGAGGGCTGTCTCTCAGTGCCGTGAGGAAGCGCCCCAGGGCTTGAAGGCGATGGAACCTGGAGGCGGGGCGACTCTTGACCGGGGGGAGCACCACCTCGATGGATCGTGCGGAGGCATCGACCGCGAGAAGGCCTATTCGCAGAGATCTGAAGAGATCGACATGGCCCCGCACCCTGTGAACGTAGTCGCTAGCCATGGCGACGGCCACTCTGTCAGCGAACGCCCGATATTGCAGAGCCTGGAAAAGCGCCCTCTGCCAGTTGTCCACCTTGACTTCGAAAGCCCACATCTCCCTGTCGAGATGGATGAGCTTCTCGCCCAGGAGAAAGCAACCGTTCTCCGCGGAAACCGCCAGATCCACCTCTAGCAGCGTCCCTAGCGCGTCTCGCACGGTTCGAATGGATAGCCCCGAACATCGTGCCAGGTAGCCAATTGTTCGTCCGGCGCCGGGCTTCAGCAGAGAGACGACTCGAGCTGCTGCGGGATTGCCAAGCACAGCCGCAGCGTCGGCAATCTCGGCGTCAGACAGCCCGTTCCGGACTGGGCACGCGGAAGCCACTAAGTCTGGCCTTCCCTGCTGGCAGACGATCTCCTCCGCCACGCAGCCCAGACAGGGGTAATGCCACCCCCACCCGTCTTGTGCGATGAGTGAGGCTAATGCTTCAGAGAGGGCTCGCTCCGTGACCGTTCTCACACCCGCACCATATCACGAAACCGACGAACAACATCAAGATGCAACCGGCAGTCGCGCGGCCCTGACGCGACCTGAAAGAGCACACCGAGCCGTCGGAGAGACTCATAAAGAGCAGAGCTTTGCTGAAGCGCTGCTTCAAGCGCGTCGAGATTACCAGCCACTGACCCGCGTGATGAAAACCGAGCGACGAGATCTGTCATCACCGTCCAGTGGTGGAGACACGATGTAGGGGCCGGCCATACTGCGTTCCCGGGACTGCCTGTTGAAAAAACGCTGTCAAAAGGAGTTTGCGACAAAACGACCGGAATCGCTCCCTGGGTATAGGCGGTCTGCAGCTCTGGCAGCACCAGCACGGAATTCAGAAGGGGCCGCGAAGTGTACCGGGGTCTCGCAGGTGCCGAAGGCCCGCTTTCCTCGAACCTGCGGAGGGAGAACTGCCTCAGGTTGGAATACCAGCCACTAGCCGTAGCTGTCGCCCCAACCGAATGGAGTAGAAGTCCCACTATGTCAGAATACCCGCAGACTACCTCGAATCTATTTCGCTCAGCGAGGGCGTACACCAAGTACATTAGGTTGGTCGCCGCCTCTACTTCGAATTTCGCCGGATACGTCGAGTCATTCCTACGGACGATCACATAGAATCCGTGCACGTCCAGCCGGGTAAGGTCGTTTAGGAGGTTATCTACGGCGTTCTGATCTTGAAGCGGCGTCTCATCCAGAACCACGGACACCAGGAGTGGCGGCGCATCGGTCATCGCACTCCATACTTCGATGGAAGAAGACGCACTTGCCATCACAGCGTCAACAGCTGAGGAGTTCAGGCTTGTCTGCAGCCAGCCAGGTGATATCAGTCGGTCCAGCCCGAGCCCGAGTTGATAATCCAGGACGGCGGAGGCAATCTGGTCTGGCGAGCCAGACGGCGGGAAATACGGATAGGCAGGCAGCCGACCAAGCCTAGCGGGGTGACGAGCGGCAGTACCGTATACCTGGGGGTCAAACAGCAGCGTTGCGTCAGCCTGGATCTTCCGCAGTTCGCCCACGAACTTAACCATCTTGGCTGGCGCGAGATCGCGCGGACTAAGTATCACACCGGACAGCACATGTTGCGTGAGACCTCTCTCAATCTTGTCTCCCTTGCCGTGGCCGTGCTGGGCGTACAAGTGCATGGCACACCTCCCCTACAAGCGCACATATGCCAACGCGTCTACGACGTGACCGCAGGTGCGGTAGCGCATGTGCGGCTGCTTCTCTAGCAGTCGCAGAATGACCGACCGCAGTTCCTCTGGCAGATCCGGCGCAAGCGCGCTCGGATCTGCTGGGCGATCCACCGATATGGCGCGCCAGACCTCTTCGCGCGTCATTCCCGCCGTGGCGAAGGGGTGCGCTCCTGTAGCTGCTTCATACAGAACGACTCCCAGAGAAAAGAGATCAGACCTGCAGTCCAGAAGCCGCCTTGTGGGCAACATCTGCTCTGGAGAATAGTATGGAACGGTGCCAACGGTGGCCCCCGTAGGCGTAAGAGATGAGCGCTCTAGGATCAGGGCGAGCCCCAAGTCCAACAGCACGTATTCACCCGAGGGCTCTCTCCTCATGATATTGGGCGGCTTGACGTCCCGGTGCACACACTTCATCCCCCACAGGGCACCGATCGCCGAAGCGACCTGCTCGCCCACCTTGAGCACCTCGGCCACCGATAGAGGGCCGTCCTGTTGGATGATGTCCGCCAGGTTCCTTCCGGCAACCCATTCCTCCGTGAAATACACGACCGAAACCCCCGCAACCGTTCCTTGCCCGAGAGAGACGGGGCCCAGCTTAACCAGGTACGGCGAGTTGCACCGTTGCAGGATGGCAACTTCACGCTGGGCACGCCTTACTGCCTCGACCGCCGTTTGGGCAGCATCCATCAGCTTCAAGGCCCATTCCTGCCCATCGATTGTGCACCGGTAAACCGACTTCTGGCCACCGGGCGTAACGGCTTCGCCGACGGCCTGCAGTTGGGGCAACATGGCCTTCAGTTCGTCAGGGGAAAAGCGGGGCAACTGCTGCATAGTGGAATAAGTATACTCGAAAAAGTCGCCTCGTGGTACGGAGGCGTGCGAACCTACCCAAACCCGCGGAAGGCCTCGTTGTGCTCGGCTCTTCCCTCTTTCCCCTACAGGTCGATCTCCAGCACTAACGAAGTCTTTCGCTGCCGCGGGGGAGTCCAGGGGGGTCACCCTGCGGGGTGCCAATATTCCATCCGTATCTGTCGGGCTCAAACCGCTGGCGGTCCCCGTGCCCGGTTAGCAATACGGAGCACCGGTCCTCGAGTAGCGGTCTCCGACCCTCTGCGTGATAGGCAGGGGGGTTCGTTCTGCACGAACTCACTGGCGGGCAGGCTGGCCAGAGTTCTTCACGGCGTGCGGCAGAAACTGATGCAAATGTGTATAATTGCTGCCGACGGAAAACCATACGCTACGATGATCTGGCAATGACGAAACCTGAGGAAGCTGCACGTCTAAGCATCGATGCCGCCCTTTGCGAAGCGGGGTGGCTGGTCCAGGATTCCAACGCGGTTAGCCTTTCCGCCGGTCTTGGCGTCGCCGTCCGGGAGTATCCGCTGAGTGCCGGATATGGATTTGCTGACTACCTTCTCTATACGAGGGGGCAGGCAGTGGGCGTCATTGAGGCGAAGCCGGAGGGCACTACCTTGACAGGTGTGGAGGTCCAGTCAGAGAAGTACGGCGCTGGGCTTCCCGACGGTATCCCAGCACCTGTGCGGCCGCTCCCGTTCCTCTACCAGAGCACCGGCGTCGAAACCCGATTCACGAACCAACTCGACCCAGAGCCCCGTAGCAGACAAGTCTTCCATTTCCATCGCCCCGAGGCCCTGGCAGCCTGGATTGAGCCCGCCACTCGCACGGCCCGTAGTCTCTCCACACCAGAAGTGAAGGTTGCCGAAGCGGGGGCAGGGTACGCGGCCCGATCAGCGCTGCGGCGACAGCTACAGAACATGCCGTCCATTCACGAGACCGGTCTCTGGCCGGCGCAACTGAAGGCCGTCCGTAACCTCGAGGAGTCATTGCGCGAGGACCGTCCGCGGGCACTCATCCAGATGGCGACCGGCAGCGGCAAGACGTTCACGGCTATCACCTCGGCATACCGGCTGATCAAGTTCGGCGGCGCGCAGCGAGTTTTGTTCCTTGTCGACCGCGCCAACTTGGGGCGGCAAGCGCAGAAGGAGTTCCAGCAGTATACGACACCAGACGACGGTCGCAAGTTCACCGAGCTGTATAACGTCCAACGCCTGACGTCGAACAAGCTCGACCCCGTTGCGCGTGTCTGCATCACTACGATCCAGCGATTGTACTCGATGCTAAGAGGCGAGCCGGACCTCGACCCAGCGCTGGAGGAGGGATCTCAATACGACGCCGGCGGCGGTCTGGTACGTGAGCCGGTGCCTGTCGTGTACAATCCGGCGATACCGATTGAGACCTTCGACGTCATCTTCACGGACGAGTGCCATCGCTCAATCTACAATCTGTGGCGCCAGGTTCTTGAGTACTTCGATGCCTACATCATCGGGCTCACTGCTACCCCCTCGAAACAGACCTTCGGATTCTTCAATCAGAATCTCGTGATGGAATACAACCACGAGCAGGCCGTGGCCGACGGCGTCAATGTCGACTTCGATGTCTACCGGATCCGCACACAGATCACTGAGGCCGGCTTCACCGTGGAAGCCGGCCTTTTTGTCGACCGTCGCGACCGAGAGACCCGCAAAGTTCGCTGGGAGAGGCTGGATGAAGACCTGACCTACGATGCCACGGAACTCGACAGGAGCATCGTGGCTGTCGACCAGATACGGACGGCGATTCGGACCTTCAAGGAGAAGCTTGCCACCGAGATCTTTCCCGGCCGCACTGAGGTGCCGAAGACCCTCATCTACGCCAAGGACGACAGCCACGCCGACGACATCGTCCAGATCGTGCGAGAGGAGTTTGGCAAGGGAAACGAATTCGCGCAGAAGATCACGTACAGAACCGGCACCGCGAAGATAGTCACCACGAAGAGCGGGCCAAACGATGAGGAGGTCGAAGAAGTCACCTACAAGTCCTCCGGGCTGAAGGCTGAAGACCTGTTGTCTTCGTTCCGCAACAGCTACAACCCGCGCATCGTGGTCACCGTCGACATGATCGCCACGGGCACCGATATCAAGCCTCTGGAAGTGGTGATGTTCCTGCGCGCCGTGAAGAGCCGGACGTTCTTCGAGCAAATGAAGGGGCGCGGCGTTCGAGTGATCAACGCCACCGAACTCCAGGCTGTCACCCCCGACGCGACGAGCAAGACGCACTTCGTGATCGTGGACTGTGTCGGCTTGTGCGAGGGAGATCTGACGGACTCGCAGCCGCTGGAGCGCCAGCCGACGGTCCCGTTCCACAAGCTCCTCCAGGCGGTCGCATTCGGCAGCACGGATCCGGACATCATCTCCACGCTGGCCGGGCGGCTCGCTCGACTGGACCGTCAGTTGGGAACACCGGAGCGGCAAGCCCTGGCGCAAACGGCCGGTGGCATGCCGCTCCAAGCGATCACGGCCGGCCTGGTGGAGGCGCTCAATCCCGACCGCCAGGTCGAGGCCGCGCGAATAGCAGCGGGGCTTCCTGAGGGCGCCGAACCATCACAGGAACAGGTGGAAGAGGCAGCCCGGAGGCTGCTGCAGGCGGCGGCCGCGCCGCTGGCATCGAGCCCGGCTCTGCGCGACCAACTGGTAGAGATGAAGCAACGGTTTGAGCAGACCATAGACACCGTGAGCAAGGACGTCGTGCTCGAGGCCGCGTTCTCAGAGGCAGCGCGGGAGAAGGCGCGAAGCATTGTCACGTCGTTCGAGGAGTTCATCCGCGATAACAAGGACGAGATCACGGCGCTTCAGGTGCTATACAGCCGGCCCTACGCCAAGCGCCTGCGTTTTGCCGACATCAAGGCTCTGGCCGAGGCGATCAAGGCACCACCCCACACCTTTTGGACACCCGAAGCGTTGTGGCGGGCGTACGAAACGCTCGATCAGTCGAAGGTGCGCGGGTCCGGCGGCCGGATTCTCACTGACATCGTCGCGCTGGTCCGGTTCGCGCTGCGTCAGGAGGACGAGCTGGTGCCCTTCCCGGAGCAGGTCGAGCAGCGCTTCCAGGACTGGCTGGCGCAGCAGGAGGCAGCGGGCAGGCGCTTCACGGACGAGCAGCGGTGGTGGCTGGAGAGCGTCCGGGACCACATCGCTGCCAGCTTCAGGATCGAGATGGACGACTTCAGTGGCGTGCCGTTCGCCCAGCACGGCGGCGTGGGGAAGGCGTATCAGGTGTTCGGCGAGCAGTTGGATAGCCTGCTGGATGAGTTGAACAAGGTGCTGGTGGCGTGAGCAACGAAGCCTCGCAGGGTATTCCGCAAGGCTGGTGGAGCGCGGATTTGGGTGAGACTACGTGGCCCTCTCGACCCAGGCACAATCCCCGTGACTATCCTGGCCTTCCGTTTGTTGGAATGGAACACGTGGAGGCCCACACAATGCGCCTCCTCGGAACCATCCCCGCCGATACGATGAGGAGCAGCGCTGTTCACTTTTGGCCCGGCGATGTGCTGTATGGGCGCCTAAGGCCGTATTTGAACAAGGTCTACCGCCCCGAGTTCGAGGGGCTATGCTCGGCCGAGTTTATCGTCTTCCCGCGGAGCACACATCTTGACTCCAGGTATCTACAGTATCTGTTGAACTCTTCGGTGTTCGTCTCGTTTGCCTCACACCTCAACACGGGGGACCGACCTCGAGTCGACTTCGAACAGCTACGCTCATACCCCGTTGACCTGGCACCTCTCAGCGAACAGCACCGCATCGCCGATGAGATCGAAAAGCAACTCACCCGACTGGACGCGGCGGTGGCGGCGCTGGAGCGGGCGCGGGCGAATTTGAAGCGCTACCGGGCGTCGGTGCTGTGGGCTGCCTGCGAGGGGCGCCTCGTCCGCACGGAGGCCGAACTGGCCCGCGCCGAGGGCCGCGAGTATGAGCCCGCTGACCAGTTGCTTGAACGCATCCTCAAGGAGCGCCGCGCCAGGTGGGAGGGCGACCAACTTGCGAAGCGGCAGACTGCTGGCAAGGCCCTGAAGGACGACCACTGGAAGGCAGGGTACCAAGAGCCAGCCGCGCCAGCGACGGAACCCCTGCCTCCGCTTCCGGAAGGTTGGGCTTGGTCCACAGTCGAACAGCTTGCTTATCGTGTTCAGTATGGAACGTCCGCGAAGGCGGGCGCGGACCCTGGTGGGGTTCCCGTCCTCAGAATGGGGAACATCCTTAACGGGAGCCTGGTTCTTGATGACGTGAAGTTCCTACCGCTTGGACATGTGGAATTCCCTGAGTTGCTCCTTGCCACCGGCGACATCCTCTTCAATCGCACCAACAGCCCCGAGCTGGTCGGAAAGACAGCAGTGTATCGTGGAGTCCCCAGTCCTTGTTCCTTTGCCTCGTACCTGATCCGGGTTCGGCTGACGAACTGCTGTGGCCCGGAGTTCCTGGCCTGTTACATCAACTCGGTTCATGGGCGGGAATGGATAAGGACTGTCGTCAGCCAGCAAGTTGGACAGGCGAACGTAAACGGATCGAAGCTGAAAGCGCTGGCAGTCCCCACTCCTCCGGCAGCGGAGCAGCGCCGGATCGTCGCCGAGGTTGACCGCCGACTATCGCTGGTCGACGAGCTGGAAGCGGGCATCGAGCACAGCCTGAAACGCGCCGACCGTCTGCGCCAGTCGATCCTGAAGCGTGCCTTCGCAGGCAAGCTCGTGGCACAGGACCCCAACGATGAGCCAGCGAGCGTGCTGCTGGAGCGGATACGTGCAGAGAGAAGCAGTGGAACGCAAGCACAGAATGACCGTCCGCGGAGCCGAGGCCGAAGAGGCCAGGGCGTGCGGCAAGGCGGAGTTGCCGCACGTCCGCCGGTCGATCGTGAGACTGGAGGGCGCCCATGACCGCAAACAACCACTCCCAGCAGATCGTCCAGAAGCTCTGGAACTACTGCAACGTCCTGCGCGATGACGGCCTCTCCTACGGTGACTACGTCGAGCAACTCACGTACCTCCTCTTCCTCAAGATGGCGCATGAGCAGACGCAGCCGCCCTGGAACCGCGAGTCGCCGATCCCCGACGGGATGGACTGGTCCAGCTTGCTGGCCCGGGACGGCGACGCGCTGGAGACGCACTACCGCCACATCCTCGAGGAGTTGGGCAAAGAGCCCGGGATGCTCGGCATCATCTTCCGCAAGGCCCAGAACAAGGTTCAGGACCCGGCCAAGCTGCGTCGCCTGGTCGTCGACCTGATTGACCGCGAGCAGTGGATGATGCTGGACGCGGACGTCAAGGGCGACGCCTACGAAGGCCTGCTGGAGAAGAACGCTCAAGACACCAAGGGCGGCGCCGGGCAGTACTTCACGCCGCGGGCGCTAATCCGGGCGATTGTCGATGTCATGCGCCCAGCGTCCGGCGAGACAATCTGCGATCCCGCCTGTGGCACCGGCGGGTTCCTGCTCGCCGCCCACGATTATGTGGCGAACCACAACCCGAACCTCGATAGCGACCAGAAGCGCCATCTGAGGATGGAGGCGCTTCGTGGCGTCGACATCGTTGACGCTGTCGTGCGCCTGTGCGCTATGAACTTGCTCCTGCACGGCATCGGTCCGACTGACTCAGAGGAGGAGCCACCGGTACTCAAAGACGACAGCCTCAATGCGAGCCCGAGCACACAATTCGATCTCGTACTGACGAATCCTCCATTCGGGCGAAAGTCGAGCGTGCTGGTAGTCAGCGCCGAGGGCGAGCAGGAGCGCGAAGACCTGATCGTGGTCCGCGACGACTTCTGGGCTTCTACCAGCAACAAGCAGCTGAACTTCGTGCAGCACGTTTACACTCTGCTCAAGATGAACGGCCGGGCAGCCGTCGTCGTGCCGGACAATGTGCTGTTCGAGGGCGGCGCCGGCGAGACTGTTCGCCGCAACCTCCTGCAGCAGTGCGACGTTCACACCCTGCTGCGGCTGCCAACGGGCATCTTCTACGCCCAGGGCGTGAAGGCTAACGTGCTCTTCTTCGACAGGAAGCCGGGCCGGGAACAGCCCTGGACGAGCACGCTCTGGATCTGCGATCTCCGCACCAACATGCACTTCACTCTCAAGACGAACCCGCTTCAGCGCTCTGACCTCGATGACTTCGTGCGCTGCTACAATCCGGACAACCGGCACCAGCGCGCACCTACGTGGTCAGAGGACAAGCCGGAGGGACGATGGCGGGCATACAGCTATGAGGAGTTGATGCGGCGCGACAAGGCCAACCTCGACATCTTCTGGCTCAAGGACGACAGCCTGGAGGACTCGGCTAGCCTCGCCGAGCCGGATGTGATTGCCGATGAGATCGCGGAGGACCTGCGCGCGGCACTGGAGCAGTTCGAGTCGATCCAGGGCGACCTGGGAGCTCCTGCCGAGCAATAGCGTTGCTCAGGTGGAGGCTATTGGTGCTCACCGGAAGTCGTGCGCAGGGGGAGTAACAAGAGAGGCTTCGACCCTCAGAGATTGGACACTGTTGGCGAGGATGTTCGTGGTCCCTTCCTTTCGCTGGAGGCGGCCCCGAACTAGCAGCAGCGGCTCTGTCCTGATGGTGCTGCGCGACGCCTCGTAGAGCTGCGGTCTTACGATCACATTCGTCAGCCCGAACTCGTCCTCCAGCAGCAGGAATACGAACCCCTTCGCCGTCAGCGGGTGCTGGCGGCAGACGACGAGGCCAGCGATCTCCACTCTCACGCCGTCGGGTAGCGCCTCCAGATGCCTGCTGGAGACGACGCCCTCGTGCAGCGTCCGCCGGATGAACGCCATTGGATGATAGCCGGGCGACAGGCCCAGGTTCCCGTACTCAGCGGCCATCTGCTCCCAAGGGGTCATGTCCGCAAGCTTCACCATGTCCTGCTCGATGGGCAGGGGGAGCGAAAGCTGCCCATCTTGGGGCCGGATGACGAGTCCCGCCTCCCACATCGGCTGGCGGCGGTTGGCGGTAAGCGACTCGAACGCCCCCACCGACGCCAGGTTCTCCACCGCCGTCTGCGAGAGCTGCGTCCGGTTCATCAGCTCCCATATCGACCCGTACGGCCCGTTCCGACGCCGCTCCTCCTCGACCGCCTGCGCCGCCTTCTCGCTGATGCCCCGCACATAGGCGAATCCGATGCGTACGGCGTCGCCGGAGCTGTCGAGTGCATCCTCGACGGTGCACCTCGCCCCGCTCAGGTTGATGTCAGGATTGAGTACCTCCACGCCATGCCGCTTGGCATCGTTCGTGAAGACGTGCGGCGAGTAGAAGCCCATGGGCTGGGCATTGAAAAGGGCACAGTAGAACTCGGCGGGATAGTACCGTCGCAGCCAGGCCGACTGATAGGCAAGGACGGCGAAGGCGGCGGCGTGGCTCTTGGGGAAGCCGTACTCGGCGAAGCCCAGCAGCTTGTCGAAGACCGCGCGTGCCGTCTCCTCGTCGACGCTGCGGGCCAGCGCGCCTTCCCGGAACTGCTGCCGGAAGCCCTGCATGGCCTCGCGTGATCGCTTGCGGCTGATCGCCCTCCGCAGCGCCTCCGCCTGGCCGGCGCTGAAGCCCGCCAGCGCCATTGCCACCTGGAGCACCTGGTCCTGGTATATGATGACGCCCAGCGTGTCTCGCAGCGGCTCCTCCAGCGATGGGTGGTCGTAGGTGACCGGCTCCCGCCCCTGCTTGCGCTGCACGAACGGGTGCACCGCCTTGCCGACGATGGGCCCCGGCCGGACGATCGCCACCTCCTGGGTCAGCTCCTCCAGCGAGCGGGGGCGCGTGCGCGGCAGGAGCTGCATCTGGGCGCGACTCTCTATCTGGAAGACGCCGATGGTGTCGCCGGCGCAAATCATGTCGTAGACGGCATCATCGGCGTAGTCGATGCGGCTGAGGTCGATGCAGCGGCCGCGGCGCTCGGCGATAAGCTCCACGCACTCCTCGACCAGCGACAGCAT
>CAYHEV010000059.1:0-11448 GCA_964355725.1 uncultured Candidatus Bathyarchaeia archaeon | reverse complement strand
TCTTTCTTGTATGTTTCTGCTAGGTCGTTTCCCCAGTTGTCCAAGGCGCGAAGTTTTCCTAGGAAGAATCTGAGTACAGGTGGTTCTGACACAAATTTCAAACCTTTCACGAGGCTTCGGTGAGCGTATAGCCACATTATCCGATCAATTGCATATTCAATGTGCGATACTGAGTAGACTCTTCGCGGCAACGCAATCCTTGTCAGTTCAATGTCAGCCATGATTTCCTTGCCCTCTTTGTCTCGATCCACAGAGATAGTACCTCTCTCCATGCTTCTGATTCCTGAAGAAATGTAGAGGGCTGCTGCTAAGGCTCCTGCAGGGTATTCGGGTTGCGGAACATGTGGCAGGAATTTCATTGCGTCAAGATGGCAGGCCAATCCGCCCGGAGGAGTAACAACTGGAATTCCAGCTTTCATCAGTTTGTTGACGAAGTACTTGATCTGCTCAACTGAACAGCCTGCGACTTCAGGATCCACCATCTCCCTCATTCCAACGGCCATCGCTCCAATTTCTCGCATAGACATACCACCGTATGTGAAGAAGCCTTCGTACACTGGAAGCCAAGGCTGTATCAGCTCAAAGAGCTTCAGGTTATTCGTCGCTATGCAACCGCCTCGTACACACGTGTTCTTTCTTCCGCTCATGTAGAAAATGTCTGCGACGCTGCACATCTCTTTGACTATTTCCCCAACTGTTTTGTTCTCGTATTCTTTTTCACGCTTCATTATGAAGTAGGCGTTTTCAGAAATCAGACTTCCGTCTATTACTAGAAGCAACTCGTTTTCGGTGCAGATCTGTTTTATCTCCTTCAGGTTCTTCATCGAGAATGGTTGACCACCGATCAGGTTCGTTGTTGCTTCCATTCGAACAAAACCAATCTTGTCCTTTCCATACTTCTTAATCACGTTAAGGAGTTTCTGCGGATCCATGCATCCTTTGAAAGGATTGGCGCTTTCAGTCTTTAACGCTTCGTCATAGTATATTTCTAGAACCTGCATTCCTTGAAGTTCAATGTGGGCTCTGGTTGTAGTGAAATGGTAATTCGTCGGAATAACACCGTTAGGTTTGGCGAAAACCTTTGCGAGGAGGTGTTCAGCTGCTCTTCCTTGGTGCACGTTCATGACGTGCTTGTAGCCTAGGATATCTTCCACTGCCTTCGCAAACTCGTAGAAGGTCATGCTTCCTGCGTAAGCGTCATCTACTCTCATCATCTCAGCAAATTGGTTGTCGCTCATTGCGTTTACGCCGCTGTCTGTGAGCATGTCAAGAAAAATGTCTTTGGTTTTCAGCAGAAACGTGTTGTACCCTGCTTCTTCTATTGCTTTGAGCCGTTCGTGAACGGGCACCAACTGTATTTTCTGAACCATCCGCGTCTTGTGCATTTCTATCGGAATTTCTTCACCTGTAGATAGTTTTATGGACATAATGCAAACCTCGAGAGCTTGTTGTTATCTTGTTTAGATTTTAATAATACTTTCGGTCTGGTCTTCTATACATCCAGTTGGTGCCTTATTTCACCAAAAGCTATATGTGAAGGTCTTCGACTGAGGAAATCTCTGACGAATTTGAGGGAAGCTTGTTGCCCGATTTGAAAGCATTGATGGAAAATACGCCTGGAAAAAAAGTGCTCTTGCTCGGTAATGAAGCAATTGCGAGGGGAATACTTGAAGCCGGAATCGCCGTTGTAACCACTTATCCAGGTACGCCTGCTTCCGAGATTGGTGATTCCATTTCAAGAATTGCCAAAGATGCAGGAGTGTACATGGAATACTCTGTCAATGAGATGGTTGCCGTTCAAGTAGCTGCAGGAGCCGCGAACTGCGGTGTACGCGCTCTTACAGCTATGAAGCATGTTGGACTTAACGTGGCTTCTGATATGGTCATGACTCTAGCATATGTGGGCGTGCGGGGAGGCTATGTGATAGTCACGGCTGACGATCCCGAGTGCTACAGTTCACAGAACGAGCAGGATAGCCGATTCTATGCATTGCTCTCAAATCTACCGTGCCTAGAACCTTCAGATTCTCAAGAAGCCAAGGACATGACGGTTTCGGCGATCGAAATATCTGAGAAGCTCGAATTGCCCGTGTTCCTGAGAACCACGACTCGTGTTAGTCACACTCGTGGACCAGTTGAACTCAAGAACGTCGCGAAACCGAATCTGCAGGGCAATTTCGTTCGGGACATGAAACGTCTAATAATGGTACCGGCTTTTTCAAGGCCAAAACATGAAGTTCTTTTGAAACAAGCGGCAGAAGCCAGGGGAATTAGTGAAAACTCTCCCTTCAACAGAGTAATGCGAAGTGGTAAAGAAATTGGCATAATCTCGTCAGGCTCAGCATTCAATTATGCTGTTGAGGCTGCGAATCTGCTGGGTTTGGACGCGGGGTTTCTGAAACTTGGCATGACACATCCCCTTCCAGAAAAGATGATCACTGAGTTCCTTCACGGTTACAGCAAAGTGGTAATTGTTGAAGAACTTGAACCATACCTGGAAATGCAGATCAAAGCGATAGCCAAGGATCATGCGCCGAATGCCGAAATATATGGAAAAATGTCTAAGCAGTTCTTCCCAAAAGAAGGAGAACTTTCTACACGTTTGGTTGCAGTCGGTCTGTCGAAGATACAAACAAAGAAACTGCCCGTAGATTTTCGGAGAATCAATGAAAAATACGCCGAAATCACGAGAGACTTACCATCACGGCCGCCTATTCTCTGCTCCGGATGCCCTCACCGTGCATCTTACTTTGTCATAAAAAAAGTCGGAGGGGAAAAAACACTGTATCCTGATGACATCGGATGCTATGCTCTGGGAATTGCTCCACCGCTAAACGTGGGGGACATCATGATCTGCATGGGTGCAAGTGTGGGCACTGCTCAAGGAATAAGCAAGGTAACAGGAAAAGACACAATCGCGACCTTAGGGGATTCAACCTTTTTCCACGCTGCAATCCCTGGATTGATAAACGCTGTTTACAACAACAGCAAGATCGTCGTAGCTGTACTTGATAATCAGACAACGGCAATGACTGGACATCAACCGCATCCTGGCACAGGCGTAACCGGAATGCACAACCCAGCAGAGAGAGTACTGGTTGAAAAAGTCGCTGAGGGATGTGGTGTAAAATACGTCAAGGTTGTGAACCCGTTCAAGATCCATGAAGCCACATCCGTGTTGAAAGAAGCGCTACAGCAGCCTGGACCTTCGGTGGTGGTCTTTCGTTCTCCATGCACTTTAATGGATTTGAGGGACAAGAGGCGCGGAGGAATCAGAATCCTGCCAGCCAAAATCGGTGATAAATGCACAAACTGTATGGCATGCATCAAACTGTTGGGGTGTCCATCGATCTTTCTGGAAGAGGGAAAAGTGAGGATTGACGAGAATTCATGTGCGGGATGTGGCCTGTGCGTGTCAGTTTGTCCCTATCAGGCTATTGAAGGAAGTTGTGCTGAATGAAGGAGTTTAACATCATCTTGGCGGGGGTAGGCGGACAAGGAACACTTTTAGCTGCTGAAGCCCTTGGAATGGCGGCAGTAAGAGATGGGCTGAATGTGAGAGTAAGTGAAATCCACGGTATGGCTCAACGCGGTGGAGCTGTAGTTTCAGCGGTAAGAATAGGCGAAGGCGTCTTTGCTTCTACAGTGATGGAAGGAAAAGCAGATGTGCTGCTTGGTTTTGAGCCTTTTGAAACATTGAGAAATCTCAAGTATGCTTCCGAGAAGACGCTTGTTTTGATGAGCACGGAGAAAATTCCGCCAGCCGAGCTTGCAGCTAGGAACATAAAGTACCCAAGCATGAAGGAGATCAGTGGAAAAATTAGTTGTTTTACCAAAAACTTGGTTATCGTCGAGACTCCAAGGTTGGCTAGAGAAGCTGGAAGTAGTCTGACACAGAATTTTGTCTTGGTGGGATCTCTGGCAGCTACTGGGAAGATTCCAGTTGCGCCTGAAAGCATAAAGGCAGCTTTGCGAGAACTTGTTTCGCCGAAACATTTGGACATGAATCTCAAAGCGTTCAAGCTTGGTTTTGACAGTGTGAAGGATAACAAATAACGAGTCAGACACTTTGGGCATTGGTGTTGACTGAATCTGTCTTCTCGTTGTCAAAGATGGCCTTTAACAGGGTTTGGAATATCTTCATATCTGAGACGTTTACGACTGGAATTTGGAAGCTCTTGTCGATTTCGTACAGTTTTTCATATTTTGGAAATTTCACGTAGCAGACTTGGCTTATGGGAAACTCTCTCTTCATAATCTCCTGTTCAAAGGATTTTTCATAAACTTCCAAGCACAAGAGGTATCCGTCTATCCAGTAGAGCCTATTCGCTCCAAAGGATGCTGCACACCATGCTATATTGTTGGCTGAACGACTGTCCAGACCAAAAACGCAGATTTTCCGGGTTGGCGCAATCTCTACATCCATGCAGTTTCACTCTCTGAAGGGAGTGTTCAAGACTTCTTTAACCTTACTGCTTATCTTCGGTCCAAGTCCATGGACAGTTTCAGACCAATCATCAACGTTTATTAAAGCATTTATGGGCGTCTGGTAAGATTTCAGTATAGATATGGCTTTTTCTCTGCCGACGTTTGGAAGACTTGCTACGAAGAACAATTGGGCATCAGTTATTGTGTCCACTTTCTTGAATGGGTGAACGGTTGGTGCGCGTTTTTCCACTATTTGTTCTTGACGCGCAGCCACGTATAGGAAATCAACGGTCTCCTTGTAGGATGTGGTGCTTATCATAGCTATTCCGTTCCGTGCTAGGGCAAACATTGCTCCCCAAACAGCTGCCGGTTGGATTCTGCTGTACTTGTATATTATTGGCAAATACCCTTCCAAAAGGATTAGAGACTTCGGATAGACTTCCTTAAGCCTGAACAGTTGCTCGAACAGATAACGCCGCGTGAGAGTGTAAACAAAGTCTTGAACAGTTTTACGTTCAACAGCACATACGTCAGATAGAATATAATCGCCTTTTTCCAGCACTTCAGTTTTCACGTTCACACCGCGTTCTATCAATCCCTTAACAATTTTCGTGGCAGTGTTGGCTTCACGACTGTCAACGATGATCGTCGGCTGCTCTGCTTCCTTGGATTTCTTCTCTCTCAAATATGGAAGTAAGGTTTCAGTTCCAGACATGGCCTCAACTCTATGCTAGAGTGTTATAGTATGATGAAATACTTGTTGCTTGTTGATAAAACTTCAATGAAAAACATAGAATGACATGGAAAACTGGAAGAGAGTGTAAAAAGGGAGAGTAGATTTTATAGTCCTTTCTTGGTGATTTCCTTTACGATTCCGGCTGATACCGTCGTGCCCATGTCTCTGACTGCGAATCTTCCAAGCTCTTCAAATTCCGCAAAGGTCTCAATTGCTATCGGATGCAAAGGTTCCATTCTCACTAGAGCGGCATCTCCGGTTTTCAGGAAAGTCGGCTTTTCTTCAACAACCTGGCCTGAGCGTGGGTCGATTTTCTTCAGTAGTTCTGTGAACTTGCATGCAACCTGTCCAGTGTGGTAATGTAGTACTGGCGTATAGCCAGCGGCTATTGCTGTCGGGTGGTAGATGACGATGATTTGCCCGAGAAATTCTTTAGCCACTGTTGGCGGATTGTTCACGTGTCCCATAACGTCTCCGCGGTGAATGTCTGTTTTCGCTACACCTCGAATGTTGAAGCCTATGTTGTCGCCTGGCTCAGCCTTTGGAATTCTCTCATGGTGCATCTCTAGAGATTTTACTTCTCCTTGTTTGTTGGAAGGCATGAAAATGACGACGTCGTTTTCTTTCACAGTGCCGGTTTCAACTCTTCCAACTGGAACGGTGCCGACACCTGTGATGCTGTAAACATCCTGAATTGGAACCCGCAATGGTTTGTTAGTAGGCTTAGCAGGCACCTCGAAAGTGTCCAGTGCTTCAATCAACGTCGGGCCTTTGTACCAAGGCATGTGCTCGCTTGGCTTCACGAGGTTGTCGCCCGTCCATCCTGAAGTCGGAACAAACGGGAATTTTTCAACCTTGAAACCAACCATCTTTAGCATCCTTGTCACTTCGTTTTTGATTTCATTGAATCGCTCTTCACTCCAGTTAACTTGGACTTCATCCATTTTGTTAATAGCAACAACTAGTTGGCGAACACCCAAAGTGAAGGCCAAAAATGCATGTTCTCTTGTCTGACCTCCTGGGCCGATGCCAGCCTCGAATTCTCCTCTTCTTGCTGAACAGAACAGAATAGCGCCGTCTGCTTGGCTTGCTCCCGTAATCATGTTCTTAACGAAGTCTCTGTGTCCAGGTGCGTCTATAACTGTGAAGTAATATTTCTTGGTTTCAAACTTCAGGAATCGAAGGTCGATTGTTACACCTCTTTCCCTCTCTTCCTTCAGGTTGTCGAGAACCCATGCGAACTTGAATGTCTCTTTACCCATTATCTTTGCTTCTTCTTCATAAGCCTTGATTGTTCTTTCGTCAACTGCACCTGCAGCGTACAGCAAGTGTCCTGTCGTCGTTGATTTTCCGTGGTCAACGTGTCCCATGATCACGATGTTCAAGTGCGGTTTTTGTGCTTTGCTCACTGTTTTTCCTCCTTGTTTTTCCTAAATTTACTCCAGATTTTAATGAATTCGTTTACACAACTGTTCATTCAATTATTTTAAGTTTATCATATCGATTCTGCGTTTATGACACATACGTAGAGAACCTCTTCTGTTCTTTGAAAAACATTATCCCGTCCTTTTCTGCATTGCAGCTAAAACCAGCACTTAGGATTTTCCTTGCCTCCCTATGCATATAGAGTGGGCTACGGCTACGAGTTTGGACCAGTATTCTGCTTCCAATTTCCTGTGGATTGCGGCCAGTAAAATCTCTAATGGACTATTCAATCGCCAGAAGCTCCTGCAGACTGGAAGATGATGATAAAGTGATTCCTCTGCCGTCATCATCTTTTAGCCGAGCGGGAGACTTTTACCTTCTTGGCCTTCTGAGTTTATGACAACACTGCGGGAGACAGCAGAGCGCGGACAATGAACGGAACAAATATAAAAGCTCATCATCGGAACTAATAGTTGGACGCAGCTGGATCATGCCAACAAATTTGCCTCCTGACGCAAAGAAGAAATGGAAAGAGGTCGAAGCCACTAAAAACCCACGGGAGAAAATCCTCCTCCTAGAGGAATTCCTAAGCCTCGTGCCAAGCCACAAGGGCACGAAGAAACTCTGCGTCCAAGTCAAAAAGCAGATCAAAAGTTTGCGAAAAGAAATTGAGGAAAAAAAACGAAAGAAGGCAGGCAAGAGCGGACCCAAGATTTTCATGGAAAAAGAAGGAGCCGCCCAAATAGCCCTCATAGGCTTGACGAAGACTGGAAAGAGCAGCCTACTCGTAGCAGTCACGAACGCGAAAGTCGAAATCTCTCCAACCCCATATACAACAAGAGTGCCAGTGCCCGGCGTTCTAGCATATCAAGACATCCAATTCCAAATAATAGAAGCCCCAGCCATAATGGAAGGTTCAGCCGACGGAAGATCTTGGGGTCCTCAAACTTTGGCCATAGCCCGCAACGCTGACGGCCTGATCTTGATGGTGGATTTGTCCCAAGATCCCGTTCAACAATTGTCCCTGATTCTGGGCGAGATGGAGAAAGCGAGACTATTGGTCAGCAAACCCAGAGGACGCGTTCAAGTTCAGAGAAAATTCATGGGTGCTGGCCTGCGAATAATCCTAATTGGAAAACTTGTCGATTGCAGCATGAAAGATGTTGAAGAACTGCTCAACAGCTACCGTGTAAATGACGGCATCGTTAAGATTGAGGGACAAGTAACGTTGGACGATGTTGAAGATGCAATTTTTGAAAGCACCATATACAAGCCAGTTGTTATAGTTGCGAACAAAATCGATTTGAAAAGCTCAGAACGAAACCTGAAATTGCTGAAAGCTTATGTTGGCAACGAGCTACCAATCATTGCGGTTTCGTGTGAAAAAAGACTAGGTCTAGAAGGGCTCGGAGAGACCTTGTTTGGAATGTTGAACATAATACGGGTGTACACTAAAGAACCAAACGCAAGGACATATTCGGGTAAGCCTTTCATCTTGAAGAAAGGTTCGACGATTCATGATTTAGCCAGAAATATTCACAGCGACTTTAAGGAGAATTTTGCTTTTGCAAAAGTATGGAGCAAACGCCTGATTTTTAGTCCACAAAGAGTCGGCTCAACATTCACTCTAGAAGATGGAGATATCGTGGAAATTCATTTGAAATGATAAAAGGTGAAAGATCGAGAAACGCCGACTATCTTGAGGCTTGGGCTACTCTTTCTATTTCATGACGCTTTGAAACTGAATAGCTTTTCATGTCATGGTTAGCCGCCGAAACCAACTCGTCAGCTACACACTCTTGAATCGAACGAGGGTTATCAATTGATGCCTGTCTTGCTCCATCACTAAGGTTCCTTAGAGCCAAATCAACCCTTCTCTGGGGGGCAACATCAACTGACAAGTGATACACTATTCCACCGTAGCTAATTCTGGTGGTGTCCTCACAAGGTGCAGAATTCTCCACAGCCTTAACCAGTATTTCAACAGGATTCCTGCCAGTACGCAAATAAACAATCTCAAAAGCCTGCTTAAGGATATTCATTACCTTAGCCTTTTTTCCCGCGTTCTTTCCAGGACGCATGAAATTGTTGGCCAACCGCTCCACAATGTTAACGTTCGCTTTCCGGAATCGCTGATGCTCATGTCTTCCCATACTGTGCGGAACCACAATAGGTTTCAGACATATGTACCTCTGCAAACCCAAGTCCTTCACGCCAATGTCTTTGAAACTCCATTTTTCAAAAAGCTTTATTTCACGTTTTTCTGTCTGCGTTTGACTCAAAACCTTCACCGTGCTGGCTTCTGTTTCCTTCCATAAACAAGCTCATTAAGAGAAACGCCGTTTACAGTTATGACTTTCCAGCGTACTCCTGGAATGTCTCCCATGCTTCTTCCACGAGGACCTCCTATGCCTTCGACGACCACTTCATCATGTTCGTCAACAACGTTCAGGGCGCCGTCGCCTGGCAGAAAAGCAGTTATCAGTCGACCGTTTTTGATGAGTTGGGTTCTCACACATTTTCTAATAGCGCTGTTAGGCTGCTTGCTTTCGACTCCTACTTTTTCTAGAACTATGCCGCGAGCCATGGGCGCTCCTGCAAGGGGGTCAGCTTTCACGTCCAGCATTAGCATTTTTCGGTTATAGTATCTGTTACTCCAACGGAATTTCTGCCGTTTTTTCAGCAATGCTCTTGCGGCAAATTCACCTCGTGGAGACTTGGAACCCATGTTATGATTTTCCTCTCGCTACGTCTAATCGCAACTCTAATATTTAAACTGAACTCAGACGTTTGGCGGCTTCCACTCCTCCAGCGCAATCCACATTTTTCCCATTCTTGGAGGAAAACCATGGCCAAGAAGAAGCTCTTGTCTCAAGAATTACTGATTCATTACCACAATTGCTGAGAAGCGAGAACTCGGTCTGTGTTAGCTGTGGCAGGTTAAGAAGAGCACCGCCAAACGTTTTCCCACAATACTCGAGAATACTGGCAAAAAATTGGGAATGGTTTGGTGTTATCTTTCCAGTACGAAGGTTCTTCTGGGCATTCGGCGTGGTGGGATACGTTCCATCAGCATTCTTTCTTCCGGTCTTTTGTTCAGTCCCACGGGTTGAAGTTTATTTGCCAATTCGATGGCAGCTTCCAGTTTTGTTGTTCTTTCAGCGTATATCTCAAAAAGAGCATCACCCTTCTTAACGTGCTCTCCAATTTTCGTTTTGAGCACAACACCAGCGCCCTTGTCTCTTGGTGCTCCTGCTTCTTTGGCAACTTTGGCAATGCCTTCATTGTTAATCCACAGAACACTGCCTTCTTTATTTGTTGACACTGCTGCTTTTTCTAGCCCGATTTTGATGTCTTGAGGTTTGATTTTTGGGTTTCCGCCTTGTGCCTCAATAATTTCTCTGAGTTTTCTTTCTGCCTTTCCTGACTTCAGAAGCTCTTCTGCTCTTTGTTTTCCGTTCTTTACGCCAACCATCTCGAAAAGGATACCCGCGATACTTGTTGCCTTTTCCCGAAGATCAACTGGGCCATTTCCCATTATGGTGGCTAACGCTTCTCTTGCTTCTAACGCTGGACCGATTGCGCATCCGACAGGTTGTTCACCGAAGGTTACGGCACACTGAACATTAACACCTAGACGTTTCCCCAGATCAATGAAGTCATATGCAAGTTCCTCTGCTTCGTCGGTTGTCTTGATCTTTGCACCTCTCCCTGTTGGAATGTCAATAACTAAATGCGTGGCGCCTATGGCTTTCTTCTTACTCATAATCGACGGAAGAAGCAATGGATCTATGGCAAGCGGATATTCAATTTGAATGAAAATGTCGTCAGCAGGAGCCAAATCTAACGCGCCACCCCAAACTATACAGCCGTTAGTTTTCCCTATAACATCCCTTATTTCCTCGACCGTCAAGGTCACTGGACACAGATTTTCAAAGCGATCTGCGGTGCCAGCCGGAGAAGTAACCGCCCTAGAAGAGGTCTTAGGTATGACAAAGCCAGCAGCAGCAATGATCGGCACTATTAGTATTGATGTCTTGTCGCCTGGCACACCGCCAATGCTGTGTTTATCGAGAACCATGCCTTTGTTAAGAGTCAAAATGCGACCAGCTTTCACCATGGCTTTCGACAAAGCTTCAATTTCGTCCATGCTGATTCCATGAACGTACAGTGCAGTCACAAAAGATGCAAGTTCAACGTCGCTCAGGTGACGTTCCACTACATCATTAACTATCAAGTCTATCTCTTTTTCACGGAGCCTTTCGCCGCGTATTTTTTGCTGGACATAACCGAGGCTTTCAGGTTTTTCGGCAGGCTGCACTTCAATGCTTTCTCCAGCGCTTATATCTAGTCTATCAGAAATTTCTTCATAAATCCCAACAAAACCATGTGGAAAACTGCTGGCAATGTTGACAATTGCAGCCAACTGCTTGCGCTTATGGATTATTCTCACTCTGTCGGAAGAATGCAAACCCAAGTAACTTGCGGTTTCACCATCCAAAATAGCAATGTTCCTTCCACCAGCCTGAATCCCTAAAAGTTTAGCCTTAAGCTGCATCCAGATTCACATTCCTCAACTAATAGGCGATTTGACAGTTAAAGATTTAATTGACAAAGAAATGAGACTTCAATGTGAAGAAAATTGCAAAGATTCTTAATAGCCTCCAAACAAGCTTAGAAGATGGAGTCGGTATAAATGAGCATGAAGGCTCTTCTCGTTGGAATCTGCATAGGTCTTGTCATAGGAGCAGCCATTGGTTTAGTTGCCAAGTTACCATTCAGTCAAGGAAGCAATTCAGGTAATAGTCAAGTTGTTGGTGTTTTCTTCTCTCCAAACGGCGGATGCGAGACGGAAGTTA
>CAYHEV010000058.1:0-11689 GCA_964355725.1 uncultured Candidatus Bathyarchaeia archaeon | reverse complement strand
GCGCGCGCACCATACCTCAGTTACAACTTGTCATTATCTTTCAAAATTGTATTACCTAAAGCACCTTATCCTTAAGGCTCCTGAAGAGATTCACCGTAACCTCTTCATCAGCGTCGATAAATTGCTGGCTTTCAGCTATATCCACAAAGCCATCCGCTTTTGCAAGAGTTGTTATCGCCCCCGAAAGCCCAGTGGGAACAGGCTCAGCAATCAATCGTGCTGATTTGTCGCGTTTCAGTCTTACCATGATGAATGTTCGCCTGCCTTTCGCGGGAAACAATCGCATAGCCGCAAATGCCTTAACTCTTATTGAATCTTCAACCCTCAAACCTGCCATACATCGAATAATCGGGCGAGCAAGTAAATGAAAAACGAGCAACGCAGAAGCTGGATGCCCAGGGAGCGAAAACACCGGTTTGCCATCTATCAACGCCACGGTCGTAGGTTTTCCAGGTTTAACAGCGATTCCACAGACAATCACGCCTGGCTTTCCAAGAGAACCTAACGTCTGAGGCATCACGTCTTTTGGACCTACAGAAACTCCGCCTGACGTTACAACAACGTCGGCAGAAGCTAGAGCTTGTTTCAACGCTTTCTGTAATTCCTCTCTGTCGTCCTGAAAAACTCCGAGATAAACTGGTTTTCCACCGCCCTCTTGCACTGCTATACTCAGACTGTACGCGTTTATGTCATAGATTTTTCCAGGAGACAATTTTCTGCCAGGTTCAGTTACTTCCGCACCTGTTGAAAGAACCGCGACACGGGGAACCAAATAGACCTTTACTTTTGCCATGCCCAGAGCGGCCAAAACACCGATTTCAGTTGAACCCAACAATTGACCTGCTTTCAAAACGTTCTCGCCTTTCTTTATGTCCGCTCCCGCTTTCATGACATTCTCTTCTTCCGCCACGGCACTGTAAACGCGAACGGCATCACCCTTCCGTTCGGTATACTCAACCATGACAGACGCATCAGAACCTTCGGGTATCGGTGCACCAGTGACAATTTCAGCCGCCGTGCAAGGCTTAACTTTGATTCTTGGCATTTCACCAATACTCACTGCTCCACAAACTCTCAAAGTAACGGGTCTGTTTTCCTCAGCGCCGAAAGTGTCTTCAGCCTTAACTGCATATCCATCAACAGTTGACCGACTGAAAGGCGGAATGTCCAAAGCAGCTGTTACATCTTCCGCGAGAACACGGTTGCCTGCTTCCAGAAGCGGGATCTCCTCAACTCCCAAAAGCTTAGAACTGAACCTTCGCTGAATGATGCGTTGTGCCTCATCAAGCGTCAACAGTCTTCTAAAAATCCCCATCATCAACGACTCCTATACTGTCAAAAATCTGCACCGAAACCAATTCCCCTTCTTCTAGGCCTTCTCGATCTTCAGAAACAACGACATAGCCATTAGCTCTTGTCATGGTTGAAATCATACTTGAACCCCTGGCGCTTATAGGTTCAGCAAAAAGCTCTCCGTTGCGTCGGAAAACATTGACGCGGACAAAGTTGCTTCTTCCGAGAGTCGTCGCCATTCTTCTAGTCACCTTAGCCTGTATCATTACCCTCGGCTCAACATGTTCTAAGCCCAGCATCTTGCTTATTAATGGTCTCGCAAAGACCTCGAATCCCACAATAGCCGCAACGGGGTTGCCTGGAAGGATTATTATTGGTTTCTCTTTTACTACTGCGAGCGCTGTCGGCATTGCAGGCCGCATGGCTACCCCGTGAACAACTATACCTGGCTTGCCAATTTTGTTAACGGCTTCTGGAACAAGATCTGCGCCTCCAACACTTGTGCCGCCAGAGGTTATTATCATGTCCGCCTTTTCCAATCCAGACTCTAATCTTCCTGAAATCTCGTCAACATCATCTCCTGCAATACCTAAATCCAGAGGTTCAGCACCTAACTCGCAGCACAGAGCAGAAAGAACAAGTCTGTTAACATCGAAAACTTGGCTTTTCAGTGGTTTGCACCCCAGCTCCACAAGTTCGTTTCCCGTGGCCAAAATGGCGATTCTAGGCTTTTCAGCAACCTTAACCTCAGTCTTTCCCAAAGCCGCAGCCAATCCGAGATGTTGAGGTTGCAGGCGAGTACCGGCTCTAATTGCTACCTCGCCTTGTTGAACGTCTTCACCCTTTCTTGAGACGTTTTCACTAGGTGTCACATGAACCCAAACTTCAACCTTATTTTCGGTTCGCTTAGCGTTCTCCAACATCACAACGGCGTTTGCGCCTTCAGGAATGGGATTTCCCGTCCACACCTGTTTCACATGCCCGTCGTCAACTTTGCCTTCTTCAATGATTCGGAAAGCTTTGGGCTTAAACTGTGACACACCAACTGTGTCTTCGGCTCTAACAGCATACCCATCAACAGCTGACCTGTCGAATCTCGGCAAATCTTCTTTTGCAATTACATTTTCAACCAAAACACGACGTAACGCTGAACGCAAAGGAACATTAGTCGCCTTTGGCTTCTTCACCTGTGCTACGTCGAAAAATGTTCGTATCGCTTCATCAATTGGCGTGAGTTTTTGAAATCCTTTCAGCCGAACCAAAACATTTGCCCCTAAACAGCACTGTGGGCTGCCGATAAAAAATGTATCGCATGAACATGCTAAGTTTCAAATTCTCTCAAGAGTATGTCACGCATCTTTATTGCGTCGATGTCTAGAAGTGGAGTTTCACAAATAATAACTGGGTTCAGCTTAAATTCAGCTATGACTTTTGCAAGTAGCGCGAAATCCGGCCCATACCCTGTTTCGTCAAGTGTGTGGTGCCTTTTTTCACCCTTGTACGTGAATTCAATTTTCGAAAAGTGACAATGTAAGCCTTCAATGGCTTTCGCGCCGAGTCGATTCTCAACTTCCTCAATAACTTTGCGAAAATCTTTAGCATTTCTAAAAGATCCTGCATTTCTTGCATGTAAATGCGCCCAATCAATTACAGGTTGCGTCTGTTCAACTCTTTCGCACAAGCCTAGAATTTCATCCAAACTTCCAAACTGAGAACGTTTTCCCATCGTTTCCAAACCCAGTTTGACATGTTTTATTCCCAAATCACGCAAGTTTTCAATGCCTTCTCCTATGGTCCTCGCACACGTCTCAAAAGCTTCTTTCCGCGATCTTCCACCATAGAATCCAGGATGAAAAGTCACTACACGTGCATTCATCCAGTCAGCAGCCATTACACACGCGACTAGGCGTTGTTTGCTTGCTTCAATAATTTCCTTTCTTCCACATAAATTTACGAAGTAAGAACCGTGCATGCTGACCCAGACGTCGTTTTCTTTGGCTTTGGAGCCAAGTTCTTCCGCATCTTTTTTCTTTATCTGCGGCTTCTTGCCCCAGCGAACTGCTTCGTACTCAAAAGCGTCAAGCCCTTCTTCGCGTAAAAGTCTTGGAACATCCGGCAAAGACGCGTTCATCAACCTGAATGATGGTGGAACCCCAGCTGGACCGAATCTCGGATGGTCAGCCATCCGGGTTCCCTTAACTTCTTTTACTTCTTCTGAGCCAGTAGCCCCTGCGCAAGAACTCTCCATAGAGCAGTGTGGCTAGTGCGGGAATCCAAGCTGCAACATTTTGAAAGACTAAATATTTCCCAGGGCCATCCAGAAGTGTCAAAGGTCTGACTAGATTGCCTAGACTGAGCACAAAGCCTCCGAAGGTTGGTGCAGCAGCAAGTAAACCGTTGTTCACCGCTGAGAAGACTTGACCGATTGGGGAGAGAGCTTCTGCAGCGCCTTTTATAAAATTAAGCGTTGAAGGACTGCCTGCGTAAGCATCTGATATTGCTTGGTAAACTAGTTGCGGATATGCTAGCAGAGATACTAAAAGTATGACAGCTGTGAAAGAAAGGAGAACAGTCAATGTGCCTTTTATCGTAGCTCGCTCCAAGCGTATTCTTTGTTCCAGATATGCAAAGACTTTGACTTTTGTAAGTTTTGACTTCAGGTTACCAAAGAATTTCGGTTCTGTTTCCTTTTTGGGCAGGGTTACCTGTGGTCTTCTGGCAACATTTTTTGTTAGATACATCCATGTGAACGCAAGTGCCCCTATAACGGCTATGGGGACCAAATGGAACAGTGGGCTGATTACTAATGTTATCATCCAGTCGGTTCCTGGAAACTGTACGCTTGTCTGCCACAGTGTTTTATCTTGAACGCCTATATTCATGGCGTAAAGTACGACAATATATTCGGCCAAAGAAGCGATTATAAGGAATAAGACTGTTGCTGCTAGCCCTCTCAACATTGTAGATTGAGTAATTGGTCGTTTCTGCGTATTGGGAGCTGACATTCGCTTCACCAGTGATACAATTTGCTTATGGGAATGTTGCACTTGGAATATGACGGTTCTTACTAAAAAACATGACTGTAAACCTTGAGTATTGATTCTAGTTTCTGATTGATGATTCTGAAACATTTTATTTTGGCGGCAGAGATTCTAGATTGAAGACTTAACTGGTTGCGTAATATTATGGAAAACTCTATTCCTAAAAATGCTTTCACATACGTCAAAGGCAAGCCCAGTGAAGAACTCTATGAAATATGCATAACGTTGAAAGATGCTCATGGTGCGGTTGCAGAAACGGCAAAGGTTCTATCTGACGCATATGTTAATATCCGAACGTCAATACTCTTCGACGCTATTGAAAAGGAAAAGGTGGGCTATTGGACCTCTTTCATAGATGTGTCAAAGGCTGCCAAAGATATTGCCCAGATAGAAAAGGAGCTTCGTAAGCTTGATGTAGTTCAAGAAGTCAAGGTTGTGAAACCTGAACCTATTGCTTATGACACGATTCATTTTCCAATAATGCATGGTGAATCAGCAGCAATGATTATGCCTGTTGAGCTTTTTGGCAGTCTGTTCGATGAGATTGAGAAAATATTAACGCCTTCAGGTTTCACTGCTGTTTTCTATAATGCTGGGAAAAAAAGCGGAGCATTCATGGCGGAACTTTTGGCAGAAAGACATAATCTAAGAGATCAGTCTCTCGTCTTGGCTTTATGCCAAGCAACTAAAGCCATAGGATGGGGACAGATAGAGGACTCCAAGATGGATCTTTCCAGACCATTTTTCAAAGTGAAAATAAGGAGATGTTTTGAGGCTCTTGTAAGAGGTGCTAGGCGTGAGAAAATCTGCCATTGGACACGTGGTTTTATTGCTGGTTTTTTGAGCGAAGTTGTTGACGAACCTTTGGAAGCCATTGAAGTTAAGTGTGCAGCTACTGGCGACGAAATTTGTGAGTTTGAAGTCGCACCGAAAATCTAGGAGATGCTTGCTCTATGAACCTGCTAATCGTCGGCACGAAGTCTGTTTTACGACAAGGGAAACTTGTGCTCACACTTTGGATGATGCAGTATTCGTTTCGATTGCAGTTTCACTTTGATCCGCTTTCTCTGCATGGAACATCAAATGTGATTCGAAAACTTTCCTCGGTCAAATTGAAGTTTTTTATGTGGAGGTCCTAAAAATAGCCAAAATTGTCATTTATTTTAAATGCTGGTACAAGTTAAATACCATGTTACCTCAAAAAGTCAACACTGAAGAGGAGTAAAATGGAGAGAGCTGAACTCTACAAAGAGCGCAAGACGCAAATTCTCCTAAGCAAGTTCTTGAGCGGTGAGATTAGTGAGCTTGAACCAGTTTATGATGCCAAAGTTGGCTATCACTATCCAATTGTGGAAAAAATAGTTGGCGACGATACTCGTGTTGAAGATTTCTTGAACAAACTTTATGAGGCTGACGTCTTAGAAAGGAAGCTTTACGATAAGGTTATTTTCTGTCCGAAATGTGGTATGGCAAGTGTTTCTGTTCATTACTGTTGTCCATACTGCAAAACATTTCACATACAAAAAAGCTCCTTGATCGAACACGTCAAGTGTGGATACATGGATGTGGAGGAGAACTTCCACAAGGCAACCAAGTCTGTCTGCCCAAAATGCCATGAAGAATTGAGAAAACCTGATGTCGACTATAGACGCGCCGGAATATGGTGCACCTGCAAGGAGTGCAGTAAAAGCTTCGACATCCCGGTTACCGCCCTTTTCTGCAGAAGTTGTCACTTTGACTTCACGTTTGAGGATGCCGAGATCAAAGATGTCTATTCTTACAGCCTGAAAGAAAAGGCAAAAGAAGAAGCTCCGTTAGGTTGGATTGTAATTGCCCCAATAAGAGATTTCCTTATCGAAAACGGATTTGAAGTTGAAAGCCCCGCTTTCATGAAAGGCAAGTCCGGCGCAAGTCACATGTTTGACCTTGCAGCTTCTAAGACAGGCACTAAACAGAATATAACAGTGATCGACTTAGCTTCATCTTCTGAAAATGCTCTTTCTGAACAACCGGTAATCGCTCTATTCGCCAAGATATTTGACGTTTCTCCAGACAACGCCTACTTAATTGCAATACCAAAAATGAGTGAAAACGGAAAAAAAATGGCGGAATTGTATAATATTCAAATAATAGAGGCCAAGAATCAAAAAGACGCGATAAGAGCACTAAAAGATCAAATCCTGAAAAGATAATATCATGCTGATCTAACTTTTTCCAAATACTGCAATGTTCCCTCGTTCGGTGACTGCCCTGACCGTGAAATCACTCGTAGCGATGGTTATGCCTGGCGCGAAGTAGTCGGCACTTGACGCTGAGTTCAGGAAGAAATCAGCAGAATATCGTGTATGCCTTGTTGAATTTGTTACCCATATGCCTACTATGTGAGCCGCGTCAGAACCATCATTTCTGAAAGAGAGACTAACGCCTTCGATGACTAGTCTGACGCCCAGAAAGTCAATGTCTACCGACGTTTGGTTCTGATCCGGCATGTTATCGCAAAACGCGATTTTCATCATGCCGTTTTGAACGTAACTTTGCCAAGCGTTCGTTGAGTTCACCGTATAGTATTTGAACCCTGTTGCTGGTGTGTCTCCCGCCGTTGAGTTGAATCCCGTATCACTATATTGCCCTCTTGTCCAGTTGTAAGCCTTCAGGAACCAATTCTCAGAAGAATCGCTTGCTCTGTATCGAATCTGAATTTCAACAGATTGCACGTATGCCAACGGATAGGTAGATGTGTCTAAGCTAAACTGCCCCGCAATATCAAGCCTACAGCTGGGCGATATTTCTTCTTTAAGAGACTCGTATTGGTCATCAACAACCCAAGTATCCGTATATGTTCCACTTAGGCAACTGCCTGTATCAAACGTATATTCAGATTGGGTCGTAAACCAAGGTGAGCGATTTACATTTACGTTCTCAAGAGCAACTTTCTCTTGCATTCTTTCCCAATCTAGTTGATTCATTTGGTAGCTCCAGAGAACAATGTTTCCAACTATTATCACAACTAGAACCAAACTAAGCACCACGACTATAACGTTGCTGACTCCCCGTTTGTCGTGTCTAAGATGTCTTACAGTAGCCTCCAACATGGGTTCCTCTGTTCGTCACAATGTCAATGTAATATAATCCGCTTGTAATCTGACCATATGAAACATTAAGCCAGCCGTGCTGACCTATTTCCAGACTGAAAGATGAAGAAAGAGTTACACGTGTGTGATTCACATAGACTGCAGAAACTTGAATAGCGACTTTTCCAACATTGCGAAGATATGCACTGATGCTACCTGTCGAATTGTTAAGCCACAAATCCTCGACAACGACCCGTTCGCTCATATTTTCACGCAAATTAGTCGTTATAACATAGGTCGCTGTCGTTGCCAGAGCCATTACTGCGACAGCCACCAACATAAGCAAAAGATTGCTCAAGACTGGTGTTATTCCCCGTTTGTTATGGAAGAATCTGCCAAAATATCTTGCCACTTTTTATACCTCACAACAGGAGTTTCAGTGCCAAATATCCGCAGAGCATCATAATGAGGCTGTGCTTCAACCCAGCGCTTATTGTCCCTTCTCCCATTTTCCCCGCGACTAGGCCTCCAAAAAGAGCCTGAATTGTTGTCATGTGAAAGAATATTCGTCGCATCTGATCAGGCGACATTACTGCCGTCCCAAGCATTGGTAGCCCGTCCATGCTTGCGAAAAACGATTTGAAAAGCAGTACAATCGTGAACAGAAAAACGAAGAACGCCACATAAATTATGGCAATGTAAGGACGTGTCTGGGTTCGGCGTTCTTTATCCAGCAGAAGTGTTGTCTGCACGAATTTACCCATAGGATCAAAAACCTTCTCCACGTAACCCCCAGAGCGGCTTGCCTCAATTATCAATGGTGTTGTTCTTTGCACTAGCACAGTGTTGACTCGTTTTTCGAAAGCTTGAAGCGCTCCTTCAAACGTTCTTCCCCACGAGATCTGTGTAGTTATCTTTCTCATTTCAGCGGTCAAAGGACCGTAATCCCTTTTAGAAGCTTCTTCCAAAGCCTGTGGAAGAGTCAATCCTGTTTCCTGAGCTTGAACTATGCTTCTGAAAAGATCAGGCAGATGCGCGTCTATGGCCCTTCGCCATTTGTAATCAATATAGTTCAAGACTGCTGGCGGAGAAATAGTAATTATGATTGCGAAGAATACAAATTCGTCGAATGTTGCAGTTCCCCAAAACATGAAGGAAGCATATACTATTATGGCGATAGCTAACAGGACTGAGGTGATCCATGTGATATCTTTCAATTGCTTTGCTACTTTTGGCATCGCATCACCATTTGGGTGAAACCGCATCCAAGATTATGAGGAATATTACCGAACCCAAAGGGATTCCAATGTACGTGAGTATATTGAGTAGAAGATCTGGGCTTAGAATACCTAGACCGCCACCACCAAGCATTGCGATGACTGCTAGCATTATGATAAGAATCAAAGGTCCTGTCACAAGGAGGGCGACGTAGAATTCTGACAACATTGATAGGGTGTCTGAAAACTTTCTCAAACCTATTCTTTTCAGTTTCATGTATTCTTTAGATTTCTCGCGGAGATAGGCAGCCAAGTTACCGCCTGAGTGTATTGTTGAAATGAACCCTTCCAGCATTTCTCTAAATTTCTCGGACGGAGTATGCTTCGACGTTTCTTCCAAGGCAGAGATTATGTTCGAGCCGAAGAGATTTATGTTTCTAACGATGTCTCTAGATTCTGCAGAAACGGCAAGTGGCACCTTGAGGTTTGATATTGATTGAAAGATTTTCTCGGGAGAGACTCCGGCGCTTGTGAGGATCGCCATATAGCCAGTCGTGAAGGGTAACTCGTCTTCTAGGTCTCTTTTGAGTTTGTCTGCGCGATAGATCGGGTAAAAGTAGAATCCGACAATTGAAAACGCAAATGCGAATAGGTTTCCACCGACACCAAAAAGAATTGCTGGCATGAGAGGTAGTTTAAAGATAGAAAACAGCAAGATTGGCACGACGGTTAACGTGGTGAACGACATCAAGATAGTGATGAAGACCGTTAGACTAATGTAGGCTCTGAAGTTGATTTTTATTCCTGCCCTTTTCAAGTGGACGTCTAGATCTTCAAATAGCGGCAATATATGCTCGGTTTTGTCTCCGATAAGCTGGTAGGCAAATGAATGTGGATTCTCAAATGCTAGTTTAGACGTTTCCATTGATGTTTTTGGTTTTGGTCTCGGGAATTGTGGAAACGGCAAATTGAATCTTGACATGAGACGATGCAGCAGTATTCGGATCTTTCCAATGGCTCTGTTGTCTGTCATTTCAGTCCCACTCTTGCCTTTTGGAAAATACGATTCGGGTTGGCGTAGTATTCTCGAATCACATTTGCTACTTCGGTGTAACGTCGAATGCCTTCATTAACCATCCATTCTAGAACGGTTTTTCTGCGGTTTAGTTCCTGTTTGACCTCCTCTTCGCTTATGCCCAGTTTCTTGGCGCTCTCTTGGAGGATATTACTTAGGCCTGAAAAAGTGATTTTGTCTTCTTTCTGATTCCATGTGAAAATTTCTTGGGTTATCAGTTCTTTCGTCATCGAGTCAAGTTCTACGATTTCGGTCGTGGTGCTTACTTTTCTTGCTGGCTTTCCGTCAATTTCAGTTCTCGTCATGACCATTATGACGTCTGTCATGGCTATGAGTGATTTCGGAATGTTCATCGGCTCGGATTCAAGTCGATTTATCACGGCTTCGGCTGACTCTGCGTGTATGGTGCTCAACCCTAGGTGTCCTGTTGCCATTGCCTGAAACAGTGTGTATGTTTCTTCGCCGCGGACTTCACCTACAATGATGTAATCTGGTCTCTGTCTTACGGCTGCTTTCAGTAGGTCAAACATAGTTATCGTCCCGCTCTTTTTGTCTTCGTGTCCAAAACCCAACCTTACAACTGAGGGGATCCAGTTTTCGTGCGGAAGATTAAGTTCCTGTGTGTCTTCAACGCTTACTATTTTCATTTCGGGTTTAATGAACATTGATAAACAGTTCAGCATGGTGGTTTTTCCCGATGCTACACCGCCAGCCACCGTGACTGATGCTCTGTTCTCTATGATGTACCACAAGTATGCAGCCATTTCAGAAGAAATCGTACCAAAGGCGATCAAATCTGAGATTGTTAGAGGATCAACTCGGAAGCGTCGAATAGTAAATGTCGAACCTCTTCTAGTGACTTCTTTTCCGTAAGTCAGTTGTATGCGGCTACCATCTGGAAGTGACGCATCCAAGATTGGAGATGCTATGGAGATGTTCTTTCCTGATAGGTATGCCATGCGGATTATGAATGAATCTAGTTCTGTCTCATCCTTGAAAATCGTGTTTGTGGGAAGCGACTCGTAAACCCTATGCCAAACATAGATTGGTATGTTCACACCGTCTGCTGATATATCTTCAATCAAATGATCCTTCATTAGAGGATCTATCCTTCCATAGCCTATGAAGTCCCTGGTTACATAGTATATGAGCTTGTCAACGGCTTCTGGTGGAACTTTGACGCGATATTTTTTGATGATTTCTTTTGTTTTCTCCCTAAGATAATTTTCTGCTTTCTGTTTCGTTTCTATTTCCTTTGAGTTTACATCTACCTCTTCAATGAGAAAAGTTTTGATTTGTTGCAGTTGTTTTTCCTCTTCTTTTTGAAGGGTAGGCTCTATAACTTCATAATGTGTTTTCTGAGTCTCTGGATCTTTGACTATCGCCGCGTAGATATAGGGTTCCTGTATCGGATAGACCTCTCTGAAAACGGTCGGCTTTTTTGATTCGGGTTTGATTATTACGCCGGTCTCTGTTTTTGTTTCCACTAGAGTGTTGACTCTTTTTTGGGTTTTTACTTTTGCCATTGATGTTGTCCTCTTTGGTTCAGGACGCGGCGTATGTCTTTTTATGAGTATGGTGTGTCTGGAGTCTTAATAAGTCATATGCACTATTAATCTTTAGCTCACTTAACACTCGCCAACTTTAAAAGAGGCATCATTCCAGTAGTTTATGGGATAATGTTGACTACTGCTGACGCTGAACGCATTAGAAGACCAAAGCTTCCAAAGAAAAGGCTATTGCGACAGCCTAAGAAGAGAAAATCAAAGCCTCCCCGTGCCTTTGACGGTGCGGGAGAAACTCAGTTTAAACGCAAGATCGGTAAGAGACGGGTGAAATTCTGTCCAAAATGTGGTTCAATCGATATCTTTTGGGCTTCAGGGTTGCCGCAGCTGTGGTCTATTTGGCAGTGCAGAAATTGTGGCTATGGTGGAGCTCTTATGCTTGAGGACGGTAAGCTCGCGGAAAACGTCAGAGAAGATCATGCAAGAG
>CAYHEV010000057.1:2469-11777 GCA_964355725.1 uncultured Candidatus Bathyarchaeia archaeon | reverse complement strand
GCCTCACCAGCCTGACCGAGCTGTTCTTAGACTCAAACCAGATAAGCGACATATCACCACTCTCCGGCCTCACCAGCCTGACCGAGCTGTTCTTAGACTCAAACCAGATAAGCGACATATCGCCACTTTCAGGGCTCACAAAGCTGACCTGGCTTGGTCTCGGCTCAAACCAGATAGGCAACATATCACCACTGTCTGGGCTAACCAGCCTGACATATCTGTTTCTCGACTCAAACCAGATAAGCGACCTATCGCCGCTTTCAGGACTAATGACACTGCAAGCGCTGACTCTCATCTCTAATCAGATAAGAGATGTATCGCCGCTTTCAGGACTAATGAATCTAGGACCGCTTAGTCTCGATTCTAACCAGATAAGCGACCTATCGCCACTTTCAGCACTCACAAACTTGTCTAATCTTGGTCTCGGACATAACCAAATAGGCGACCTATCGCCACTCTCAGGACTTACTAACCTGTGTCGTCTTAATCTCGATTCCAACCAGATAAGCGACCTATCGCCGCTTTCCGGCCTCACTAGCCTGACCGATCTGTTCCTAGGTTCAAACCAGATAGGCAACATATCACCACTCTCCGGTCTGACTGGGCTGACGTCGCTGGATCTCCATGGAAACCAGATAAGCGACATATCGCCACTTTCTGGTCTCACCAGCCTGACCGAGCTGTTCATCGGCTCAAACCAGATAAGCGACATATCGCCACTCTCCGGTCTCACCAATCTGACTGTATTGCACCTCGGCAGTTGGTGGACGGATGCACAAAGGAACAACATAAGCGACATATCGCCGCTTTCAGGGCTTACGAACCTGACTGAACTGGATCTCGGGTTTAACCAAATATTCAACGTATGGCCGCTTTCTGGGCTCACTAACCTGACCAGGCTGTATCTTGACTATAACCAGATAAGCGATGTATCACCGCTGTCAGGGCTCACGAACCTGACTTCGTTGCGTCTCGAAAGCAATCAGATTGGCGACGTGTCACCGCTTTCAGGGCTCACGAACCTGACTGAACTGGATTTGGGGTATAACCAGATATTTAACGTATGGCCACTTTCGGGACTCACCAACCTGAGCGTGCTACATCTCGAGCGTAATCTGATTAGCTATATATCGCCACTTTCTGGGCTCACGAACTTGACTGTACTGTATCTCGGTTATAACCAGATATACGACATATGGCCACTTTCGGGGCTCACGAACCTCACTGAACTGTATCTCTGGATGAACTACCTAAGCGATGTATCGCCGCTTTCTGGACTCACAAACCTGACTTTGCTTGATCTCCACAGTAACAAGATAGGCAACATATCGCCAATCTCCGGCCTAACTAGGCTGATGTTGCTGGATCTAGAGGGAAACCAGATAAGCGACATATCACCGATTTCCGGTCTCACTAGCCTACACGTGCTGTTACTCGACTCAAACCAGATTTCTGATATATCGCCACTGTCAGGTCTCACGAACCTGTCTCAACTTTATCTTGGATTTAACCAGATAAGCGACATATCCGCTCTGGTCAACAATAGCGGACTAGGCCCTGGCGCTTATGTAGATTTGAGCTGTAACTATCTCAATATCAACCCTGGTTCTAAAAATATGAGTGACATCCAAGCGCTGATCGACCGCGGCGTAAGAGTCATCTACTCGGCAGTTGTGAAGTTCCCAGACTCCAATCTTGAAGCTGCTGTACGTAGGGCAATCAACAAGCCTTCCAGAGATATTTTTCAATGTGACTTGATGAGAGTTACCAGTCTTGTAGCCGGTGGACTTGCCATTACCGACCTCACTGGACTAGAACAGTGCACCAACCTGCGACAGCTTTACCTTTATAACAATCAGATAAGCGACATATCACCACTCTCCGGTCTTACCAGCCTGCAACAGCTTTACCTTTTTAACAATCAAATAAGCGACATATCGCCACTCTCCGGCCTCACCAGCCTGACCGAACTGTTGCTCGGCTCAAACCAGATAGGCAACATATCACCACTGTCTGGGCTAACCAGGCTACAAGGTCTTGACCTCAGTAATACCCAGATAACCGAGATATCGTTACTTTCAGGGCTCACCAGCCTGACATATCTGGATCTCGCCTCAAACCAGATAAGCGATATATCGCCACTTTCTGGTCTTACCGGGCTGGAATACCTGAGTCTCCGCTCAAACCAGATAAGCGAGATATCTTCGGTCTCTGGTCTCGCTAGTCTGAAATACCTATATCTCGACTCGAACCAGATAAGCGATATATCGCCACTCTCCGGCCTCACCAGCCTGAAACGGCTGTGGCTCTACTCAAATCAAATAAGCGACATATCACCACTCTCCGGCCTCACCAGCCTGACCGAGCTGTTCTTAGACTCAAACCAGATAAGCGACATATCGCCACTTTCAGGGCTCACAAAGCTGACCTGGCTTGGTCTCGGCTCAAACCAGATAGGCAACATATCACCACTCTCCGGTCTTACCAGCCTGCAACAGCTTTCCCTTTTTAACAATCAAATAAGCGACATATCACCACTCTCCGGCCTCACCAGCCTGACCGAGCTGTTCTTAGACTCAAACCAGATAAGCGACATATCGCCACTTTCAGGGCTCACAAAGCTGACCTGGCTTGGTCTCGGCTCAAACCAGATAGGCAACATATCACCACTGTCTGGGCTAACCAGCCTGACATATCTGTTTCTCGACTCAAACCAGATAAGCGACATATCGCCACTTTCCGGCCTTACCAAGCTGAAAGGGCTTCACCTTGGGTCGAACCAGATAACCGATATAGCCCCTCTGGTCAACAATAGTGGACTGGCCTCCGGCGATTATGTAGATTTGGGTTACAACTATCTTAATACTGCCCCTGGTTCTCAGAACATGGCCAATATCCAGGAGCTACTTGGTCGGGGTGTAACAGTGGACTACGCGACTCAGAACAATACGCCAGCGGGTTCAAATGTGCAGGTGGACCTTGGAGGCGTCGGGAACATCACTTTTGTCGATGTGACGTTAGGTGGTATCACTAATGCCACTCTGCAGGGAGACCCACAGGTGGCCAACTTCCAGGTATTAGATGGCAGCTGCTATGACATAACGACCACTGCCACCTACAGTGGCAACATAACGATATCGCTGCATTATGACCCGAATGGTATGACGGTGCCCGAGGATCAGCTAAGGATGCTGCACTTCCAGGCTGGACAATGGGTGGACGTGACTCAGAGCGTGGATACGATGAACCACATTGTCACCGGCGAGGTGAGTTCGCTTTCGCCTTTCGTTCTCGGCTATGCTACTATGCAGATACCTCTTCAGCCAGGTTGGAACATGGTGTCAGTACCACTAACTCCGGGGAACAGCTCGGTCAGCGCTGTGTTCTCAGGGGCAGCAGCAGTATATACGTGGGACCCACTAAGCAAGAGCTACATCGTGCCCACCACAGTCGAGCCCGATATAGGCTACTGGGTGGCAGTAACAGGCAACACCACTATTTCTGTAACCGGAACCCCCGTTGCCGCTTGGACAAGTAGCATAAAAGCAGGCTGGAACATGATAGGCTCAGTCTTCAACAACGGTAACCTCACTGATCCTAAAGATGACCCGGATGGCAGCGTGCAGCCCTTCGCCTACTGGTGGAACCCGGTTGGCAAGGCATATGATTATACAACAACCATCGAACCAGGTAAGGGCTACTGGGTGGCATCGATCGAGAACTGCACGCTGACGCTGCCATAGCGCTAATACCACCTACAACAATTAGGAGGCTTTCTCAACAAGGAGAGCCTCCTAATGATTTCCATAGATGCAGGGCTCCATAGTGTAGTCCTTTTCAAGCTCCTTGTTTTGGGATAAACATACGCTTCGGTTAAGGCGTCCTGTTTTTGGAGCGGCGAATCAATCCGATAATGGGGCTGGCTTAACAAATCGTCATTTCGGACTCTTGCCATTTGGCCATGCTTCGAGAGACAGCTGTTTCTGCTGGGCAGATTCATTCACAGCCTCAAGCGTTTGAAAAGGCAGCGTCACCCTCAAAGGAGCGACCTTACACCCGTCTTTGTCATATTTACCTTCCCAGACTAGCGCGGTCATATCTTCCAACTCCAGATTAACTTACTCTCCGCCCAAGTACTGTTCACAGTCAGGTTAGTGCCCTCACCATTTAGAGCAGCAAAGTAACTTTGTTCACTCGTATTGTTCTTTCAGACGCTTACTCAACCTGTGCCTTCTGGATTTGATAAGTTGGCGCCTCTTCTGGTCATTGTCCAAACTGTCCTGAGAGGATTCGGGAGCCGTCTTTTCCATAATATGGTAGATGCCTCCTGTAGGAAGCTTTTTCTGCTTCAGTTTATATACCTTTGCATTAGAGACTAAAGGCGAATTACGCAACCTCTCCGGTATTGGATAACCAAGACGACGCAATAGTGCCCGAGTGGCATTATTAGCCCGTTTTTGAAGTCTCCTGGCAGCTTCTGGCGGATAGCCGATAGGCGTCTCAATCCTTAACCAGAATTCGATATTACTAGGTGGTTTGGATACAGGAAAAGGAGATGTACTTGAATCATCAGGAGGGGGTACGGGATATCCATAAACAAGTGTAACCTCATCTGAATCACGTTGCTGGACAACGTTTAACCCAACCTTTTGCGCTTCGTATGAGAGCCGCAATAGGAATTCGGGGTCTGTTGCGTCCGTTACCAGTCTCACCACAGGCCACGTTGCTTCCATTACATAGGGTTCTTCTTCTGGCTTATATTCTTTTTGCAGACAGGCTCTCGCCACAACCCAGGGAGCTAATCCAAAACGTTTCCCAAGCGCCTCACACTTGCTGTGCCAGTTCAAATATTCCTTGCTTGATGTGCGTTTTGTGAAACTCTCACCCCATTCCTTAGCAGAGAACAATTTCTTTCGTCCCAGTATGGTCAAGCCCTTCTTTCGCAAAGCAATCAACTCTTTTGACTGCTTTAGTGCTACGAACCGCTCAAGTACATGTTTCCTCCAGCGCTCTTCAGGAGATGCCTTGGCCATTATGCCCCCTTGAACGTGATTAAACGCCGCTTATCGGTTACCAATCCATTTGGAAACGTGGTTCAATGGATTATAGAGTACACCGGAATCCTGAAGTGTACAAGGAGGATGACACTTATGGAAAAGTTACTTTTCAAGCCGAGCGATTGCCAGGAGCTCTTGAACCTAGGGCGAAGCAAGATTTACGAACTTGTAGCTTCACAGCAGCTTCGTTCAGTCCGGGTGGGGAGAGCGATTAGAATTCCGGCGTCTGCGCTCCGCGAGTATGTGGAGAAGCAGGAACAAGAAGCAAAAACAACAGCCCATAGTTAGCTTGAAGGGGGTGAGCTATGAGTTGCATTGGCTTTCCACGAGATGCTGACCGCGAACTGCATGACCACTGTGCTAGGAAGCTGCTAATACCTGGCTGGGCCGGAGAGGTTGATGATAGTGAAGCAGTTTATATTGCAGGTGAGCTTACGCGGCGTCCAGAACTTCGAAGGTTCTGGGAAGTAGCAAGATTCACCAGGCAGAGAAAGAAGATTACAGGCCCTATTGCGAAGAGGCTATGTGCGTGGTGGGCGCAAAGAAGTACAGAAGGCGTTGTACCCCAAAACTCAAATACGGGTGCCGAAGGGGGGAAGCAAAACATGACTGAATCATCGGGTAATGGGCAACAGTTACTATTCCCTGTAGGTTAAGGGTGTGATATGGGCAAAACGGAAGGCGGGCGGTCATGACTAACAATGCTGAGGATAGCCGCTTAGAACTTTTATGGAATGTTTTCCTGGGGCGCAGGGATGCCTATATGGAGTTTAAAGGTTCCTGGCTCTGTGTAAAACAGGAGATCACCAAAGAAGATGTAGTCGAACATCTGGCCGGCCGTCGCTGCTTAGGCAGCTACCTACTCTCCCCAGAAGCGAAGGTACGTTACCTGGCTTACGACTTTGACTCTCATGACAAACCCGAAGAAAAGCCTAATCTAAGAACGCATATTTTACCCCTCGCCGCATGGTTCCGAAAGCAGAGTATTGGAGCTTTCATCGAGGACACTGGTGGATTCGGCTATCACTTATGGGTATTGTTTCATGACGACATATTCGCAAATAAGGTTATAAAGCTCGCCAAAAATGCGCTGAAAGAAGCTGGCATCCCCTTTGAACCTGAGATATTCCCTAAACAGACGAAATTAGAGGCTGGTAAGTTTGGTAACGGCATACGTTTACCGTGGGGTCTCCATGCCAGCGGTAAGTGGAGCCACTTTTTGAATGACAGTTTTGAGCCCGATGACGATAATGCCATCGAGGCCATTAAAAGTTGTCGCACTATCAGTTGGAAAACCTTTGACGAGCTGTTACCCCCGAAAGCAAAGGGTGTAGATCCCACTACCACAGCAAAGGGTATAGCCGCCCGACGCTGGGAGGCCATGATACCGGAGGGGTCACGACACAACTCTCTATTCGCCCTTGCTTGTGAGTTCCGGTCCAGGCGTTTTGCACCTGACCGAATCCTAACTGAATTACAAACCCACAACGAGTCCAGAATGAATCCACCCCTGAGTGATGAAGAAGTGAGGCAAATCTATGAAGGCGCTATGAAGACCACCGGTGCTACAAATATATCAGAAAGGGATTCTCAGGCTAGCCTACTCGTAGACCTTGCCATGCAAAAAGTTGAACTCTTTCATACCCCTGAACAGAAGGGGTACGCTTGCTTTAACAATGGGCATGATAGAGAAGTGTGGCCTCTCCACTCGTCTGGTTTCAAAGGTTGGCTCATGAAAGAAGCCTATCGGGGGACCGAGAAAGTGCCCTATTCGGAAGCAATAAATACCGCTCTATCTACTTTGGAGGGGCTTGCTTTGTGGGATCATGAAGAAAAACCTCTATTTTTAAGGGTTGCCTGGCATGACAACGCGCTCTTGTATGACTTGGGTAATTGGCAGGCTGTGCGAGTAACGAAAACCGGGTGGACGGTGGAGACCCCGCCTATCGTGTTTCGGCATTATGCACATCAATTGCCCCAATCAGATCCCCAGCACGGCAATGTTCGAGACTTTCTGCAGTTTACGAACGTTACAGATGAGGGGCAACGGGAACTCTTGCTCGTTTATCTCTGCTGCACCTTTATCCCTGATATTCCGCAACCCCTACTATTCATCCACGGTGACCAGGGATCAGGGAAGAGTCTGCTCTTGCGCTTTATTCGGGAAGTTGCGGACCCTAGTGTGGCTGGGCTTCTTACTATGCCCGACAATCTACGCGAATTGGGCCATCTTGGCCATCATCACCGATGCGTGTATTTGGATAACGTGCACCATTTTCCCTCCTGGTTAATCGAAGGCATGTCTCGTCTTGCCACCGGGGCTTGCTTCACCAAGAGGGCCTTGTTTACTGACGAGGATGAGGTAATCTTCACAAACAAAGGTCTAGGAGGATTTACTGGTATTAATTTGGAGGTTGACGCCCCCGACCTCTTAGACAGGGGGATATTCATACGGCTAAACCGCCTTCCTGATGACAAGGCAATGCCCGAGTCCCTCCTTGTAAAAACATTCCACGCCGCAAAACCCCGGATCTTAGGGGGTATATTCGATACTTTGAGCAAGGCCCTTACGGTGAAGGAAACACAGTCCCTACTCCGGTTACCGCGAATGGCTGACTTCTACTCTTGGGGTTGCGCTATCGCTTCGGTTTTGGGCTTCGAAAACTTCTCGACTGTATACTGGGACAATGTCAAGTACGGCTCCCAGCAGGCTCTGGACGCCAGTATCATCGCACCCATTATCGAGAAGTTTATGAGGGGGGCGCCCGAATGGCAAGGCAGCTCCAGTGACCTCCTGGCGCAACTTAATCAATACGCCGATGACTCCACTAAGAAACTTCATACTTGGCCTAAAGACCCCCAGTGGCTATCGCGCAAAGTTGCACAAATTACCCCTAACCTTGCCCAAGCCGGCTTGACGGCAACAAAAACGGGGCGTACCTGGTCGTTTAGATGGATGGGGAAAAATCTAGCGTATAGCGTAATGGGTGAAGCTGAGTCAGCCTCCGACGCTATAAAAAAGGATAGCGTAAGCAGCGACGCGACGCTTGACGCTGCTGACGCTAAGAAACGCTATCCTAAAAAAATAGCGTCGAACGTAGGCATGAAGCTAGACGACGCTATAAACGCTATTTCTTTACCTACCCCATCTAAAGTTGACTACTACACAACAGATGGGACACCCGTGATGATAGACGAATGGGATAAGAGATGGAAAGAAACTGGAAGTAAATTCATTCCTGTCAGAGACGGTAGGATTAGAAACCTTAAAAGGTACTTGGGGCAAGATGACTTGGATCTAGAGAAGTTGGCAGAAATAAGAGAATATCTGTGGCCTAAAGGTGATTGGCCTAGAGATCCGGGGGGGGGTTGAAAGCAATGAGTCGAGCGGTAATTTATAGTAGAACTTCGACAGTCGAGCAATCCGTTGACAACCAACTGCCGCTGGACTTAAAGACTCCCGATACAGACTTCTTTTGTCATGCCTGCTTAGAAGATAGGACAGTTGCGGAAGCAAGCTTGGACCAGCGCTACTGCCAGTTCTGTTTTGACTTTTTGAAGGAAGAGGCAAAACGGTTACCACCGGGCAAGCGCCCTAAGTGGATACCCAAAACCTCTTATAGGGCGTCAGAGCGGGTTCTAAGAGTCGCAGCGGGGGCACAGAACCTAATACCAATACAGGGGGATAGGTGTATAGAAAAATGACAGAGAAAACAACGACCAACAGCCGTCGTCTTGGGTGAACTGCGGTGTGCTTGGGGGCATTGTGGCATGACCATAATAGGACTCTTGATGGTTTGTCCTTGAGAGAAGATTGTCACGAGGCGAGGACGTGGACGGACGCCCCCATGATTGAGCTTTTGTATAGCTTGACGGCGTGGGTTGCGGAATACGAGTCAGACAGACGGAGCGAGCGCACCCTTGCAGGGCTCGCTAGGGCAAGGGATCAAGCTGGGGTTAAACTGCGGAGCCGGGGTGAAGGAATTAGGGCTCAACGCAAGCTGGGGGAGCTATTAGGGTTCACTATGGATAAAAACCCTAGCACAAGAGGCGTTTGCAGAGGCGTTTTCAAGCGGTTGCAGAAACGGCTGTAGAAACGGCTACAGAAGCGTTTTCAAGCGGTTGCAGAAACGGCTGTAGAAACGGCTGCAGAAGCGTTTTCAAGCGGTTGCAGAAACCGCCTGTAGAAACGGCTGCAGAAGCGTTTTCAAGCGGTTGCAGAAACGGCTGTAGAAACGGCTGCAGAAGCGT
>CAYHEV010000057.1:0-2369 GCA_964355725.1 uncultured Candidatus Bathyarchaeia archaeon | reverse complement strand
TGCAGAAACCGCCTGTAGAAACGGCTGCAGAAGCGTTTTCAAGCGGTTGCAGAAATGGTTGTAGAAACGGCTGCAGAAGCGTTTTCAAGCGGTTGCAGACTTAGAAGCCTAGACAAAATCGGTGATTTTGATTAGGGGAACAGTGAAAGCAGTGATTTACGCCAGGGTGAGTACCAGCGAACAGACACTGGATAATCAGGTTCAAGCCTTAACCACCTGGGCCGAGGGCCGCGGGTATGAGGTTGTGGCTACCTATCAAGAGAGCGAATCCGCATGGCGTGAGGGGCACCAAAGAGAGCTGGCACGGCTGAGATGGGATGCGAAGCGGGGCAAGTTTGAGGTTGTGCTGCTTTGGGCATTGGATCGGCTCAGTCGCGAGGGCCCGTTAAAGGTGTTAAGCCTGGTTCAGTGGTTTGGGCAGCAAGGCGTTAAGCTCCTGTCCTATCAGGAGCCCTGGACCTGGACGGATGGCCCTATGGCTGAGCTCTTGTACAGTTTGACAGCCTGGATAGCGAAATATGAATCCGATAGGCGAAGTGAAAGGACACTTGCCGGCCTTGCCAGGTCACGAGCACAAGTGCCAGGGGGAAAACTGCGAACCAGGGGCCCTGACAAGAAGAAGCGTAAGCGGCGGTCCCCACGTCTGCCGGTGTGGGACAGGCTATAAAAAGGTGCGCTAAAAAATGAACGTGGGGCTTTAGCTTCATAGTAAAGGATTCAACTAGGGGTCCTTTTTATATAAGCTGAAGGAAGTTGCCATTATTAGGGCATTGCAAAAACGGTATCGCTTCCGCTATAGTAGCGCCATGAGTGAAGAATATGTTACCACTAGGAAAGCCGCCGAGATTGCTAAGGTGACCCCTGGGCGCATTCGACAACTCTTGCTAAAGGGGCAGCTAAAGGGTAGTCACTTTGGTCGTGATTGGATGATTGAACGGAGGTCTTTGGAAACATTTGCTGCTAAGGTGAGAAAAAGAGGTCCAAAACCATCTTGACAATAATTAACGCAAGAGATAATATCTAAGTATCCCAAATAGGCGGTAGGGCATGAGAGGACATATTCAGAAGCGGTACAAGAATAGCTATACTATAATCGTGGAACTACCTCGCGACCCGGCAACAGGCAAGCGCAAACAGGAATGTATCAGTGTTAAAGGCACAAAAAAGAAAGCGGAGAAGCGTCTTGCCGAACGGTTGCTCCAGGTGGATACAGGGGAATACGTTAAGCCCAGTAAGCTCACAGTGGCAGATTTCCTTGAAAGGTGGCTCCGTGATTATGTCCGGCCGCTTCTATCCCCAAAGACTGCTGAAGGCTACCAGGATATTGTCAGAAAACGGTTAATCCCTAATTTCGGCCAGATACCATTAACCGAACTTAAACCAAAGCATGTCCAGGAGTTCTACGCCAAAGCCTTAAGCGGCGGGCGGCTCGATGGTAAGGGCGGATTGAACCCCAACAGTGTATTACGCTATCACCAATGCCTGCATTGTGCCCTTGAAAGTGCCGCCAAATGGGGCTTAGTAGCCCGGAACGTTACGGACGCTGTTGACCCCCCACGTACTAATAAACACAAAGTAAATGCGCTTGACGAGGACGGTATCAGTATCCTGCAGGAAGCTGCACGCGCTACACCGTATTATGCCCTGTTTCATTGTGCCTTATGGACAGGCATGAGGCGCTCTGAGCTCCTGGCTCTAAGATGGTCTGATGTTGATTTAATGATGGGGCAAATATCCGTTATTAGAAGCCTGCATTGCCTTAGGGGCGGTTCTGTGATATTCAGAGCGCCAAAGTCGGCCAAAGGACGCCGGACTATAGCGCTTTCACCTTCCACCTGTCTTGTGCTCAGGCAGCACCGGGAAGAGCAAGAGGCTTTATGTACTATGATAGGGAAGCGCTTAGAGGACAGCGACCTCGTATTTGCTCAGGCTGATGGTAAGCCTATTCTGCCGGATACAGTAACCCATGCATGGATTAAACTGGCAAAAAAAACAAGGCTTGGTATTAGATTCCATGACTTAAGGCATACCCACGCCTCTGTGTTACTAAAACAGGGAGTACACCCAAAGGTGGTACAAGAGCGCTTGGGTCATGCTTCCATAGCGATAACACTCGATACTTACAGCCATGTTGCCCCGGGCCTGCAGGAGGCCGCGGCACTAAAGTTTGAGCAGGCTCTATTAAAGCAGGCTATACGGCCCCAAGCGCCATGTTAGTGATTTGTTAGTGATTTGCAAAAGACAACCCCCTGGAAACCGCTAGGGGCTGAATTTTACGTTCAAAATATGGTGGGCGATGCAGGTCTCGAACCTGCGACCTTCTGTGTGTAAAACAGACGTTTCCCAAAACCTAATCGTTCCCGAGTGCC
>CAYHEV010000056.1:7818-11851 GCA_964355725.1 uncultured Candidatus Bathyarchaeia archaeon | reverse complement strand
TTTTTAATACATAATTTTTAATACAATACGAAATATATAATATTAAAAATGTAAAACTTTAAATACTATATTTTTCATACAATGATCGACAATAATCGAATGAATGGTGAAAATCGAATGATGATGCTAGCAAAATACCCCGGTAAATGCTTGAAGTGCGGCATGATAATTAAAACCGGCGACAAGATCAATTGGGAAAAAGGCATTGGTGCTACACACGTTAAATGCGGCAGAATAAACGTACCAGGCCGTGAAGGATGTGACAATTCGGAAACGTGCCTTTCCTATCATTTTGGCGAAAAGAATTGTTGCGCCGGTTGCCCGGACGTTGGCAAATCATACAATGAATTGCACGCTGTTCCCACGGAGGATGAATAGATATGATCATCATCCAGCGCCCGGAAGGGAACACCGCAACGTCATCCTATCTCTACAACGTCATCTTGCGCCGGAAAGAGTGGACAAAAGTCACGCTGATGGTCGATGAAGATGACAAGATGATCGAGCAATTGACCAGGAAAGGCATCAAGTTCTTCAAGATGGATGGCAATGTCCAGATCACCAAGCAAGTGACGAATGACAAGGATATCTTGGTTGATCTGGTCAAGGCAATCGAGTTTTATGATTCGCTCTTGAACGGTTTATTGACCGACGAGCAAATGGTAAAAGTCGCGGAACGCGAGGGCGAACTTGATCAAGCAATCAAGGCAAAAGACAATGCAAAAGAAGTGATCGACAACGACTAAAACCAAACGACGATTGATGAAAAACGAATTGGAAGCAGCAGGTTATGATGTCGAAATGCTCGGCGATCCAGAAATGCATCCGATGGTCGAGAGCATCGAAAATGGCAAGCCAGTGTGGAGATTCGAGGAAAAACGTATCATGAAATGGCTTCAACGTCACATCGATTTGAATGACATGCGAATAGCATTTCTTGATGGTGTATTCTCGAAAGATGATTACAAGCAGTTTTATCGAGATATCGGTTATTCATTATGTGGATTTGAAGAAGTATTTAGTCAATTAGAACAAAATGAAGACGAAGAGTGCGAAGACAATGAGTGAAATGCAAAAACGATTGGCAGCTCTCAAGGCTCAAAAAGAGAAAGAAGAAATCACCGAAAAAAAGGAACAGCCACACGCCCCGAATGCCCCGGAAAGATCGCCCGTGTCGAGTGGGGTAGGCGATCACGGTACTCGAACTGACGAACCTGGCCAGTTCACGAGGGGCGGGACAGCGAGTGGCGCACCAGATATCGCGGAATCCATCAATGAAGATTCTGTCACCAAATCAGCACCAAAAACCACGAAGAAAAAGGTTGAACCAAAACCACGCTCCCCGAAAAAAGAAAGCACGGTCAAGAAAGAAACGAAGGTGTCTGACGAGCCGAGAATAAAATTACCGGTTAAAAGATTGAATGGTCATAGTTTGGCTGATGCTATAGACGCGATGACGCCTGAACAGATCGAGGATAGCGGCATGGGTGTCTTGAAAGCAGTGCTTCACCGTCATGCAAAACGAAGCATTTCCATGATGGATGCTATCGTTACCGTCATAATGAAGATGATCAATGAAGGGTATGAATTCTGAAGGTGAAAAAATGGCAGTCTACATGATAGACATCGATGATTTCGGCCCGGATGAAGAGCCTTGCTATGCGTTCGTCGAAGCAGATTCCATCGATGCCGCAGCGGAAAAAATATTTACTGAATTTGAAGATTGTGACAGAAACGAGGATTTTAATGCAAAAAAACCGGAAGACCTTGTACCTTTTCTTGAAATTCTTGAAAAAGGCAAGGTTTTCGGATCATATTGATCCTTGTTAAAACCTAAAAATTTAAATACTCTTTATTGTAAGTATATTCTGATATAGTGAGTATGAAAATATAACTTGGTGAATAACGAATGGTAATGGCGGTAGACATGAACAACGAATCAAATGGTAACATCGATAGCCAGACAGAAAGTGCTGGCGATGACGCGAGCCAGGCGGAAAAACCTGGCGTGAAGATTGTTGACGAGCAATACTCGTTCCACATGATCACCAAGACCGACGATAAAGTTGCTTTCAACGAGCTTTATTCTGCAACCGGTGGGCGATCCAAGTGGAAATCAGCAAGCAAGTTCATCATGGCTGGGTGCACCTTGCTCAAGAAAATCTCGGCCGGTGAACTGGTGATGTTTAATGGCAAGCCTGGCGGTGACATGACCAAGATCGATGTCATCCAGGTTGCTGTTCCAGGGAGAAAAAGCCGCGTTGTTGAGAATGCTGATGATGAACAACCTGCACCAGAAGAAACAATCTCGACGGTCGATGATGCATCGTTCACCAACCCGGCATTGTCGAATAACCCGGTGGCACGATATTTCGATCTCGTGCAAAAATGGTTGATTGCTCAAAAAGACCTGGAAGAAGTGAACGTGACCATGACCAAGAAGGTGGCTGCTGCTGAAAGATCAATGAATAACTTCCTGGACAATAACTGGGATACATTGAAGGGTGTTCTTCCAAAGATGTTTGCTCCGGCTATCGAAAAAGAGCACGTGGAACGTGTTCGCACCGAACAACTCAAGCAGCATGAATCACGAACCGATGCGAGGAAGGAGTTTGGCAAGAAAGAACAAGAGGCGGCGAGAGAAACATGAAAACAAACGATATCGATGAATTTTTTTCCGTTCTTTCCGATCCGGAAATACGGTCGAACTGCTCGATATGCAAGCGGGCTACCAAGGTTAACACGAACAAGATGGCACTCGGCGTTCTCAAGGGAGAAAATCGATTCACGTGCAAGAAATGCTTGAATTCAATCGCGAACCGGAAATATGCGTTTCTTTACACTGCTGATTATCTATTGCGGTTCAATAAAAAATATTTCACGGTCGAAAATATACGGCGTTATGTGCATGAAGAATTCGAGCATGCTGATAGAGTTGTTAACAACATTCCTAGCATCGTTCGAGACCTCGTGACGCTTGGTGTCGTTGATATTTATAACAAGCAATACAACGGGCATCGATACATCGTGCGAAACATAGCACGCCTCCAGGACAATGATGTTGCCGCGTATGCCGTGATCAAGGGATTTGGTTTCAAGGATGGTGTTAAAAAAGAAAGTCATGATTTGTCCATTTGTGTCGAATAAAGGTGATGAAGAATGATGACAACTGAATGCCGTTTAGCATCGAGACCTCCAGCACCGGAGATCAACCAAATGATCAAGTCAAAGATCGGTCACGAAATCTTCAATGACCTGGCACTTTCCGGGCTTGATGGTATCATGATGGAAATGAAAAAGATATGGAAAATCGCCATCTTCAACGAGCGAAACAAGGCATATCTTTTTGCAGATCATAAAGGTGCCCGGTCAAGCTTGATGATCATGCAATGCGAGATCGATGGAAAAACAAGATACATGGCGCATTCGGCTGGATGGAAATCGTGTTTCTTGCTCGATTCCACGGACATCGATGAAATCGTGAATAAATCGAAGGCAAGATTTCGTTATTTTCAAATCGTTTGATAATGAAGCAGAAAGGTGAACAAGACAATGCCGTTTAAAATTAACGATGAATGGATGATCAAGAGATCGCCTGGATTTTGCCAGCATTGCGAAAAGAAAGGCATGATCTTGCGCGTTGAAAATGAAACTATGTTCATGGAGTTATGCGATGAATGTTTTGTTGGTGCTCTTTACCAATACGCGTGATCATCGCCGTGTATTTCCACGATACGGTGGTCTCGTGGATATTCTTCGCCTGGGAATTCCTTTTTCCCTTGAAGAATGCCCGGATTTTGATTTCTGTATATTTTTTTTCCTATTCTTGATTTCTCGTGCTATTTTTGTTCGTTCATCGACATCAGTGTAATACAAGGCAATGATCGCCGCAGCTACGATGATGATGACTGCGAGTATTGAAAAAAACAAGGCATTTTCAACGCTATCAATCGTTGCTGGAGGTGCAAGAGGTTCAATCTGGAACATCGTTGATCACGATAGTAACGACGAATGTCTAAATAAGCCTTTTTAT
>CAYHEV010000056.1:0-7718 GCA_964355725.1 uncultured Candidatus Bathyarchaeia archaeon | reverse complement strand
TTATCACTTCATCGTGCCATTTTTATCTTTATTTTTCTTTTATTCTTTCATGACAGATATCATCGATCTTGATGACACGTGCAATAAATCCCCGCACAAGAAACAAGATATTTCAAATTTAGAAGCCGTGCTTGGAAAATTATATCTCGAAGCTCAGCCATTTCCAGAAATAATCGATTTGATTTGTCACGATCCATCAAGAAAAGTTATCATTACTGGCAGGCAGAAAAATTATATAATAGAAACAGAAACATGGATACGCGATCATCTTTTTCAAAGAAAAGAATATGAAATTCATTTCATTGGCTTCACCAATTATGAAGCATACGTGGCATCCAAGGTTTCAAAAATCGTGGAAATAATGCAAGAAATCAATGACACGATCTATCGTGTTTTCGAGGATGACACGAATGTTCTTGATAACCTTGAAAAATCGATTCAAGAAATGAAACACCAGAAAATGATCAGCATCCAATTCATACAAGTGCGGGATGGAAAGGCATGGCGAAGAAAAATCACCTTGAAGCCAAGACCTTGAATCTCATCGTGGAGTCAATGCAACGGTTCAAGCTGGAAATCGACACGGCGTGCCTTGCCAATGGCGTTCTTCCATCACAGCTCAATGATGTCAAGCAAGAATTGGCAAAAATGGGCATCACCGTTACCAGGAACATTGAAAAATTGGAAAAACGATCCCTTGCCAAGAAACTCGGTGACGTGTGCGGAAATGAGAAGGAAATAGACGCGATGCTCAATTTCATTCACGACACGTCATCGAAAAAACTTCTCGTGATAGGCAAGGAAAATTCTGGTAAAACGATAACATTGGATGAAGCATTCAATCGAGCAGATGTTTATCACGAGGAAGTTTCTGATCTTAAAGATTTTCTTGAAAAACAAATATACATGGTTAACCGTCTCATGCCGATCATTTTTATCATCGATATTTCTGGCCAAGAAGAAAATGCTTTCAAGTTAAAGAATTTCAAGAAAATGCTCGCTAGTAGTAATGTTAGCAAGATAATTCTCGTCTGCCGTGAAATTGACGAGAAGAGTGTCATCAAGTTTGATATACGCGTGGATATCAAGTCGCCAGGTTTTACCGATACCTTCGAGTTTTTGTCAGAAAAACGCCCGGAATTGCTCGAAGACATTGACAAGGAAAAAGCATTGAAGATATTTGATGAAAATGGATGTAGTTTTTTCAATTTCACGAAAGCACTTGTTTCAAAAGATTACGCGCCGGACATAGCCACGTCAGATTTCGACATGGCAATACATCTTTGCACGTCGATTTACAAGGAACAAGACCGGAGCCTTGTTCGATCCGAGCTGGAAAAGCACGTCAAAGCAACGGAAAAAGACAAGACAGATTCGATGTTCAAGGTCATTCCCTATTTCAATTTCCTCGAACATTATGTTGTCGAAAACACGTATAATTATTTAAATACGGATGCAAAGCCATTTTATGAAGTTACCTTGATGCTCGATAGAATGCACAAGAATAGATTTTACGTGGATATAGATGATATTGTTGATTACCTGGCAAACGGAATTCCAGTAGTCGAATCATCGAAGCCGGTGTTGCTTCCATATATCCACGAATACTTGCTCTACAAGGACAAGAAAAAGAAAGGCACCATCAAGAAAAAGAAACAAGAAGAAAGTGAAGAATAAATGACATATGATGAAGAGATAAAGAAAAGGATGAAAGAAATCGAATCCATTGATGATCGAGACGAAAAGATCGTGGCGTGTTGGTTGATCGTTCGTAACGAGGCGATGATACCCGAAAGGGCTATCAAGGCATCCGAAGAAATCGACGTGATGTTCGGCAATATTTGCGAATGTGGTCATCACGAGAATCGCCACGGGAGAGTAGGGCCGCATCCCATATCCCACCCGTGTTTCTCGAATGGTTGTAAATGTCGTGAATACGATCCGAGATTGGAAATCGAGAAAGCACGGCTATCGAAAATGACCGGGCGATTCGTCGAGTATGAATAGATTTCAAAAGAAATGCCCGAAATGTGGTTCTACCGATACAAAGTGCTACCACGTCGATGTTTTTGATCAAGGGTATTACACGTGCAAGAATTGTGGCAATGAATGGGATGAATGATGCGTGATGGGAAAACAAGCCTTCAAAGAAAAATATCAACGATATTATTGCGAGAATTGCGGCGGAGTTTTCGACACGGAAAAGAAGGAGAAACGATGCCGGATGTGTCGCCATGAATTAATTAAATGGGAGAAATGGCTTGTTCAAGAGCAAAAAAGAATGGATAAATTGAAACGAAAGGAACGGGAAGAAAGAAAAGATTGGTGGCCGTGGAGAGAATGACGCATGAAATTACGCATCTTTGATTTTTGCTCTGGAGCAGGTGGCGCTTCATGTGGCTTTCAAATGGCATCGAGCGGGCATCATCACGTCGGTGTTGATAAGTGGAATCTCGCGCTGCAAACCTATCAGCATAACATCGAGAATGCGGAAGTCATCGAAGCAAACATTCTTGATTTCGATGCTTCCACCATGGGAAAGGCAGATATCATCCATTGTTCACCACCGTGCCCTGGTTTTTCCGGGATCAACGTTCGCGGAAACAGGGATCGTGATCCATCGATCATTTACAAGTGTCTCGACATCATCGAACAAGCTCGCCCTCGATTTTGGAGTCTTGAGCAAAGCCCGTTTGCCGCACCATTCGTTCAGTATCCTCGTTTTCTCAAGGCGAATGATTTTGGCTTGTATCACGAGCGACGAAGACTCTTTGTTGGAAATTATCCAGACGTGCGGCCAACAAGACATGTTGAACCAATTCACCCAACTATAGTAGCGCACGAACTAAAAGCATTTACCAAGAACATGCGGCACCGGCCAGACGCGCGAAGTTGTTGTCAATGGTTCGGACGGAGATTAACATCATGGGAATTGCAGATTTTGATGGGATTTCCTTCAGATTATTTCTTTTATGGAAATTACGATGAACGTTGCATGCAAATAGGAAATGCAGTATGCCCGCCGGTGGCCAAGGCAATCTTTACTACCATGCTTCTCCGTTGGAATGAAAAGTCCTTGCTCGAATATGCTAACGATATGGTATGAAAAATTATGTATGAAAAATTACATGGTATGAAAAATACAATATGAAATATACACTACGAATTATAGAGAAGAGTTCTCCTTTAACGAAGGCACGGATCACGTCGGTAGTTTTTTAAATCCGGCAACTGAATGATCAATTACCGAATTTTTTTGTTTGGTGGTCATATGATAGAATGCAATTCATCAAACATGAAGTGTTTCAACTGTAACAATCGAAAGGGGTGTGATGTAATGGAGAAACTAATGCCAGTCCTTTCGACATACCAAAATGATAAAAGCTTGACGATTCGGATAGAAGTCCCGAGATGTCGTGGTGTTGAAGATCAAATTTCAACGACACTTGACGATTTTTTTTAATATTTAACGTCTACTTTTTATGAGCCGCTTGAAATTGGAGTTATTTTTACTTTCTTTTATTTTCTTTTCTTTCCACTTTACAGCAACAAGTAATACAGCAGATGAAATAGCAATGATGACGAATATCTGCGTTATTATCAATGAAATATCAACACCACTAGACGTAGATGGATTCTGTGGTGTTGGCGGAGGAGCATTCATTGAAACTATCAGATCATACAAAAGAAAAATGATGACGAGTGTCATGATAAAAACACTCGTGGTCAAGAGGAAAAATTTCTTCCCATCATCCATTCTTCATTCGCCTTTAACGGTCATTTCAACCGTTGATGTTTTCATGATGATGGTTGATGTCATTTGAAACACGTCTTTTATCATCTTGAAAACAACACGGAAGCCAGATCCGGAAGAAGTTGCCACGGTCGCGACGATGCTTTCTGCCATTTCGATGATCTTTACCGATGTTATTGTTTCCGGTTTTGCACCGACGATTTTAGATGCGACGACTACCATGGCAACGATGTAATCTTTCAAGATATACCGTGTCATGTAGCCTTTCTTTACCTGGGACTCGAATGATGACAAGTAATTTAATTTTCGCATCGATGGAATGCAAAAATCGCATTTTAACACCGATTCAAGATGACATATATCCATCGATGTCAATCGCATTCTATAGCCTTTTTTATCTATCTTGACGATGACGACGGCATCATTCTTTCTTTGTTTTGGTTTATCAGCGCATCCAAGAACTCGCTCCTTGAGCTTCATCCTTTCCTTGATAGATTTGAGCGATGCATCATTTTGCCGTATATCATCACGCATTTTTTGAACTGAACGTGCATCGATCTTGGCAGCGTGGTTCTCCACGATATACCTGCTCACGTTGACCATGCTTTGATGATATTCGACGGTGCCTTTCATGAATTCCTTCGGTATTTCTTTCCGCACGTCAACTAGCTCCTTGAAAGAAAGGATGTTGAGCATCGAAGGCACGATGTGCTTTCGGTTCGGAAAACGTGCTCGAAGGCGTTGCATCGTTTCACTTTTTAATATCTCAATGCACTGAGCAAACTATTCAATGCATCTCGCATTATTTTCCTGGTTTTCTTGTTGGCAATGGAATCTATTTCTGTTTTTAAATCATTGATCGGGCGCTCGACACCTTCGCTATCGATGAACATCGATTCACAGTCATCGCCTTCCGGATCGATCATGAATGAATAATCGTTGAAGTATCCTTCTAACGTGTAAATGGCCTCGTCAACGCCCATGTCTTCAAAATCTTCTTCTAACTTTTCATCGCTTGGTTCAGCAGTCTCGAATCTATCAACGATATCCATGCTAGCATGTTTACTACATGCAGGCGCATCATCAAACATTCGCTCGTCAACAACGCCTAATTCTTTCTCTTCTTCCAAGAATATTGTATATCTTTCCAAGGCTAATTCATAATCTTCTCCACTATCTTCCCAAATCTGCATGAAATCATCGACATCTTCTTGGCTCACGAGAAGCTTCTTGATCTTTGCCATGACTTTCTTTTCTTTTTCGGAAAGAGTTGGTTCTACTTTTTTCACGGAGGGAATGGTTCGTCTTTGACGTGTTTCTAGCAACGCGGCAGCATAGCCATCATATTTTTTAAGCGTGGCGAGCAGCTCGATAAAAACATCTCGTGATTCCTTGCGTAATTTTGGATATGCAGCATCCAATTGATCATTAAAACTCTTCATTTTCAATGCAGCGCCAAGATCGGTGCCAATCGATTTTTTTGGTTCAAAGGTAAAATTGATATACACGTCATTATCCATGACAGTCACGGCCTTCATGAACGGCAAGCCTTCAAGAAAATCAACCGCGTCGAGACCGCTATCAATTAACCGTGCTTTCACGTTTGGATTCAATTTTTCAAATACACTCATGCCAAGCGATGTTTGTAATGTTTTGGTTGTTTTTGATACTTTTTTTCCACCTTTTCCGACTTCAAGATCATCAAGTTCTTTCTGCAACGCGGCATCAAGGCCCGTGTACATTTTAACACGTCCATCAAGGAGTTTCATCAAATCCAGCAATTTTTTGCTCGCTTTTTCCTTGAAACGAGCATTTGTTGCGAGAATGCCAATTGGCATTGTTCCAAAGAAATTTTCATCGCTATATCCAACGGTGATTTTTCCACTTTCTATTGAAATTCTCTGCACGTTTAGTATATCCTTTAACCGGAAAATGCATTCGAGACTTTCATCCAATATTTTATCTTGGCCTTCAAGAGGCACCCTTCCGAATGACATGTGTTGCGTTGGCGCGCTTTTACCAACCGTTGGCTTTTTCTTGTGCATGTCAACAATGAAAGCTTTCCATTTCGGTGGATCGGAAGCATAACGTGAAAGCGCTGCGTCAAAATTCGGATATTGCTTGTACATGTCCAAGAGAAAAGCAATTGGTGGATTGACTTTTTGTTTTTCTTGCGGTTTAAGCGTTAAATAGAATTTGCTGGTTTTAGGCGTGTTGATATCGTCGATCCAATGTGTTTCCGTGTCCATCGTCGTGGAAAAAAATGGTTTTTCCGTGTGAGGATGTTTTCCAGTATTGTCTTTCGCGTAAATATTCTTGACAAATGGCATTTCCTTGATCGTGGCAAGAGCTTTTGCCGCCTTGTCAAGAAATTTCACGGCAATTCCCTTGAATGCTGCCTGGTCAATTTGTTCCGTTGTCAAGACCGTGGTGGCTGGCAACCTGCCAAGGCCAGAATAATCACCATATCTCGTGCCATAATATTCATCGATATCATAAATTCCCATTCCGCCCCACACATATACTGATTCGACGTGCTCGAATCTCTTTTCTGGTGGATTATCGAGCATCTTCATGACTTTCTTTTGGGTGGCGAACAGCTCGTGAATTTTTATTTTTTCATCAACGGAATGAGCATCGTAATAACCAGACGAGAGATTCACGCTTGCTATGTTCCATGCATCGCCTAGAACGCTTATATCTGAGAATGAACCATTTGCTTCCTTGAAACCAAAAGCATCGATGTATTTCTTGAAATCCTTGTTATCGTTGTCATAATAAACGGAATCTTCTTTTCCTCGTCTATCTATTTCAACCATGTATTTTATATCTGGTGCTGGCTTGATTTCTTTTGCAGCAGCGTGGGCACCAACAGCACCTATTTCTTCATCCGTGGTAAACAAGATAAATGGCTTGTAATTCTTCCTAACGATGTTAAGGATGGCGAAAACACCACATCTATCATCGCCTCCAATTCCTTCCCTGGCAATCAAGTATCCTTCAGTAGCATGCTTATAAATCGTGGTAACCGGCGAAGCGTGAACCGTGTCGAGGTGTGCTATCAAGAGAATGGGAATTTTCCCGTCGAAATATGCATAATTTTTCGTCAAGAACGCATGTTCTTTCGAGTAACCTTGAGAAACCAAGAAATCTATGACATATTCCATCAATTCAGATTGCGGTAGCTTGATTACATAATCAAAAATTTCATAGTTCTCAAAAGCAACGAACTTGTCTGGTTCTTTATCGATTGGATGAACCCGAGCTGCCGCTTCTTGAAGAGTGATTGATGTTTTTGGATAATAAATTGTTTTATCTCTCCTGCGCCATTGTTTTGATTTTTTCCTATGCGTCATTTTCTCTTGACTCGTTTCAAATAATCTTGATGCTTGCCAGGCATGTTTCGACTATTCTTGTCATGGTCTTGTTAACCGGTAATGGTCGGCTGGCGCTTGTAATTAAAGACGACAAACAACGTTAAAAAGATTGTTGTGGAGCATTCCTCTGGCAATTCTTTCGTCAACTATAAATAGGATTTAGACTACTACTTTCACGTGCAATCGAAAAAAATGCTTGTCCTGGCGATGATCATCACGACATTATCCATTCAGTACTATTGCGTCGCCACAACATCGGCGACAAAAGCAGACGTTATGTATAAAGCAAGCGGTTCATATTATATCGCACCAAACCAATTGCGTGTTGTTGATGAAGACATGAGCGTGACATATGATGATGAAAAAATAACGTTGAATTATCACATGACAAGCTTGCCATATTACATCAATGCTTCTAGATTATATCTTACCGATGCAGAACGTCAAGCTGGACACTTGATACCAGAGACGAGCGTGGTTCTTTCCGTGAAAAAAGCAGATATTGATCCATTTAAAACATATTTTGGCTGTGACGTGGTCAGCGCGACCATCACGACCGATGAATACACGGCAACATTTACATGGCA
>CAYHEV010000055.1:0-11857 GCA_964355725.1 uncultured Candidatus Bathyarchaeia archaeon | reverse complement strand
CATACTTTTCCTGAAACGGCTGAACAGGATGTGAAGGAGCGATCACACCGATAGTATCGCCAGCTTCAAGTCTAGGCGGTTTCAGCAACCTCAAATCTCAACTCACCTATCCCTCGGATTATCTTGACCTGTGCCAACATAAAGTTTCTTAAGGCGTTTGGGTTTGGGATAAAACTTTACCCCAACCAACCCCAATTCGACGAGTTGAAAGCTGGACAAAATCAATCCTTCCAAGATAAGTCTTATAAACTGGCGTTATGAACCAAGTCTTTGTGGGTGAAGTAGTGTCCGGCTATAACAACTACCAAAAGGATATAGTAGAAGGAATAAAGGAACGCACTTTGAATTTTGAAATGTGGTTAAGATACGTAAAGAAGTTGGCAGGGCAAGAAATCCATCAAATGAACGTCAATCCAGACCCTGCTAAAAAACGCGAATTGCAGGAAGAATACACGAAGTGGAAAGAGAAGAAATGAAACGGGCAGATCGGGATGTATCCATCCAATCTCTGGGTTGGTTGGGGTTTGGGTAAAACTTTACCCTTTTTTTGAGCAAGGATTGATGGTCCGGAATTTCGTTTCTTGGAGTAGTCAGAAAGGTCAGTGATTCGATTCAGTAGAAAAAGAGGGGTTATAGGCGAGGACTAGTCGTCTACGGGTCTATGTTGCCGAAGTTGCTGCATGCTTCTCCTATGTCTCGCATGTTTACTATGTTGTCTGGCACTTTTGGTGTTGGCCCTGTTACGTCACAGTTTGAATCCCAACCAGGGCTGGAAGGCGTAGTTCCAAATTTACTGCAGAAATAACCGATGTCTCTCATGTTGCAGACGCCGTCTGGAACGCCCGGAGTTGGACCTGTTACATCGCATGGAACTCCTACTGTGACTGTGCCATCACTCAAAGTGTTGTCCACTGTATCAGTTTCCTCTTCAACCGTTTCAGCGGTGGCTTTTATGATATAGCTGTTCTGTGCAAAGCTGCTGGTGTTCCAATTGAACGTTGTCTGTGTGGAACTTTTGCTCGTGAGAGTAAGGGTTTGCATTCCGATCGGCAAGCTATCAGCGTAAGCTGTGACGTTGAAAGTTTCGGTGTAGTCCCCCTGGTTTTCGACGGTGACGTTGACAGTCATAATGTATCCTTTTCCGATTGAAGTTTTCGAAGGTTCAACATTGGTGATCGCCACGTCATGCGTCGCTGCAGGATTTAGATCTTTAATGTCGACTTTTCTATCGGAGTAGACATCGCAGCCGCCGCAGCCATAAGTGCCTGGCGCCCAGAGTGGATCGTAACGCGGAATTCCAGCAGGGTTAGGTGCTTTGGCTCCGAGGTGCGCAAATATCCAACCATAATCTCGCACATTAACTACTCCATCTGGAACGCCAGGTGTTAGACCGCTAACGTCTTCCCATGGTGCGTTTTCCTTGTACTGGTGATAGTAGTAGTCCGATGGGTACAGAACGTTGTAGTACCATCCTTTGACCCAATACTTCTGCCACCTGCGACCGATCGGTTGAGTCACGACGAAGCTTGGAACATCCTCAAGGTAGATTGTGTCCAAGTCTGCGTACAAATCTGCCCTTGTTGGACCGTCAGGGGTCTTGACAGCCAAGTCGATGAGTTCATCCTTGTTCAGAGTCGGGTTATTCAGCCCACGAGTGGCGTCCCATCCGTTGTCCAACGTGTAGTTCTGGAATGAGCTGAGGCTTCCTAGACTGTGCATGTATGTTCGCACAAAATTGTCTGGGTCCGCAAAATCTGCAGCCCAACCGATAGTCCATATGGGCAACTTGAATTCCTCAAGTAGAGTCCGGTATGTTGGCCCGTCGATTTCTTGAACTTCAACTCTGAACGGGCTTCCGCTTCTTCCGTCGTAAGTGCTCAAGGCTCCGAAGAAGTCGCGTATGTAGTAGCATGCGATGCGTTTCTGCTCGTTGCCGCTGTTGTATGTTAAGGTTATGTAGAATCCTTGGTCCCAAACGCTTGCGCCCCAAGTTGTCGCAGCTTTCAGTTCTGCTTCAGCTTTCGCATAGTCAATGTCGTAGGTCCTTGGCGGATCTGGGCCTTTGGTGTAGTAGTCTGGTACTAGTCCGTAGATGAGTGGTGTTTCTCTGCATATGGCTTCGCCGAACCATGTTTCCGCTAGGTATCTGGTGTGGTTGAAAGCGTAGCTGAAGGCTTTCCTGATGTGGGTGTTGTTGAAGAAGTCTGTTGGGATACCGTCCGGGAGGCTGCCTGTTCCGATGTATGCACTTGATGGGTCTACCGTGAATGTGTAGTGTATGGCCTCCATTGACAAAACTGGGGAAATCTTTTTGATTGTCTTGATTTCTAGGTATTTTGGTTCGCCGTAAGCGTTCAAGAGTTCGCCCATGTAGGCTCTGGGCACATCGCAGATGTCAAGTTGGCCTGCGATGAAAGCATCTCTTCTCGAAGCCCAATCAGTAATGTATGATATTTCTATGTACTCCAGAAAGGCTTTCCTCTGAGGCGCTGGCCAACCTCGCCAGTATAGGGCATTTCTCTGCAATACTACCAATCTGTTCACCGAGTCGCGCAGCGTAATGCGGTATGGACCTGTGCCAACGTAGCGGTAGTTGCCAACTGCGTCGTATGGTGAGCGACTTGTACGTCTTGGTATTATGACGTAGCCGTAACCATCCCACCAGTCCGGAATGCCGTTAGCGTCGCTGTCAGTGAGCAGGTCTCCGTTCCAGCATCCGATGCTTACTGAGAATTCTTTGCTGACTATTGCACCCCATGTGCCACACATGATCTGCTTGAACGCCGTTTCTGGGAAGGCAATGCCAACATTTATCCTCAGGACGTTGCCCGGAAGAACCACGAAAGCATCATCAATCAAGTATGCCAGACACATTTCGTTGCCTACCCAGGGGTCGCTGTTCATCTGGTCGAACAAGGGCTTGTAGAACATCCACATTGGACTGCCATATTGGTCTTGCACCAAGCCTCTCTCCAGCGAGTACATTACATCGTTAATGTCGAACGTGTCAACAACTACGCCTAGCTCATTAACATAGCTGATGACTGGACTTGTCCTTATGTTGAAGTCATAGTACCAGTGGTGTAGGTGCAGTATGTTTCCGCCTATGTCGAAGCTGATAACTTGCCAAGTGACGCAGGTTTGCTCGATGCCGCCTATCCATTCACTGATGTAGACGACGTCGTCATGGCCTAATACGCCATCTGGGAAGTTGTCAACCCACGCAAAGCCACAGAATATGTATTCTGTGCCGTTCGGAGGAATCGTGTGCAAAGTTCCCGTTGGGTCTGTTGGGTTAATTGGTGCGTCGCCGTGAAGGTCAAGCGTTACTTCAGTCATGCTTGGGACGTTGGTGGCTAAGCTTGGCGAAAACGCCCAGTATTGCTCGTGGACATCCCAAGTGCCCCACGCGTTTAGTACAGGTTCGCCAAACACGATTAGGGTGTCATAAGCATTGAAGATCAGTTCTGCACTACTAGTATCATATGCCCTGGCAGGATCCGCGAAACTTGGAAAGCCAACGCGACCGACATACAAAGTGCTTGTGTCGACTGGTGGCTGAATTGGACCTATTGCCGAAGTGCTTGGAATCAAAACGGTGGAAAGACAAAATACTGTCGCTATAAACAAAGCAAGTTCTTTCTTCACTCTCTTCTCCCCAAGTTGTTTTCGTTGCAAACAAGGAGTGTAAATTCTTGGTGCAACAGATTGTAATAAGAGTTCTACACAATAAAAGTTTTACTGAAACAAAGTTTCAGCGAGTTATCAAATGAACACACCAATCGGATGGCACAGAAGTAAACATACAAGGTATGCAGAACCTGGCAACATAGGAGCAACATCGCTATATAAGGTTATCATCTAGTGCCGTCCGAGTAACTCTGAACTTTCATCGCAACGCGTCAAACTAATGCCTTTTCATCATCCGGCAAGACAAACAAGGCAAAATCACAAATAAAAGCATTCTTGGCGGTGTCGAAAGGTTGTTGATCAGAGCACCAGTATGTGACGGTTTTGAAGTAGTTTACATAGTTTTTGTGCGGAGTTGGAATAGCGAGATTTTCACGGTGATTAGTGGTTTGATTGGCACTCTTGCTGGAGTGTTTTTCGGTCAGAAGGTGTAATCTTTGAAGAGGAAAATGTGGAGTATTCAAGAAGAAAGAGAGCTTCAGAAGCTAGCTGAAGAAAAAAATAGTATAGAGTTAATGGCCTCTAAACTGAAGAAGACACAGAAGGCAGTCTACATGAAACTTTACACTTTGGGCTTACTGGACAAGGAGGAAAGAGTGAAAAAAAATTCTGTTGTTTCCTCCTCGTCCTCAGTTATTGAGACGATTAAGAAGGAAATTCCAACTCCAGCGGAAGCTTTGAGGTTTCTTGCATGTTGTATGGAGAAGCTTCAGAAAGGTGGGCTTTCGAAAGTTGATATCCTGCAGATAAGAACAAGCGTGCAGACTATGACGGCGTACTATCACTTGTACGGGAAGTTTGTCGATTACGCTGGCCTTGAGAATCTGCTTTTAGAGTTGAATAAGAAGTATGACAGGCTCCTCGCGCAGAAGGAAAGCAAAAACACTGCACATTGATAAGGTTCTGAGCCTTCAGAAAAGTCTTAAAGCGAAGGCTACGGCATGTGAAGCCCGGAAAGTAGCGGAAACTGAGAAACTCGCTGAGAATCCCGCTGAGTTTTTTTGAGGAAATCTTGGGCTTTAAACCGTACAAGTATCAGCTCCGGCTTATCGAGCTTTCCGAGAAAAGCCAGTTTGTCGCTGCAAGGTGGTGCAAGGAAAGCGAAAGCTGGCATTCAATTCCCTCTTATGGGATTAGCGTTTTGAACCCTAGCTTCAGCCATGATCTCTTCATCAGGTGCTACTCTAAGAACGTCTCGTAAAAGGCGACAGCGAACAATCTGGTCGGGATTATTTTGAAGAATTCGATTAGCTATTTCTTCAATGGTTTTAGCGTTGTCATCTAGCATCCTTCTTTTCTATGCGATTCTATTGATTTGAAAAGCTAAGGCAAACGATACTTTTGTTGCTTGCATGTCCTATGATTGTAGGCGAATAACAACACGACTGATATGCAGAATCTTCAATCTCTAGTTGACAAAGCCGCCCATGCAGGTCAGCAGATAAATTCTCCATAATATGGACTGAAAAACGCGAACGGTGAAAAAGGAAACGAGTCCGCGGAAGGCATCAACGCTTGAGCGATGGTTGTCGGGAGGACTCCCACGGGTCAGGTTCAAATTCCATCCACTCAACATAGTCCGGCTCTGAACGGTTTCGTTATTGTTTCCTAAAGAAGACGCTCAGGTTTCGTGGGAGGATGTCTGTGTCTTCGAGCAGTTCGAGGTGCTTGAGTTTCTCTATCGTTGTGGCGGGCAGTCGTTCGCGAGGTGCTCCTTGCAGGAGAAGCGCAGTTTCTTCTTGAGAGAATTCTTCTTTTTCCTCGATCCATTGCAGGAACTCCCTGTTCTGTGGGCAGACTCTCTGGCAGTGCATGCATCCGACTAGGCAGTTGTGTGAAGAAGAGTCTATCCACGTCGGAAATGGAACATCTCCCTTCTTTTCATTGTGAAAGCTGATACATCGCTCGGCATGGAGTAGAAAACGGTCAGATGGGATGGCGCCAGTGGGACAGTTCTGACGGCATGTGCCACAGTTCTGGCAGTTTCTCATCATTTGTGCTTCTTGCCAATTGTCTTCCTCGAAAGGCAAGTCGGAGTAAAAGGCCACAAGCTGGAGGAAGCTTCCCATGCCAGAAACGTAGCAAATGTTGTTTCTTCCGTACGAGCCGAGCCCGCTGCGCACGGCTAGGAGTTTCAAGGGCAATGCAGTGCTTGCCACTCGGTATCCTTTTGTTGCCAAAATTTGTGAAAAGAAGTGTTCCATTCGTCTTCTCGTTTTTTCGTTGGCGACGTACGTGGGAGGAATGATTAGTTCGTATGATTCTCCGTTCCATGTGAATACGGCTTGGCTTTGGGGTCGAGGAACGGCGACGACTATCAGGGATTTGGATTCCCGCAGTTTTTCTGGGATTCGGAAGTCAAAATATGTAAGGCGCTCCTGATAGAATCCTTTATCCAGTAATCCTTGTTTGTATCGTCCTTCGATTTCTTCTTGGAGATCGTGGAGATGCTGGACTGATACGATGCGTCCTTTGCAGCCGCGCTCTGCCAAATGAAGAAGCAAGTCTTTAGTAACTTGCGTTGCGTCCGATGGTGCTGCCGTTTGCATCCTTGTCAAGTTTGTTCACCGTTCAGGTTTTCATCTGCTAGTCAATGACACACAGCAGGCGAATATGGGTTGTAGCGTCACTTGGCGGCTCAAATCATCGCGTGAGCGGACGGGGCTACACCGAAGTATGGTGCCGTCACGTGACGCCTTAACTGATAAATATGCAGATTGGCTTTTTTTCGTTATGGTATTGATTGAAATTTTCTCTGGTGTGACCAGAACAGAGGAATTGGCACGAACAGTCCTTTACACGATGCCTTTTTCGGCTGGGCAGGCTCCATTCGTGGCGGTCCTTTTCTTTTTCTTCATAGCCTATGCTCTTACTTGGAGTTTGCATGGCTTGATTTTCTTGTTGCATCTTTCATTCAAGCAGCCTTCAAGGCCGCCTGCGCAGGTTCCGTATTTCTTGGGTTTGGCCGGTCCTCTGATTGCCGCCTTCTTGCTGACATATTTGTTTTATGGACAAGCTGGTGTTGGCAATCTGCTGGATGGCGCGTTGAATTGGAATGTTGGGTGGATTTGGTATGTTCTTGCCATTGCGCCTATCGGAATCATATACTTGGTGAGCACGGTTCTGCATGGACTCTCGCAAAAGAAGCGAGTTGCCTTGTTCATGAAACCGTCAGATGGTTTTCTCATTTTGGTTTTGTCTCAGGTCTGGGTGGTAGTTGCTGAGGAGTTTGGGTGGAGAGGATTCGCGCTTCCTCATCTTCAAGGACTTTTCGGATGGCTGGGCGGAACCTTGATTTTGGGCGTTTTGTGGGCTTGCTGGCATCTGCCCATGTTTTTTGTGCCTGGGTCACATCAGTATAAATCTTCGTTTCGGCAGTATGTGCTCGTTCTGAGCGTTTGGTCATTTTTCACATCGATGCTGTATTATCAAACGGGTGGAAGTGTTCTTTTGTGCATGATTTTTCATGCAGCAGCGAATCTTTGGGGGCTAACAATCAATGTTCCTGATGGCTCCGAACGGCTCATGCTTCTGCTTTATCTGCCAATGTTGTTAGTGGCAGTGGCGCTGCTGCCCTTTTAGCGTTCGAGCATGGTTGGGTTGGAGGAATTGGTAGCGCACGCCGTTAGGCTGGCCGCCATCTGTCTGTAGAAAGTTTATCAGTGCCGCCAAGTAAAAAGGTCATATTAGGAAGTAATGACTATGTCTCTACAACACTTAGCCTACAAAGAGAATCAAAGCGTGAAACAAAAATGAAGCCAGCTTTGCTCGTAATAGACATGCAGAATAAGTTCTTCAGCCTCAACCAAGCTTGCTCGGACTCTCTGAAATCGGCTATCGAGTACATAAATGTAGCAATAGACCTTTTCAGAAAAAAGAATCTGCCCATCGTTGTCATACAGCACAAGAATGAGGAGCAAGGTCTTGTTCCGGGCAAACAAGGTTTTGACGTTCCTGAGAGTGTGAAGCTTGAGCCTCAAGACATTCGCATAGTGAAGATCTATGGCAACTCCTTCACGAAGACAGGGCTCGCAGAAAGACTGAGAGAGCTTGGTGTTGACGTCGTTATTGTGACAGGGTTTTGTGCAGAGTTCTGTGTTTTGTCAACTTACCGAGGTGCGCAAGACTTTGACTTTGCACCTATAATATTGAAGGGTTCGCTTGCGTCTGATAATGCAGAGCACATTAGGTTCGTGGAAGAGATTTCGGAGACAATATCTTGCGGCGCATTGAAAATATTGCTATAGCGCGCGCCATCCCCAGGATGGGACCACATGAATCGAAGAATGGCTAACAAGCATCATCTGGAACTCATATCCGCAGTTAGAGCACATGCCAGACGACTGCCACAATCTCAAAAAGAAAAACTTCAAAGCTACCTTGGCACTGACAAGACCTGCTATGCAATAGGAGCCGATACAGAGAGACAAATCGTCAAAGAATGGATCAAGAAACATCTGGACCTTGCCAGATCTGAATACATTGAATTGCTGAGATCTTTGTGTCAAGGAGAATCGATCAACGAGATTTCCATGGCAGGTGAATTGCTTGAGTCATTCCCAAAACTGAGAAAGACTATCGAACCAGAACATCTTGATGTATGGCTGAACGGAGTGCATGGTTGGGCTGAAGTTGACTCATTATGTCAATCAAAATTCTCTGCTTACGAGGTTTTAGCTGGCTGGAAAGAATGGAAAGATCTACTGATCAAATTAGCTCTTGATGCTAATGTACACAAGAAACGCGCCAGTCTAGTATTACTCACCAAGCCAGTGAGAGACTCAGATGATACAAGGTTAGCAGCCTTGGCTTTCCGGAACATTGACAAACTCAAAGAATGTCGAGACATCTTGGTCACGAAAGCGATTTCATGGCTACTGAGGGATCTGATTAAACATAACAAACAAAGAGTGGAGACGTATCTAAGAGAAAACGAAGACACTCTCCCGAGAATTGCTCTCAGAGAAACCAAAACAAAGCTGTTGACAGGGAGGAAAACACCTGCGCGGCCCAGCGTGCTTGCTCACACTTTATGAGCCAGAACCAGCACATGTGCAAACCAGTCTCCTTCAAACGGAAGAAGATCCATCGGGTTATGCGGTCACGCGCCAGAAAAGCATGTTTTGACCGAATCAATGCGGAACCCCGTTCTCTCAAGCACTGGCGAAAGCCTCTCCTCAGTACCAATTGCTTCCAAATCAAGTTTCTCCGCCTCGGCGAGACTTCTCGAACCTTCTTTGAACCAAAGAGAAGCGAAGGCCAATTGAGCTTTTGGCATTAACACCCGGTGCACTTTACGGATTCAATGATTATTGACTGCGGCGTCACTATGTGCCTTCTGAGGTGAGGATGTTTAAGTAGTCCTTCTCGCGTCGGCTTCGGCTCAACAAGTCTCGATACAAGCAGCTTGCTCTTGTACAGTGCTTCCACATAATCTGCCAACGTTCTGTGAAAGGTTACGGTTCTGAAAGGCTTCGTGAGTCTCCCCACATCCCATGGAAGAAGGTATTTGATCTCACTGAAGTATCTTTCCGATATGCTTGTCCTCTTGCCTCGCACGATTATGTTTTCAAAACATGGATGAGGAATGGAAAAAACAAACCGACCTCGATCCTTCAAAACTCTTACCACCTCAGACATCGCCTTCCTGTAGTTTCTGATGTCTTGAAGCGACATGAAACACGTTACGAGGTCAAATCGATCGTCTGGTAACTCCTTAAGAGCAGCGGCGTCCATGACATAATAGCGTATGCCCAGCCTTTCCTTTTCTTCTTCCATCTTAGCAAATTCTATCATCTTTTCTGAGACGTCAATCCCGACCGTCTTTGCATCTTGTCTTGCCAAGATTCTCGTGTTGTACCCTTCACCACAGGCAACGTCCAACACGGTTTGACCTCTCGTGTTTCCTATCAGCTCGAAAGTTGCAGGATTGTTGAGTCCATCTCTGTGATAGTCTTTGCCCTTTCTCACAAAGTCCAGCCAAGTTTGTGCAGCGTTATCCCATTCTTTTTCACCCAACAACATCACACCTTATTCTCGGCGTTGTCTTGTTGCCATTTCCCTCAGTAACGTTATGATTTGGATCGTCGAGACCTTTAGAAATAAGCTTTCCGCGGTCATGTGACGGCTCAACCGCTAAATATGAGAATGAGCTAATCTCTCCTATGACTCTGTTTGAGGTCGCATTCAAAGTAACACACGACTGCCCTTTCTGCGACATTTCAAAGAAGTATCCACGCCTGAAGATGTTCGACTGGTGCAACAGAGAACACGACGTAATCGAACTCATAGTGGACAAAGCGGATGAATACTCCGCCGTGTTGGATGAAGTGTCCAAGATAGACGGAATGGTTGAAAAATCATCCGACCTTCGCAATGCCCACTTTTTCGTGAAAAAATGCTTCTGTAAAGACGAGGATTCGGTGACCCGAATCATAGATGAATTCGATCTTCTTCAAATCTCGCCAATAATCTATCGCGATGGCTGGGAATACTACCGTGTGATTGCGTTCAAACACAAAGATCTGAAGGGGCTGATGCAGAGATTCGAGGAGAGAGGTTTCAAGTTTGAGATTCTACGTAAGGTCGATTTTGATGGGTTTATAGCAAGTTCGCTGACTTTGACTGCGGATGCGCTCTTTTCTGACCTGACTGAAAGACAGATGGACGCGTTGACAACAGCGTACAGCAATGGCTACTACAGCCTGCCGAGAAAGGCCAGCGTTCAGGACATTGCAAACAAAAAGCGGGTTTCCAGAACAACCTATCAAGAACATCTCAAGAAAGCCGAAAACAAGCTTGTCGCCTCTCTGGTCCCGTATGTTCAACTGTTCAGGCGCGTGGCACCGGAAAAGAGAAAAAACGCAAGGACGCTGCGTGTAGCTTATTTAGAAAAATAAAAAAAAGAATCATGGCAGATGGAAGACCCTCAACCTACCGCTTTTCCTATTGGACAAGCTTCTAGACATCTAGTGCAGTCTATGAAACTATTTGGAGTAGGCCGGTTGGTGAGTCTCTTCTCTAGCTCCCTTATCTCATCTGGAACGTCTGTTGAACGTGCGTTTTCAGATGAGTAGACCATACATCTGTTGACTTTCACCTTGTAAGGTTCGATCGCCTTGGTCGGACAAGCGAGTATACATCTTTCACAGTCTTTGCATAGGTCCTCTTTGTAGGGTTCGTCTGTGTCCAACTCTGCAGTTGTGAGCACGGAGACCAGTCTAACTCTGGGTCCGTAGGTGGGAGTCACCAATAGCGTGCTTTTGCCTTGGTAGCCGAGACCGCATCTGACCGCGGCGGTCTTGAGAGGAATGTCAACCGAAGGAATTGAATCAAAACCTCTTTTCTGTAGATAATGCGCAATTGTCCAAGCTTTGCTTCTCACAATCTGATAATACAGCTGGAAACTCTGTAAAGGCACTTTTGGCTTGCGTTTTTTGTTGAAATGCAGATTTGAGGAATCAGCAACGATGTTGAAGGCGGCGTCCCAAGCATAGATACCCATTAATATCACTGATCTAACTTTTGGTAGCTCCTCCTCGGGAGTCTTCAGAACACCAACGTAGTCAATATTCCCGTAAGGCAAGTCGCAAAGTCTGTCAGGGTTTGAGATGCCAACGACTGCGAAACCAGCTTTCTTTGCTTCTTTCTTCAGGTTTTGGGTCAACGTCATCGTTTAGCACTTCCTGTGTGCCTTAGAGTGCTTTCCTGATCTCTTCCAGATTCTTTGTTGCTACCCGTTCATTTGATAAGAAGCTTTTCAGCTTTTCACATGGATAATCGTCGCAGTGTGCACAAGTCTTCACTTTTCTTTTTACGGCACAGGGTCTTATCTTACAGACTTTCCGACACCAACCAGAAATCCTGTCAGACATACAACCGTCACAGTCAATGTCTTCCGGTTTGAACTCAACTTTGAGCCCTTCGGTCCATTGTTTAGCCAACTGTTTTTTCCGCTCAGAGTCTTTCGCTTGGCTGGCTTTGAATGCGTTACATTCGGCACAGTCCAGTCCACAGTAAGCGATCATCTTAGACATGGCTTCATCCTCCTCCTTTTGGGTGATCATACTATTCGAATGGTTGCAGCCCGCGAGATAAGTCTTCCACAGTCATGTGACGCTGAACCACCGTCTTTCAATTCCCGTTCATTGGGATTTCTCCATGCATC
>CAYHEV010000054.1:0-12164 GCA_964355725.1 uncultured Candidatus Bathyarchaeia archaeon | reverse complement strand
TTACTTATTTACGACTTGAACGACACCCCGTAAAGAGAAAAACGGAAAGTAAGGAAGTGGAGAGAAATCTTATACTGAATTCAACATCTAAACACAAGTTGCAGCTTAACTAAAGTGAAGTTATAAATATGTTTGAGTTGTTTCTTAGTGTTATTCTGAAGGAGGCTTAAGTGTGCCAGCAATAGAAGTTGGAAGAATCTGCGTGAAGCTGTCTGGTCGAGAGGCTGGAAGAAAATGCATAATAGTCGACGTGGTAGACAAGAGTTTCGTGTTAGTAACTGGTCCAAAAACGGTAACTGGCATTAGACGGCGTAGAGCCAATGTTAACCACGTTGAACCTCTCAAGGAGAAACTGGAAATCAAAAAAGGCGCGTCTGATGAAGAAGTTTCAGAAGCGCTGAAGACTTCGGGTAAACTGGAAGAAATGAAACAGGCAATCAAGCCGGCTTTGCGGTAAGGTTCAAACTCTTATACTTTTAAGCCTTTTTATACTCTGCAAGAGGTGTTACATCTATTATGCCGAGAACCGTTGCTCCATGGGAAACTGAGCGGAAAACACTGGTGAGAGCTGAGGATAAGACGAATCCGGAATTCGGACATAAGCCGGAAGAGAGACCGGCTGAAGAATACATTAAGTTTGGCGTCGTAAATCTGGACAAGCCAGCTGGTCCGACAAGTCATGAAGTGGCTGCATGGGTTAAACGTATCCTTAAGCTCCAGCATGTTGGTCACGGCGGGACTCTAGAGGTCTAGACTAGACCAGAGAAATCCCCATGTGACTGGCGTTCTGCCCGTTACTCTAGAGGAATCTGCGAAGGTTGTCCAGGCTTTGCTGTTAAGTGGAAAAGAGTACGTGTGCGTAATGAAGCTTCACGGCGAAACAACCGAAACTAGCGTTCGCAAGGTTCTGAAAGAGTTTGAAGACGCAATCTATCAGCGTCCTCCATTGCGAGCGTCTGTAAAGCGGCAATTGCGAATTAGGCGAATCTATTATCTGGACTATCTGGAAATGGACAGACGGAACGTTCTCTTCAAAGTTGGATGCGAAGGTGGCACATACATTCGAAAACTGTGCTATGACGTGGGCGAAGTTCTAGGCTGCGGGGCACACATGCAAGAACTACGCAGAACGCGAGCAGGACCTTTCATGGAAAGTGGTGCCGTAATCTTGCATGATGTGGCTTACTGGTTTATGGAGTGGCTGGAGAAGAAAGATGAGAAGATTTTGAAGCGTTTTGTGCAGCCGATGGAGAACGCGTTGGCTTTGGTTCCGAAGGTCTACATTCGAGATTCAGCTGTTGATGCCGTATGCCACGGAGCAAGCTTAACTGCCCCAGGCGTATTGTCACTTGAGACGGGAATAGTCAAGGGGTCAGTGGTTGCAGTTTTGACTTTGAAAGGCGAGGCAATTGCCTTGGGGAAGGCTGTAGCCTCTACCGAACAGATCTTGGAAATGGAGCATGGAGTCGTATCTGTAACTAAACGTGTTATAATGCCTACAGGCACTTATCCACGTTGCTGGAAGAGCAGCGGAAAACAAAATGACTAAGAAAAACAAAGGCGTAGAGCATTATTTTTCTGAGCAACCAAAATCAAAGATGAGATTAGGTTTGATTCGCACATATTTACGTGGTAAGTCTTTCGAGTTCATGACTGCTTCAGGCGTGTTTTCCCCCAGACAGATTGATCTGGGCACGAGATTGTTGATTGAGTGTGTGGCTCTTCCGCAGAAGGGTTGCGTTCTGGATGTTGGCTGCGGTTATGGTGCTGTTGGGATTGCTGCTGCTATCTTCAATCCTTGCCTAAGTGTGACTATGGTTGACGTGAACACTCGGGCGGTTTGGCTCGCGAGAAAGAATATCGAACTCAACCGTGCGGAAAACGCGGAGGTCAGGCGCGGCGATTTATACGAACCTGTTGAGGGTTTTAAGTTTGATTGCATAGTTTCAAATCCACCTGTGAGTGCTGGAATGGAAACGGTCAAAGCGATAATCACCGAGGCTCCCACACACATGACCTGTAAGGCTAGATTTGACATGGTTCTAAGGTCCAAGGTTGCCGGAAAAAGATTGTGCATGGTTTTCGAGGATGCTTTTGGAAACGTTGAGGTTTTGGCGAGGGAAAGCGGCTATCGCGTGTTAACGGCAGAAAAACAGTAATAAACTGTAATGTTGATTTAGGTTTGTGGCATTTGAGCCGAGGTATCCTAGCTAGGTAGGGAGCAAGCCTGGAGACGTTTAATGATCTAAACGCCTAATAGCTTGTGGCCTCTCGGGGCCGCGTGGGTTCAAATCCCACCCTCGGCGCCATCAACATTCAAACTGCTAGAAGAGTTGTGTTCTGAAGACGGTTCTCGAAAAACTTCATAACGTGCAGAGATTTCAGTTCTTTGATGGCTTCTGACCTTGATTAGTTCGCATTCTTGATCAAGACGAGTCCATTACATAGAATAATCATGAGTCTGGTCGCATTTCAAGCTTACTAGTTTGCTTTTTCATAGAGGCAAGTTTCACCTAACTACAGTTTCAGACCTAGTTCAAGTCTGACTTCCTTCTTCTCAATATCTTCATTTGAATATGCTGCAATATCGAGACCAACGAACTCAAATCCAAAATTCAAATAGAAATCAATTGCAGTAGCGCTGTTTGTTTGTGCTTCAAGCACTAGCATTCTCGCTCCTCTTTGTTTCGCGATTTTAACAGCATGATTCATCAATGCTGTTCCTATTCCATGCTTACGGAACTCTTCTTCTACAAGAAATTCCCAAACTCTCATTCTATTGTTCCATTTATCATAACCCAGCTCAATCCAACCGACTTGCTTGCCGTCTAACAAGGCTGCAAAGACTCTTGGCTCTTCAATATGATCTTCGAAAAACTTGCCACGATAACTCTTGTCAACTTTGTCATCAAATTCTTTACGAATCAACTCGATTTTCCAGCAATTCAACTCGCGAAAGACTGTCACATCATAATAATGAGACGTTGAGTACTTAGACCCGATCTCTCTTAGATACGCGTCACTTTTCGCGAGCTCAACTATCGCAATGTTGCCTCCTTGATTCATCACGACTCTCCACTTTGTACAAGTCAATTTTGCTCAAGCAATGCGTACTGAAACACTATTGATACATTACAGTATCACTAATATTGTCGTCAGGTTCGTTTTCGATTGAAGTACGTACAGCAGAGAGACTAAAGAAAGAGGGTCAAAGCGCACGATGCGTATAATATCTGACTAACGAGCAGATTCGTCGCTTTCCATAATACCCCAGACGTTTCCTTCAGGATCCTTGAAATAAGCCATCCAACCTACTCCGGGAACAGCCATCTTTGGTCTGACAATTGATCCGCCATTGCTTTCGACTTTCTTGACGTACTCGTCGACTGAAGGAACATCAATAGTGTTAACTGTTGAAGGTTCAGCTTCCGTTCGCTTTGCCAGTCCACCGTCAATACCTGGCTCTTTTTCTTTTCCAGTCATTATCAACCAGTAGTCTACAGGCCCTTTCCACTTTTCGATCTTCCAACCAAACACCTTCTCGTAGAACTTGACAGCTCTCTCAGGCTTTTCTGCATCTATCTCAAAATGTACAACTCTCGGCATCTCTATCACCTTTCTGACATTGTTAAGCCGTTATTTTGTTATATATCCCTTCTCATCTAGCATCAAAGTCGGAGTCTGTGAAGCAGAGAAGTTTAAGAGAAGGAGCAAGCCGCACGAAGTGCTCAGCGAGGGAAGCCTTAGGCTGATTTCTTTCTTGGCCTTAAGTATGCACAAGTGTTAAATCCTCTTGGAATGACCTCTTAAAAAGACATGGTGAGACAGAGATGAGGATTATAGGCATTGTCGGTAGCGCAAGATCTGGAGGAAACACGGAAATTCTCACTCGTATAGCACTAGAGGAAGTAGAGAAGGAAGGCTTTGAAACAGAACTCGTCAGCCTAGCAGGAAAGAAAATCGAACCCTGTGATGGTTGTCGAAGCTGCGTAGAGACAGGCAACTGTCACTTCAAAGATGATTTCGAAGCCATCTTCTTCAAGATGAAAGAAGCTGACGGAATTATTCTTTCCACTCCAGTCTATTTTGGAGCAGCTACACCTCAAATGGTCAGTCTCATCAGCAGATTTTACAGCGCCCGAGGAAAACCATTGAAAAACAAAGTTGGAGGCCCTATTGTCGTGGCTCGAAGAGCAGGACATAATTTCACCTTTGCTCAGCTTCTGTTCTTCTTCATGATTCAAGAGATGATTGTTCCAGGGTCAACATATTGGAACGTGGCTTTCGGTCGTTCAAAAGGAGATGTCACTGAAGACGATGAAGGCGTTCAAACCATCAAGAACTTTGGAAAAAACCTGGCATGGCTCGCTAAGAAGATCAATGCAGTAGAGACCTGAGAAGGGCATTCAGAGGATGGGAAACGCTAGTCAGAAAAGCATAATTATCAAAACCACAAGACGATATACTTACTGCGTTTGAGGTGGTCAAAATGGTTGGACGCACCGCGAAATGGATTGCAACTCTGATGGATGGTTTGAACAAAAAAGTTGATGAAAAGACTCTAGCCATGATACTAGAGCAATGTGGACGGCAATGTCAGTCGCAAAGTTTAGTCAAGAAAGCAAGAAACATCTATCAGAAGTCCAAGAGCACTGATGAATTCTTAGAAAAGTTTGGACAGATCTATAAACATCTTCACAGAGAAGGCAACAAAATCTACATCGTCTATCCAAGATGCTACTGTTCTCAAGTGAACAAGATTCCCAAGGGAAAACTCTCTGGAACATACTGCAATTGCTCTCGCGGATGGGCAAAAGCATTGTTTGAAGGAACTCTAGAAAGACCCGTAGAAGTCATTATGGAAAAATCAATCATAAACGGAGACAGCGAATGCAAGTTTAGAATAATGCTGTAAAATGGGCCTCAACTTATACAAAAGAGAGGATAGAGAGGATCTGTCTGGGCGCAAGAATGCGCGCTGAAAGAATCATTCTTTTATTAGTGAAGTGGTTCAATGTTTGACATTATTGCAGGCAAGGGAGAACTGATGAAATTCAAAGCAGTGCTTTTCGACTTAGGTGGGACACTCATTAAGACAGCCGAGGTTCCTGAAATCTTCAGAAGAATACTTCGGACCTATGGGGTTAAAGCAGATTCTGATCAGATTTTTGAGGCTCATAAGGCAAATGAGAAAGAATTCGATGTTGAAACTGGTCAGGCTGAATTAGGAATGGCTTTTTGGCATAATTGGAATTTGGCTATTATCAAGAGGCTAGGCGTTGAACGAGATGCCCAACTCTTGGCACGGAAGATTTCTGAAGTCTGGTGGGATTATGCTGATCTGCAGTTTTACCCTGACGTAGTGGAAACATTAGCTCAACTAATAGCGAAACAGGTCAAAACGGGCATCGTAACAAATGGTCTTAGGGAAGATTACGAACAGATATTGCAGAGGCTAGGAGCATCGAGTTGTTTCGACGTGATCGTTGGAGTTGACTCTTGTGGCAAAGCGAAGCCTGACAAAGGGATATTCCTCTACGCTGTCGAGAAGCTTCAGTTGAAACCCGCCGAAGTTCTCTTTGTAGGTGATAAAGTAGAGAGAGACTATGAAGGTGCAAAGAGAGCAGGACTGAAACCGTTGCTGATTAATCGCGAAGGAAAAACTCTGGAAAATGTTGACTCTATCCAGAACTTAGCAGAAGTGTTGCTCTATTTTTGATACTCACTGCAGGGTCTTAAAAGAAGCTAGTAGGAGCGCGCAAATTCGATAAGAAATCAGCTAGTTCAACGGATTGGCGATAGGTTCTTGTACCGTGATTCCTACCCGTGTGCAGATCCTATTCATTGTCCATACAAGAAAAATAACTGCAATGTACATCAGCAAAAATCATGGAAACTGAACTGAAGCAGAATCCTAAAGTGGATAAGAGACATGCTCTGTGATACATACCTGAGGCAATGTTGGAAGGAAAGAGCTGTGTCTTATGAAAGCTCTGACGTTCAATTGTAGTCTCCATTTGACATCGAATATGTTGCGTGTTCACTAAGTCTCTTTCATTTTCTCTATCGCGTCTTTGATCGTGGCAACAGATCTATCAAAGTCTTCCTTTGCTTTGCCATCTAGCTTAAGCTCCACGATTTTCTCGATTCCAGTTTTTCCCAGAATGCATGGCACGCCAATTGAAACGTTTGAGAAGCCATATTCACCTTGAAGATAAGTGGAAACACCCATCACTCTGTTCCTGCCTCTCAGAACCGCATCAGCCATGATGGCAATCACGGCAGCCGGAGCATAATTAGTGGAACCCTTGAGCTTGATCACCTCAGAACCTGAAGTTCGAGTTAAATTCACTATCTTTTCAATTTGCCCCTTCTTAAGCAAATCCGTTATAGGTATCCCTGAAACCGAAGCGTAATTCACAAGCGGAACCATGGAATCACCATGCTCTCCAATCACCAAGGCGCGAATATCTTCCCTTGAAACACCTAGCTCTAATGCAATATAAGACCTGAAACGCAAAGTGTCAAGAATGTTTCCCATCCCAAAAACTCTCTTCCTTTCGAACCCTGACTCCTTGTAAGCTACATACGTCATGACATCGACCGGATTTGTCACCATCATAAGCTTGCAGCTGGGAGCGTACTTAACAACTTCGTTCACTATGGATTTAACTGTTTTCGCGTTCTTACTGATGAGGTCGATTCGACTCATTCCCGGCTGTCTGGCCTGACCCGCGGTCACAATAACAAGCTCTGAACCCTTTATCTCACTGAAATCACTTGTTCCCCTAATCTTTCCGTCAAACTCGATCGCGGGAGCAGCCTGCATCATGTCCAGAGCCTCACCTTTAGCCAAATTCTCAGCAATATCTATTAAAACAACGTCGCTGATTCTGCGTCCCAAAATACTGAACGCAGCTGAACTTCCAACCTTTCCAGCGCCCACTATCGAAATCATAATAGCCACATAACAACCTAGCTTCACATAAATATAACTAAGGCAAGTATCGCCTACAAGGATGCAAGGCTAACAAAGTTTATTTGGCACAAGCACCATGATTCTGTTTTACCGCAAGAAAGCCCTGGTAGTATAGTCCGGTCCAGTATATGCGGCTGTCGCCCGTAGGACCCGGGTCCAAATCCCGGCCAGGGCGCCATATCCTTCTGACTGGCTAGGCGGTTTCGCCGTGTTTCTTCTCTTCTTCATCAACTAGACGTTTAAGCTTCTTCTCCATCTTCAGCTCGTACGCATGCTCCTTGACAGGCGGAGACAAACCTTCTCTGGCAAAAAGAGAGCTTGGAACTACAATGCGTCTTTCTCCGGTCTTGGCCTTCACTTTTTGACCATTCACGATGTCTTCAAACGGCTCCAAAGCCTCCACAACCCAGTTGCCGCGGCTTTTGCTCAAAACCTTAACCTTGTGTTTTCCCTTGTAGTACCGGATTTCCTCACTCATATCTACGCACACTACCTTGCTCACACGATAGTAAATATAAAACACGCGCTTTTTCCCTTGTCTGAATGTATCTCGGAAAACATAAGAATTACTTCCAACCATCATTACTGAATGATAGAGATTGAGAGTGTCTCCCAAATCCTCACATAAAACTTCCAGTAGCATGTGGTTACTGGACATTATGAAAGGCTCTGGCGTCAGCTCCTCAGTTCCATCAGTCGAGGACTTGATAGCAACTAAAGCCTCCCAAAGCGGTTTGTGCGTAGCCTGCAAAGGCTCTAGGTTCCTGTGTGGCAAAACTCGTTGTCCAATCATCGTTAGAGCCAACTATTACTTGAAGAGTGTTCCATTAATGGATAGTGAAGACATCAACGGCGCCTCCCCTCCAAGCGTCTTTATCGGAAGAATCGGTTACCCAAACGTCTACGCCGGACCACTTGTCCCACCTGTTCACGGTGACACGACAATCTACGATATGCCTGAAATGTGGCTTGGAAAAACCATAGACCAAATCGTCGCTTTCCGCTCGCTTCTCATACGCGGCAAACACCGAGTAAACGTGTGGAAATTCAACCAAGCAGGGAAAATAATCGAAAAAACCCGCGAACTAGCCCTTGCGGAAAACCCTGTAGATGTCGAACTAATGCTCCAAAAGAAACCTAGTGGACGCATATTTCTAGACGACGAAATCCAACCCTTCGGACCATCTGCACCCATTCGCGATCTACTGATAACCAACGCCAAATGGGAACACCACATAGAGAAAGCCACGAGTGACACGGATCTGAAGGCTGCCCAAGCCGTGCAAGAGCTTTACGGCAAAGGAGTCATGGTCACCAAGATTCAAAAAGCCTTCAGCGTCGGTGCCTTTGGCGTAGAGAAAAACAGGCGACTCGTACCTACACGCTGGAGCATAACAGCCGTAGACAGCCTCCTCTCGAAACAACTCATGGAAAAAGTGAGGACTTTCCCAGAAATAGACGAATACCAGCTCTACGAATCACGCTACCTAGACAACCTCTTTGAAGTTCTAATGATTCCAAACGGATGGAGCTACGAAGCCATGGAAGCATGGTATCCAGGAACCGTGTGGAATCCAAACGGCAAACAGATCGTCATGTTTTCAGACTGGGAACCATACGAAGGTAGAACAACCTACGCCGAAATAGGCGGATGCTACTACTCCGCACGCTTGGCAGTATGCGAGCTACTCGCAAAAGAAAGAAGACAAGCCACGGTCATCGTCTTACGTGAAGCACGACCAGGCTACATAATGCCCGTTGGCGTTTGGCATGTAAGAGAAAACGTGAGAAATGCCATGAGACAAACACCACTAAAGTTCAAAACCTTGAACGAAGCACTTCAAAGAATTTCCACTCAATTCGAGATTCCACTGCAACAATGGATAAGAAAAAGCGCGCTGCTGAAAGATGCGCTCTTCCAAAAGAGAATGTCGGACTTTTTCACACAGCACGTAAGCGCCTAGTCTTATACCAAAAAAACAACTTAATCATTGAAGCTTGCGGCTTAAACATAGGAAAGCAAAGCGATTTTCTTCTAATAATTGATCCCATGACAAATTTAAAAAATAGACGAGTCTATTTATGATTGTGGTTATTTAGATGGCGGAAAATTCGTCTTCAGGAGTTGCTCAATTTGTTCTCCCATTTTCGATTGCCTCCGAAAATCGCAAGGAACCATTCGGCAAGGAAATGGAACATGCTGCACTCTTCTGTTTAGCTGAGTTGGAGAGGAACAAAGGCGGCGGTCTAATCCTAAAACAACCGGCGGAAAGAATGGCTTTCATAACTGAGGTCGGCTATCCTTTCTGGCTCATTCCTTGGAAGGAGTCAACTCTTATGTTTGACGGTCTAAACAGAATAGCCTACACGCTGGCGTACCAGATTGTGCCAGACGTTCATGCTTTCACTAGCAACTTGGAAAGAAGTTCAAGGACACCGGAAGTATACATGGCTTTTCTTTCCGACAACATCAACTATTTTCAAGTAACGAACGAAGAAAAGAAAATGATCGTAGGCGGACTTATCACGGAAAAAGACCTTCTCAACGAATTCGCCTCAAATCTTCCTGAAGCTACGCAAACCAACAATCCATTAATCGACGTGATGATTCTAACGCCGATATTAAACGCCTCAAACATTTCCTCAACCATACATGAACTTGAGGCTTTGGATTCAGGATTCAGGGAAGACATCAACAATCTTTACAGTAGCATGAAACTCGTCGACAAAATAACAAACAGTCTAGTCAAAACAGTTCGCGCTAGGATAAAGGTGATAAAAGAAAAATTCGGCGAGGAAATTAAGAAAATTGAGGCAACCACGTTGCCTAGAGTGGACCGCATACGCGAGGAATACGATGATCAGATAGTGCAACTTTTGAAAGATTTTCAGAAGAAATCCCTGCCACTGCAGCAGGAAAAAATAAAACTTGAAAAAACCAAGGATCAAATTCTAAACAGAATTGAACACGCGAAGACGGAAGCCAAAATGGCTGCGGTCAAAAAAGACGCTGTCAGTGAACGAAAATGGAAAGAAAAAACAGGAGACTACAAGAAAGAAGTATCTGAAGGGAATTCGAAAATCAAGGAAACCCAGCAGAAACTGAAGGAAATGGAAGACAACAAATCACTTGAAACATTCAAACTGAGATCCGAAGCCGAAACCAAAACTAGGGAAGCCAAAAAAGATCTGTTGGAAACTGAAGCTAAGCGTGATGCTGAAATCCAAATGCACACACAGGAAATTGAGAAGCTGCACGAGTCAACCTCAACTATAATCAGTCAAATAGACAAGACGGCGAAACTAAGAGAGGCAAAGCTTGCAGAACTCGAAAACCTTGGTATTCAACAAAAACGCAAGAATTACGCTATAATCCAGGTTCCCTTTTACCTGATAAGCTATCAAAGCGATCAGAAAAGGCGGTACGTAGTGATCTCGCCTCCATCCGTAAACAGTATAGGCATTTCCACAAAGATCAAAGGAGTCTTGGGGCAAGCGAAAATCAAGCAGATGCTCACTCCCCGTTTGAAGGCTCTAGATTCATTTCTGGCAAGGTTACCATCATTCATCGGCCAAAATGCAGTGTTTGAAAGAGAAATCAACGAGAATGCTGCTGCCACTAAAATATCTGAGACAAGTGCCAACGAACAACTAAGTCACGGTTTGCAACAACTCAAGAGTGAAGGCTGGTTTACAGAAAAAGAATATGAAGCTTTCAGCCAGAAACTAAAGTAAAGCATTACTTCAATTTTCCCTGTTTTACTAACTCTTCAAACTTCTCAATTGAGTAAACCACTATCTTCCATGACTCAATAGCGTTTTTCCACTCTTTGAACTTGACCCATTTGAGGGGTTCCAACCGCTTATAGGTTTCAAAGAACTCTTGAATCTCCTTAAGCTGATGAGGGTGAACGTCAGCAATGTTATGATAACCGTCGAATCTTGCATCACTTAAAGGCACTGACAATATTTTTGCATCTTCACCTTTTTCATCTTCAACTATTAACGCTCCGATCACTCTTACTTTGATTATGCAACCAACCTCAAGCGGCTCGTAACTCATCACCATAATGTCAAGTGGATCCTCATCGTCATACCACGTTTGCGGAACAAAACCATATTCAATTGGAAAAACCACAGATGAAGGTATGACACGATCCAATACGAATGCTTCCCAAGGAGAATAATACTCATACTTGTCTCGCGAACCACTCATGACTTCAATAACAGCGTTCAGAAGTTCAGGAGGTTTGTCGCCTGCCGGGACATCTTTCCACACATTCATATACGTCAACTCCCAAAGCCAAAAGTTAAACTCGCTAATTTACGTTTCTCCAGAGAAAAAAGCTTCCAACTTTTGCGTTTCAGATCTTCTCAGTATGTCCGCACATTTCTTTGGGTCTAAACTCTTAAACTCTAAGCCAAGCGTGGCCAGCAGTCTCTGCACGTCCTTTGCGATATTAGGCGCGACGAGGATTCCTCGCACTTCGCGATCTGCTTTACCCTTTATTGCAGCAATATATTTTGCAAGTTGAAGCGCGGCCTCTTTCCCCGCTGTTTTGCGCTTAATCTCTACAACGACAAGTTTTCCATTCTTATCCACGCCATAGACATCCACAAATCCCGGCTCGACTTTCTTCTCGTAGCTCATAGGTTTGAATGCTTCTTCCAAAAGTGACGGTTTCACTAGAATGGCTTTCTGCATGTCCTCTTCGGTTGCGTAGAGCGAGAATTCTCCAGAATCTGCTAAATTTAGGACGGAGACTAGGCAAATTCCGTCAAAAAACACTTTAACAGACTCAGCTGGTCTCTGCCTGACCGCACAAATTTCCAGTACATTGTCGTGGGCGTGAACGTGGAAAATGCATCCTGGAGGTTGCCAATTGACAGGTTCATAACCCGTAGAACGGTGAACCAGAAGCGAGCCATCATCCTTGATTATTAGTATACGTTCGCCAGGATCTAGCTTGGATTTTGCTCTGCCGAGATAGTGAACCCAACACTTGCCAACTACGATCAAAGTTCTATGGTGGGAAACAGCTTCTTTTGCATATTTCTCGGCTTCTGCAACATTTGGATCTACCAAAACAGTTAGGGGCTTCAAGCGTGTCAACATTTTTTTTCGCCAATAATTCTTGATTCTTAATTGTTATTAGCGTTTTTCCTGTGGTTGGGAGATGCGAGG
>CAYHEV010000053.1:0-12191 GCA_964355725.1 uncultured Candidatus Bathyarchaeia archaeon | reverse complement strand
TCTCTGGGATGGCGGTTACCCGCCACCTCTAGCGACCAACCCGAGGACAGGGCCGGGCACCTCCAGCCGACTTCAAAGGATCGCGCCGTATGCAGTTGTCGGGGGTCATGATACCCCGCTGGGCGTAAGGATCAAGAGGGGGCGGGGGCTTCGCCCCCTTCCCCCAGACCCCCTTCCCCCTCCAGTCCGCAGAGGGGCAGCCTGCGCTTGACGCCACGTGCCGATTGGTGGTATATTTAGGATGTCCCCCCAGACAAGCTCGAGTCCGTTCCCCCCAAGAAACAGGCCCTCGGAGCCCGCTACCCGTGGCGCTCCAAGAGCCGCGTGTATGTATAAATATAGTCATACTTGACAAGTTCGGCAGATTGTGCTATGGTGAAATCATGAGGACGGAGTAGATAGCCAGCCCCCGAACGTCGGCGGATCGACACAGGGGTGCCTGCGGATCGGCAACGGCGTCGGGGGCCGTGAAAGGAGCCTTCCATGGGAAAACCTACTACACGGGTTGATCACCTGTCAAGTCCTTCGGGTGAGGGTGAGTATGACCTCCGAAAGTGCCCCCGTTGCGGAGCGCGGTGGGTCGCTCCACAGGAGGGCAGCCGTTTGTCCTGTCGGGTCGGGAGTGTACTGGACAATCTGGACATCACACACGCTGATTTCCTCTTTCCCTGCCCCGTGTGTGAACTCCCAGGCAACACTCTGAAGTTCTCCAGGTCGCCCCTTGACCTTGACGTGGAGGCGGTTCGTGGCATTTTGGCCTCTGAAGGGTTCCGCCCCCCTGCTCGTGAGAACGGCCTCAATCCACCCGGCATATTCGATGAGGTCGGGGAAGAGTGGGCCATTGGGGCCGATTGTTTCTCTGATATCCCATACCGCCGAACAGGTAGCGGGCGGCGGGTCACGGTCGCCATCGCGGCGCTTGCTAATGGGAGGCTGTCCTGGGTTCGCGTCTCCCGTTGGCGTGGGCGTGGCACGTCTGACCCCAAGGGTGGCCCGGTGGTTGAGTTGCCTCTCGCCCGCAGGTGGCCCACAGATGAGCGGACGCTGCGGTTTCATCTGAGGGGGGCGCTGGCATGGGTCATAGGGGGAGGGACCGCCAGCTGGAAAGCAGCTTTTGTCAACTCCCTTCCTTCTTCATCCTCGTTGGTGGGCCGTGGCCATGACTCCACCTCCTCCTGACAACGACCCACTCAGGGGCGGCAAGATGTCCACCGTCAAGGCTTCGGGTGCTATCCTGGCCCGACCCCCTCGCATTGGTCGGTGGGGGGAGTGGTCGGTGGAGGACTTCCTCGCCCTCGATCTCACGGCAGAGCCCACCATAATTGGCGATGGACTCGGGGGCTCGATTCTGGACCCCGACGGCAAGATGATCATCGCCGGCCCCCCCGGTATCGGCAAGAGCAACTTGGCGCTCACCCTTGCACGGCTGCTGATCGTGGGGGGAGCGTGGTTGGATCGGTTCCCCGTCTCGGGGGGCCATCGCGTCGTCTATCTCGACCTAGAGATGGGCAGACGGTCGCTCCAGCGCCGACTCCGCCGAGTCATGGGCGACGTTTTGAAGGAGGTCCAGGGGTCTCTTTGGGTGATCCGGCAGCCGAGCCTGCGGATTGAGGAAACGGCAGGATATGCCTACCTCAAGGTGTTGCTCGAGAAGTACGCGCCAGATGTGTTGTTCATCGACCCGCTGCGGAACCTGCATGGGAAGGACGAGAATAGCTCCAGCGAAATGGCGGTGGTTTTGGGAAGGCTGAACGAGCTGATGGGCGGGTATGGCTGTGCCCTTGTCCCCTTGCACCATTCCCGGAAGCCGGACCCGAAGAAGGGTCAGGAGCGCGGCCAGGACATGCTTAGAGGTTCGTCGGCGGTGGCAGCCTGGGCAACCTCCACCCTAGCGTTGAACTGGAGTAACCAGCCTGACTGCTTGCAGGCCGACTTCGCGAAAGCCAGGGATGCAGAAGAACTCCTCCCAGGATTCTACCTGAACTTCGACCGGCAGACGTTCAGCTTCCGATCCACGGAACGGGAGGAGGGCAGACAGAAGCTCACACGCGCCCAGACGGTAGAGGTGGTGAAGCAACTGGGCGCCGTAGGCGTCAGCAGCAAGGAGCTACTCCCGGCGCTGTGCAAGCGCCATGGTGTTTCCGAGAAAACGGCTCGTGACCGCGTACACCAGTGCGTCGAGAAAGGTGAACTTGAGGAGGCGGAGATCGACGCCCGCGGGACGAAGGCATACAGCGTAGGGACGGCGCAGGCAACCGGGTTCGACCTGTCCCGTGCGGCTTGACCTTGGAAGTTCGATGTTTCCAAGGTGGTTTCCAACCTTCCAGGGGTAGGGACCCGAGGGGCCGCAGAAAGGGACCTTGGAACCTTGGAAGGTTGGCACCCTAAAGGGTATACCTTCCTTCCACCCCTCCAGGGTGGTGGAAGGGAAAGTCTACCCCCGCCGCAAGTTACCAAGGTGGTTGCCAAGGTAGGGTTTCCAGGGTGCTTGTCAGAGAGGTGGGGAGACAGCCTGGAGGGGGTTCAACGCCCACCGCTTCAACTCCGCCGCCTCCAGGTGATCCAAGTACCTCTGCGTCGTGGCAATGCTGGCGTGGCCCAGCAGCTTCCCCACCGCCACCGGGCTGGCGCCGTTCCTCAGCAGGGCGATCCCGTAGCTGTGCCGCAGGCTGTGCGGCGATATAGGCTTGGTCACTCCCGCGGCCTTCACCGCGCCGGCGACAACTTGGGCAAGCCTGCGGCGGGACATTCTCCCCTGCCTTGAGGGGAACAGGGGCTCCATGACATTGACCCGCGTGCGGCCTAGTCGCCCCTCTTCCCGGAGATACACTCTCACCGCCTCTGCCACCTGCGGCGCCAGGGGGACTACCCTGTCCTTCCGACCCTTGCCCTGGCGTACTATGACGCTGAGATCTCCGGCCTCGTCGCTGGCCAGGTCCTCGATGCGCAACCGGCACACCTCCGACGCCCGCAGCCCGGTGCCCAGCATCAAGGCCAGCAGAGCGTGGTCCCTGCTGCCGGGCCGTTGCATGGACAGGATCCTCTGCATCTCCCCCCGGCTGAGTACCTGATACGGGCGCTTCACCGTGCTCCGCAACCCCTTGAGGCAGAACGCCACCACGTCCCTTGACAGCTCGCTCTGCCCCGTGAGCCTGGCGAACTCGAGGAAGCGCCGGCAGCCCGCCAGCCGTTGATTGGCCGTCGCCGCGGTGATGACTTCGACCTCCACCTGGCGGACGAGCTCCGCCCTGTAGCTGGCGAGATGCTGGGGGGTAACGTCCTCGACAGTGGGAGCGCCCAAGCGGTAGACCACGTGGTGAGCCATGCTGCGTACCCCCCGCCGGTAGGCGTCCCGCGTGCCCCGGCTGTTCAGGGTATCGAGGAACACCGCCAGCACCTCTTCCCACGAGGCTCTAGGGCGCGATTCTAGGGCTCTCTCTGTTATGGCTGGTATGGCTGGCACCGGAAGGCTGGTCATGGTCTCTCGCCGCCCTTCCGGGGCCTGCCCACCCCGACGCGGTGACCTGCGAGGAAGGTCTGTAGCTCGGCGTGTGTGATCCGTATTGTCCGATGCCCCAGCTTCGCTGCCTTTAGCTGGCCAAGGCTGATCCAGCGCCGGACGGTCTTGGGCGCGACCCCAAGCTGGTGGGCCACCTCCGTGGGCGTGTACGCTTTCCGCCTGTCTCTCACCGCGAAACCCCCTACCCTGTGAAATCTTTTACTTTGTGCGCTCTCTTACCCGGCGCTCTCGCCTACCCTGTGCTTGACCCTGTGCTTGACCTTACGCTTGGCCCTGTCCTACCTACCGATGGGGCTTGCCCCCAGCGAGGGGGTGTCCCTCTGAGAGGGTCTGGGGGTATCTCCCAGAAACCTACTCCTAAGCAGGCTGGGTCTACTCTTCCTCCTCTCCCCCCTCTTCCTCCGGGGCCTCGGCGCCCTCGGCTTCGGCCTCTCTCTCGACAGACTCCAAGGCGTTGAGCATCGCGTCCAGCCGCGCGACGACTCGGCCCGTGCCGCCCACTTCAGGGGCGGGCATCTGCGCGTGTACGAAGCCACGCAACTGCTCGGTCCTGTCCCAGATACCTTGCCAGTCAACCATGTGCTCCCTCCTACACTACGCTTTCCTTTTACCCTGTGCTCTACCCTATGCCTCCGCCTGGGTGAGCGCGTCAAACGCCGCGTCTTGGGGCCACAGAGGACGCCTAGCCCGCGTTTTGGCACCCTGTGACTCCTGCTCCAGATGAGCGGGATAGAGCACCAGAACGGGGCTGGGGGGCGACTAACGAGTAAGGAAGGGTGGGGGAGTCCCGCACCTCCCCCGCTCACTCTTGCCCGGTGCTCTCACTATCTGGCAGTCGGTTAGGGTGATACTCTACCCCACCGCTGGGATGGGCACCACGTACTTGTCCAGTCGGGGCTCTAGGACTTCCTCAAACCTCCTGTCAAACCCGGCGAGCTCCACCTCGCTCCACTCGGCCTCCGGGTGCGCACGCTCCATGCGCAGCGCCGCGCGCGCAAGGCGTGCTAGGTTGCGCCCGCTCCGCGCGTGCATCCAGGTGATCGCCTGCAACTTCGTGAAGGTGTACCCCTCTTCGATGCCATAGACCGCGTGCAGCAACTCGTGGATAACGACATCCTCAAGCCCGGCGGTCGTCTCTGGGTGGTCGATGTTGATCCATATCCCTGAGTGATCCAAGGCAGCTTCACCGCGGAGATGGCTCAGGTAATTGCATATGGCCCTATTCCCCATGAACGTCCCTTGGGATGCAACCCACTTTGTCCGCGAAGTGAACACCGCAACATCGGGGACACCAAGCTCCCTCTTGTAGTGTTCCGCCAACAGTAGGACGCGCTTCCTTCGGACACGCCGTGTCTTGATCTCCGTGAGCGGTGCCGACGTTGCGGCTTCCATCTGTACTCCCATATGTCCCCGTATCTACCACAATTGTACACCCGGAGGCATCCGTTTGTCAACCCCTCCGGCCATCTATTTTCAGCCTCATTGTGGGTGCCAGTTGCCGCGAAGGGTAGTTATGGGAAACTGCCGGGGACGTTGCCCGGAGGTGGGCGCGCGCTTGGATGCCGGGGGGGAGCTCCCCTACTCCCAGCCCCTCCACCTGGGAGGAGGACCCACCCGGCGCAGGCGCAGGCGCAAGCGGGCGGATGCCGGGATGGGGGGACCCGGCGGCGCAGCCCGGCGGATGCCCGGAACCGAAAACCCCCCAGGCGGCGGGCGGTATAGCACTGTCGGTTTCTTGGTGGGGACACCCGCGTGCAAATGCTATCGAAACGAGGCGCTGCGGAGGTCCGCTGATGACCCCGAAAAGCCCCAGGCACCCCCTCGCGGGATATGAAGAGGCCCCGGTGGGGTGGTCAGTCCCGAGGTTGCCGGGGCCTGTACAGGGGCCGGGTGACAACTGGGCGAGATCCAGGTCAGGAGGTGCAACGTGACGTGGAGGTGTCGGCCCCCGTTGTTCTGGATTCAACATATCACAACCGCTACCCCCTTGTCCACGGGACTGTCCGGCGCAATGTCCGCTTCTTCCACACCTGCCCCCGGTTCAGGCGGCGTGTGCGCCATGTCCGGCGGGATGTCCGCACTGCGCTTGAGGATATTGTGGACGGTGCGGCGCGACAAGCCAAAGCGGTGGGCGAGGGCATCGACGGGAAGGTGCTCGCGGCGCCGCAGCCGCACGATCTCCTCGTCGCGCCCTCTCAGGCACAGGCGGCGCGCAGCGCGATACGCAGCGCCGGGCGGCTCGGGCGGTTGGTCGTAGCGGCAGAGCGGCAGCATACAGTTGAGGCAGGAGGGCGAGAGGTCGCAGCCCATATCCCGATACTGGATGTGCTCCGGCAGGGCGTCGCCCCGCTCCCATACCTGTCCCCTTGCGCGCCTCATCTTGGTCAGTTCGGGGATTGCACCGACCATCTGGGCGAAGGTGCTGTTGTAGGAACCCTGCCGCTGTCGAAGGTGAAGGGCACGGCGTCCATGGCCTCAGCCAGCCGCAACCCGTGCCGTACGGCCGCAGCGACCTCTTTGCCGAGGGTCCCGAAGTCCTCGTCCTCGAAGAGCTTGTCTATCCGCTCACGCTGCTCCTTGGTGGCCGCTTCACCTTGCAGGGTGGAGAGGATCTGGTACGTCTCCTCTTGTATGAGCCGCCGGACCGCGGGGTCGGTGAAGGCTTTACGGGCCTCAGAGTTGGTAGGCAGCATTTCGCTGTCCTCTGGGAGCACTACGCACCCCCCTTTGTCAAGCTCCCGCCCAGAGCCTTCTGCCACTGGGCCAGGATCCCCTCCTCGCCAGTGCGCCGGGGGCCGATGCCCAGGTACAGCCTCTCATCCTCGCTGAGTATGTTGGCCAGGTCGGGGTAGAAGTTGAACACGTCTGGATTGCGGATGAGCGTCAGGACCCGCTCCGGGTTCGTCAGCGCCTTCCGCACGCGAGTGCGGCGGAGAGCGTTGGCAATAGAGAAGTAGGTCAGCGTCTCGGGGTGGGTGCGGAGCAGATAGGTTCCGTAGGCGTGCCACATGGCATCGTTGTTGGGCATCAGCTCCGTGGGCGCACCCACCGCCTCGCGGATCTTGTACCAGAACAGGGCCTGATCATCCTGGATCTGCTTGATCTTCTTCTCGGCGTCGAGGGAGATCCCCTTCCACGATGGCGTGTCGAAGTAGGTATTCACCGACTCCTTGGCGTCCCGCAGGCGAACCTCGAGGTTGGCGTTGATCGGATCGCGCCAGGGGATGCGGCGGTACTGGTGCAGGATGTACTCCCGCTGCGCCGGCGTTGCCGCAGCAAGGATGGCCTTGCGCTTCTGGTCGAACATTTCCCACTCCACCTCCGTCGCCACGCCGTTGCCATCCGTGTCCGGCTCGACGCCGTAGTACGTCTCAGCGACCAAGTCATCGGGGTGCTTGGGAGCCTCCTCGTCGTAGGCAAGGTCAGCCTCCACCAGATTGAACTCAGAGAGGAGCTTGCGGGTGACGACGTTCCGGGCGGTGTAATACTCCTCGTGCTTCTTCCGCCATTCGTAGGGAGCAATCTTGCGATCGGCCACCTGGGTAGCGATGGGCTGGAGGAGCTCCTTCTCCATGTAGGCATCCCACCGCCGCACTTCGTCATAGTAGCCACGGACCGTCTGCTGCTTCTTGGGGCGGATAGAGATCCAGATGTTGCTCACGGCGCGGACGGCGTCCGTGGTGATCCCCAGCTTCTCCGAGACCTCCTTGATGGCGAGGTCAGAGCGGGCACGGTTGAGGATGGGAACGTTGTCCGAGTCCTTTGCATAGATGGGGTTCCTCCCCACCTTCTTGGCCTCAGCGATGGTGTCAGCGGGGACGCCATACTTCCCGGCGACCTCCGCGCGGGTGTCAATGATCCTCTTGATCATCTCAGGGCGGAAACGGGTCACGCCGAGCTGGGCACTGGCCAGGAGAGCGAGGTTCACCGAACGGCGGACACTGTCCAAATCCTCCGGCGTGGCCGTCGCGGGGTCGATCCCCTGGTCAATCAACTGCGCCCGCGTGTAGGCATCCCGGGCCTCCTCGTTGAAGATCTCCGGCATCAGTTGGGCGAGCTTGGGCCCACCGGGGATAAGCTCCAAGCCGGACGCCAGCGAGGAGAGAGCAGGAGGTAGGAGTTCATGGATCTCGCCCGTGCCGGCGGCGGTGGCGATCTGGAGGGAGATCGGGAAGAACCCGAACTTGGACATATCCATCGAGGCCCGCTCCAGCATCCCCATGAACCCCTCGTGTTCCGGCTCCCAGTACGGAAGCTGCATGGCACGGAGAGGACCCAGGCCAAAGACGCGGAGGAGGGACATCTCCATCGGGGTGCTGGGGATGCGGACGTAGCCGGCATCGGAGGCGTCGGTGTAGAACTTGTAGATGTCCGCCGCCACGCCGGGGCGCTGCCGCACGAGGTTGAAGAACCGCGGGAACCGCCGCCACTCGTAGGGGAAGTAGGACATACCAAGGGCACGCGCGAAGCCGTCGAAGATCGTCAGGTTGGAGGCATCGACGGTGACGAGCGCCGCCATGTCCGTCGCGTTCTTCATAGCGAGGGCGTGCGCGTCCTTGATCTGCTGCCGCTCAGCGGGGCCGAGGGTGTCCGCAAGCTGGGCGTACTTCTCGAGGTTCTGGCGATCCAGGTCGGCCACCATCTTCAACTTGGGGCGCTCGTGGAAGAAGGAGCGGATGTCCTGCTCGAGGGCACGGACGGCCTCCTCACCCTTGGCCTGGAGGACGGTGGGCTGGGCTAGGGGCTGGAGGGGCGCCATCTCGGCTCCTACCACCGCAGGCACCTCTGGCGGGGGCCCCACGGTCACTGTGGGCGCCGCTGGAGGGGGTACAACAGGTTGGGGTCCCCCGATCTGCGTCCCGAGCTTCTGTTCCCAGACCTGCCGAGCGTTCACGTCCCAGTCACTGAAGGCCGCTGCCTTGTCTGCGTAGTACCCTTCCCAGAACTCCGCCGTCCGCTTCTTCTTGGGCAGGTACTTCTCCCCGCCCTTGGCGAAGTATGAGCGCCGGAGATCTCGCCATTGAGCGAGGCTGCGCTCCGTGGAGTCCCACGTCTGCTTGAGGTCGACCATCGAGGCCCCGTACTTCTCACGGAAAGTGGGGATGGCGAGGAGGGACTCGGCAGCCTCGTTGGTCGAGGCGTAGATCTCGGGAGCGACACCTTCGATGGCCTGGTCGTACTGGCTCCAGAAGGTCTCGCGCTCGACACCCACACCGAGGGGCTCGGCAAGACGCTGGCCAGCCATGTGACTCTGCTTGAGGCCGTTCTGGGCAGCGGCGGACAACTCCCGATACTGTGCCCAGAGCTGATCCAGCTCGGTGTCCGATACCGTCCGGCCCCGGTACGCCTTCACCTTTGAGGCGAAGTCGGTGAGCGCGTCCCGCATGGCGTGGGGCTGGTACTGCTCCATGGTGTCCCAGAGCTTGCGGTAGTCTGTGGAGACGCGGTTGATAAGCTCATCAGAGTTGATTGACCACCCGCCTTGGTGGGCCTCGACGAGAGCCTTGCGAACTCCCTCCGGGGCGAAGTAGTGCTTGCCCAGGAGGTTGGCCAGAGCCCCCTCCTCCACCCACTCCGTCGTGATGTGGGGTGCCAAGTTCCGCACGGCGTCTCCGCCCTCAGCGGCGGCGAGGACGGCGCGGTAGCGGAGCGTGGGGTCAGCCAACGTGGGCAGATCTTTCATCACCTCGGGGATGTTGTAGGCGAGATCCTTGGCGTAGCGGGTGTCGAAGGCCATGAAGTACAGGCCGCGGCTGAGAGGCCCTTGGATCTCCCGCAGGCCGGAGCTGAGGAACCACTTGGACAATGTTCCCTCTTTCCCCAGAGCGGGCATAACCACGAACGCCTCCTTAGCCAGCTCCTTGAGCTGGGCAGGCGCACCGGGAAGATCAACCACCCCCTTCATAATGTCCTTCCGCCCACCGCCCGTAAACGCCCTTATCCCCGCAAGGCCGCTGAGGTGGCCATTGGCGGTCATCACCAGCAGCCCCTCAAGGGCGTTCGCGGGGGCGTAGCCAGCGAAGTTCAGGAAGGCAGCCGAGGGGATGCTAATTATCGGCGCGATGTGGCTCATCCAGGCGTCGGTGAACCCCCGCAGCGGCTTGGTCAGGGCGTTCCACATCGTCTCGACCTTGGGCCGAGTGACGAGGTGGGTGTACCTGTCATAGTTGTTGGAGATCTTGCTCATCAACCCATCCCGCGCCGACATGGGAGTCTGGTCGAAGAAAGCCTGGATACCGTAGTCCCGCCCCTCGTTGACTTCGTTGAGGAGATCGACCATCCGACCCTCCGCGTCGGTGAGGTTCCCCCCCGACTTCCAGCGGAAGAGGATGTCATCCCCCTTCTTCTTGAACTCCTGGGAGGTCATCACCGTGGCATCACCGAGGGCCTCCCAGAAGTCGGCAGCGATCCCCTCGCCCACCACCTTGCGGATCCGCTCTGGGCGCCGGGGGATGACACCCCCGAGCTTCCAGATCTGGGCCAGGGGCTTGTAGAGGGGGTAGGTGGCAACTTCGACGGCTTTGCTCTCCGCCTGAACCAGCTTCTCACCGACCTGCTCCAGCTTGTAGCCGAGACGACCGAGGGCCGTAGCCTTGTAGACGGGGAACCGACCGACAACGCCTGGGAGGTAGCGCAACTCGGGGGCGAGAACCTTCCCCTTCTCCAGGAAGGAGAGACCACGCGCCACCGCGCCGAGACTACGCAGTGCCCCACCGGGGACACCGAATCCTATGAGGGACGATGGCAGGAGGAGTTGGGAAGCCGCACCTGCTGACTTCGGGTGAGCAAGCGCCGCCCCCACGCCCAGGCCGGCGAGGGTGCCAAACGGCCCCATCGACAGTGTCCCAACGGTGGCCAGCGTACCCGCTGCCCCGATGCCGAAGGCAACACGGACAGCCTCACGCAGGCCCGGCGGGAGGGCGTTTATGTCCTCATGGAGTTCCTTGAAGGCACCCGCGAGGGGCTTGCCCAGGTGCTCCGACTCCCAGTTGAGGGGACGGACTACCTGTTTCCCGGTGGCCTGGCCAAACCTCTTCCACTCGCCAGGGCTGGGAAGTCCCTTGCCCCAGTCAAGGCCGAAGACGCCCACGGCTTACCTCCCCCGTTTCTCCTTCTACCGTGTCACGATTGGGGAAATTTGTCAAGAGCGAGCTATGCGGGTGACGCGAGATTGTCGCTTCGGTGGGAGATGCTCCGTGAGAACGATTGCGCCTGGGGCGCGGGTACGGGATAGGGATATGCGTCGGTGAGATCGAGTTTCCCGCGTGCGTGCGGGTGCGTGCTACACGCGCGATGGGGTTCGCCCGAACCGCGCGCACGGACATTCACCGTTCCGCTGTCGCTACACACGCCTCCCACTCTGCGTATGCCTTCTCACACCGCTCACGTTCAAGCGCGCCGACACTGAAGCCTGGGGGAGGTGACTCGCAAGCGGTTCCGACAGCCTGTCGGAGCTGTTCACAAACTGCGCGCTCCTTCGGTGGCCACGCCTCCCGACCCCAGGGGCACCCACCGAGCACCCCAAACCAGAAGTAGGCAAGGCCACCAAGAACAAGTACAACGACGACCCGAATCCCTGTCATGATCGAATACCCCCCAGGTTGTTTGCTCCAAGCCTCGCGGGGCCGATTATAGCCCCCGCGCCGGGGTTGTCAAGGGGCTGCCGAGACACGGTTCTCCTCAGACCAGGATGCGTGTTGAGAGCCGCCCGCAGGTCGGTGTCATCCAGGTGGAGGTATACGCTCGTGCTGGCCAAGTCCCGGTGCCCGAGGAGGCGCTGCACCGCTGCCAGGTCTTTGGAGCCCCGTAACACCACCGTCGCCATTGTGTGACGTAGGGAGTGCATCGTAACCCCATCCCGCACGATGCCGCAGGCCCGAAGGTGGCGCTTGAACGCCCTCTGTAAGTGGTTGGGGTAGAGCCGGCCCCCGTTCTGGCTCACGATCAGGTAGGGTGACCACAGCGGCAGGAGCCGCAGCAGGTAGTCATGGAGGCGGTCTGCGAGCTCCTGCGGCAGGGGGAGGACGCGATCCTGTGCCCCCTTGCCGGCGCGGACGTGTAGGGTCCTGGCGCCCAGCTCGAGATCTGACGCAGCGAGGTTAAGCACCTCGCCCCGCCTGAGCCCCAGGATCAGCATGAGGTCGAACGCGATGCGGTCCCGCAGGTGAAGGGGCACTCTCGTTCTCTTGCCGTACTTGGGGACGGGCGTGCTGAGGAAGACGCGCATCTCCTGCTCCGTGAGCGGACGGGGGATGCGGCGCGGCTTCTTGGGAAGGCTCAGGGTCGCCGCCGGGGTCCGCTCCACATAGCCCCGGAGGTAGAGGAACTTGAAGAACGATCTGAGGCAGGCGGCGCGGCGGTTGAGGGACATGGCGCTGAGGCCCCGGCGCTTCTGCTCCGCCAGCCAGTCGTGGAGATCTTCGGTGGTGATCCCCACCACGTCGCGGTCACCGAGGAACGTCAGCAGCCCGTCCAGGTCACGGCGGTAGGCGTACTCGGTGTGGGGGCTGAGGTTCCGCTCCACCAGGACGTAAGAGCAAAAGGCCCGTATCGCCTGCCCCAGAAGCACGCTCGCCTCCTGTCGCTGGGCATGACGGCACGGACCCTTTGAATCTAGTCAGCAGACCTATAAGCCGAGTTCTGTATCCGCCGGAGCGGACGGTGGCCATCT
>CAYHEV010000052.1:378-12228 GCA_964355725.1 uncultured Candidatus Bathyarchaeia archaeon | reverse complement strand
TATGTTAATTACATCTTTAGTCGAATTCAAGACTTCTTGGGCCCTTTTTTCTTCGTAAACCAAATCTGAATTCGACGTAAAATGGCTCATAAAAGTCTTGTCTGAAGGATGGACAAAAGCCGAGGTTTCGCTATATATTCTGTCGTTTAGGTCAAACATCGTCTCTTTGTTTTGTTCTTTGTTTGCATCATCGTGTTTTTCCAGAGTGCAGTTAAACGTCTTGAGTTGCCGGAGTTGAAATGTTCTCCCTAGGTAAGATCTTAGAAATTGAGGAGTTATTTTTAACGCGTATTCAGACACCTTTTCGGAGGTCACCATATAGAATTCTTGTTCATGATCTTTATAGTAAACATGTTTGTACAAGTCCTCTAGAATGCAGCGTAGGTAAAGGTAACATCCGCGGTAGTTATTCAAGTAGTATTGATTAATTAGCAAAAAGGTATCAGAGTAAAGTTCTTTGAAGTAGGGTGTGAAAAGCTGATCTGCTAGCCCTCGTTTCAATTCGTCTGACATTTTCGTTGTGGAATTGAACAGTCTGCGTCTAGCTGCAATTATTCTCTTCTTGTCACCGCTTTCAATGCATTTGTCAAGTTCAATCTGCTTTGAAGGATCCAAGAAATAGTCAGAGTTGCTGAGAGTTTCAAGCATTACGAACAATGGATAGGCTGTCTTAAACAGATTTGGCGTCTCTGCCTCTCCATGCTTTTTCAAGCTGTCCCGTACAGATTTTTCTAGGTCAACGAAATAGGATTCAAAATCTTCCTTAATCTTTCCGGAGTGGATTTTCATTTTTTGAACCCTTTTGCGATGTCAAGCCTTGTCTTTGTTTGAACTTGGAAGCCACTAGCGGAACTAGATTCCTGATTATTATAGCCTTTTCAGCGTCACTCTCAGCCTCATAAATGTTGTTGAAATACGATACAATGTCCTCGGGAGAATTAATAGTCTCCTGACGTGGCACACAAACATATTTGGTTTGAATTGTATAGGACAGTATGTTGTACAATCCAGGCATATCATCCCTGTACGTTTCTGCAATTTCTTTCCACAGCACATCTCCAAAACTCAAAAGTAGTCTATTGTCAATCGGTTCATTATGAACAATCATATTTCGCAGTTGCTGTATGAAGGATATATCAAGTCCAATGATTTTGGGCGGTTTTTTTGTTTCTTTGTTTATCTTCTTCTGGATTAAGACCCTAATTGGACGTATCTTCTTAGCATCTGGTCCAATTGACAAGTATTCATTGAGATTCGTGAGCAAGACTACCAACTCTCTTTTGGATTTTTCGTCTAATTTAGAGTACTTTCTCTCAATTTCCATAATCAACCGTTCTAGTTCATTCATAGGTTTCCCTTGATTGTTTGTTCGGTCTTTTTAATAAATTCAGTTGTGAATTCTTCAAACTCAATCTTTACCTCTTGATGCGCTGCTGAGCGAGAAATGTCCGTTCTTTTTCCATTTGAAATTTTGTAGAAATCATTGGCTCGTATTGATGCGGTAAAAGTTGCACGGCCCCACGCACTAACAATCTTCGATTTATATTCTCGTTGGTTAGCTTTGTCCTCTTCATAACGTACAAATACAAGACCGATAACCTTTGTGTCCACGTCATAATCATCCTTGTGCTGCTCTATGACATCCTGTGTCAACTTCACACCATAGACAGCAAATACATCTGCCATTACCGGAACTAAGATCATTTTTGCCGCATTTAATGACAGGGTTGTGAGAATTGAATTTGTTGGAGCACAATCAATCAGAATGTAATCATATTTGTCAAAATACTTAGAGCTTAATGCTTTTTCTAACAAAAATGGATCGATGTATGCATTTTTCAGAACCCAACTCAACTCAAGTTCAGAGGGGATTATATCACAGTATGCTGCTGTTCCATCCACAGATTTTTCGCATTGAAAGATGAAATCATCATAATTCTCCACCGATTTTTCATTGAGTTTTGGAAACGGACCATATTTTTTGTAGCAATCAATGAACAGGTCTGCAACCGTCTTTTTTGTTTTTCTATGGTTTTCAAACTCGTCTTCACTGAGCCCAAGGAGAGTAGCGTTGGCTTGGGGGTCCAAGTCTACCAAGAGCACTTTTTGTTTGTGAGAAGAAAAGAGGTGAAGGGCTAAATTCCAAGCCAGTGTTGTCTTGCCTACACCTCCCTTCATATTTATTACTGCGATAGTCTTCGGTGGCATGTGCCTCCTTTCTCGAATGAGCCATATTAATATCTTTCCTCAAGTTGAATAGCGTGCTTTTAGTTGAAACATTCAGGATAGGCTTGAAGAATCCGCACCGTATCTTGTCCATCTATTATTCCGTAGTAGATTCTTCTTCCTTCATATGCTGACTTCGCTGTAGCGAAATTCTTCAGTTGCTCAATGATACTCTCGTCAATGCGGTTCCAATATTGTACAAGGAAGACATCCGCTGATGTTCTGAAAAGCCTTTGAATCTGGTCTGCATTCTTACCCATTTTCTTGGGCGTCAATATACCTGTTGTTCCTTTTCCTTTGAATCCGAAAGCCACATTCTTTCTTTCTCCATTGATAGACAAACGTGTCGAAAATAAATCGTCTGTTTCCCCGCCCCAGTCTTGGAAGTTTCCTTGTTCGCCCAAGATTTTTTGCATGCCCTCTTTGAACTTCTTTTCATCGATGGGTATAAGACTCTGGCTTGAGGACAGACCTTTGATTTTGGAAAAGGAATCTATACCGTCTACGGTTATCTGAACTACGTTAGTCATATTCCTAGGAAATGTGAGTGATATAGTCGCTCCTTTGGTGCTCGGATTGGTTTTCGTCGGGAATTTGTCGAGTGCTTTTCTATTTCCTGCCAGTCTCAGTACCTTGTCCTTGTTTTGTGTGTAGAATGGATACTTCTCGTATGCTAATTCCTTTCCAACTTTAGTTTTCTTTGCTATATCATTGTCACAAAGCTTACCAGCTTCCTGCAAAACACCCATTCTGTCCAAACCAGTGATTCTCTCTATTTCTGAAACGGCTTTGATTTTCTTCTTTCCCTGATAGATTGCTGAAAATACTCTCCTACAACGTTCAGATCGTCCGATAACTCTGGCTGCGTGAGCAATTTGATCTTGCGGATTTGACCTTACATCAGTGACATCTATAGACAGTTTAATCACCCTCCTTGGTTTTCCTCATTGGGAACATCTTTCGAACAGTGCTTGAATCTATGCCAACAGCGCGGCCTATTTCTTCGGATTTTGCCCCAGACTTAATCGATATTAGAATGAGCAATTTCTTGATAGACACTAACTCTTGCAGCATTTCTTTTGTGCTCTCCATTCTTACACCTCCTTTCGGAAAAACTGAATCATTCTGTCTTCTCCTTTGGCGTTTCACTTCCGGCGACTTTTTCTTGTGCAACTTCTTTCGGCGACGTGGCTTTTTCTTTGGGAGTGATGGTCTTGGGAATTCTTATTCCGACATCTTCCAATGAGCATATCTTTACTAGTCTACCTTCGCGGGATTCACTTGGTTCAAGAATACCTAGTCGAGACCATTTCTTCCACCAACCGTAGATAGTGTCATGTGGTGCACCGCATATCTGCGATATGTCTCTGATTCCTTTCGCACCATCGGTGTTCTCGAATGCTAACCCTTTTTCGTCCGAATCAAGCTCAGCTGTCAGGACTTCTTTAAGCCTACCTATGCTTTCGAATCTTGACCATCTGGCAATTTCCTTCAGCAACTTCTGATTTTCGTCTAACTTCTCCCAGATATCTTTGAACGTTTTATCTTTCTCTCCAGTCATTTCTAACCCCTCTCAACAGCAGATTGAGAGTCTTCGTCTTCAGCTTGGGTCTCTTCTTGCGATTCCTTTTGTTCCATCTTCTTTCTGAAAGAAACGCTCGGGACTTCTATGCCGAAATCCGGTAATGAGAAAACCTTGATATATCTTGTGCCGCCTCTGGCACTCGCTTCTCTAACTATACCATATCTTGCCCATTTTTTCCAATAGTTGGTCACTGTTACATGACTGGTTCTTACAACTTGCGCAATCTCACGGCTGGTACGACCATCGCTGTTCTCATAAACTAGTTTTTCCGCATCCGTCTTAAGAAGCCCTGGAAGGGTGTCTTTCGCTCTTTGTGCACCTTCGAGTCTAACCCATTTTAATATTTCTTCTAACAATTCTATTATTCTGTCAGCTTTCTCTTCAGCCATATCATGTGCCTCATTCTCTCTTTCTGTGGTAGTATCTCTGTCCTTTTTCATCACGATGGTCAATCAATCCGTAGTCCTCCAGAATCGCTAAATGATATGACGCTTTTGGCTGTGACTTTTCTAGAGGTTCTCCTGGAAACACTGTTTGGGTAATCTGGGTAACAGTTTTCTTGTTGTCACATTGTTCAAATATCTTCTTACGAACGTCGAGGGCAAGTATTTCTTTGCGTGCTATTTCAATGGTTTTCTCATTAACCAATTTGAACATTGCTAGCTGGGTGCTCATGAGCTGACGAATTTCTTCTAGTTTCTGGTAGAGATCTCTATGCGTCATATCAGCCTTGGACATCTGACTCAACCTCTTTTGCTGTTGGCTCCTGACCTACTTTCTGTTGTTCGGCTTCAACAGATTTTTGCCTCCAAGACTTCCATTCTGATGGGAAGATGTCCACAATCCGATTCGGATGGCCGCGTCTTTTCACTGTGATCAAGCCTGCATCTTGGGCTTCTTGGACGAAGTATTGAACACTGCGCAAAGCAACTCCTATCATTCTTGCGATTTCTTCGTTGTTTCTATTGCCATCGGCGAGTCTCCACATCTGTTGCCTTTCAGGTGTCGAAGCAATTTTTCGAAGGATTGTGGAAATTGCCTCCATAGCTTGTAGCTTCACAAGGTTTTTCATCTCTGCAATGTCTTCGCTGATTTTTTGCAGCAAATCTATCATTTCATTTTCTGCCATTGTTCTTCACCCTTGGTTTTACATATAGCTTAATGAAGCAGTATCTATTTATACTTTTTGCACTTTACGATTCTATTGTAAAGCATCAACTTCTATCAAATGCAACAAGATGAAGCACTATTGTCCATCAATTTACGTAATCAATTTCATATACTCGCCCTATAACCACTCTTCATCTTTTACAAATGATTCAACAAAGGCCCTATACAAGCAAAAATCTCGATAAATACACAGGGCTTCAGATTACGACAATTCATATACTTGAAACGTCGATTGACAGTACATGGTTCAATCTCGCGAGTCTATTCAAAGAATCATTGATCAACATCGACAAATATTCAATAATAGTTGTATTCCATCTGCCGTAGAGATGATTTTGAAATTGCTAGAAAAGGCATCCATTAGTTATTATGAATTGCAGAATGCATGGACGACAAACGGCAGTTTCGCGAGCTTTGATGGGCAGACTATTCGTGGGGTAACTTTCCGCAGGATTAACCTAGCAGATAGAGGAGCAGACTTTCCGCTCAATCGACTTTTTGAAATCATAGACCAAGAATTAGCTGCAGATAGATATGTCGCAATCGCGCTTTTCGGAATGTCCGACAGGGGACTTTGTTTTCATGCATATGTCATCTTCGACAAGGATCAAATAACCCAAGATTAGTAGCAATACTAGAAAAAGGCTCACCAGCCTCGAAAAGCTCTTTAAGCTTCAGCTCCTCCTCAGCCGTCCAAGCTTTACCTTTCGTCACTGCTCGTCACCTCCGGGATAGCGATACTCGCCGAAAACACGATCCACCGAAGACCTACTCGACACGCTCAGAATCACTGTAAACCTAAGTTGCACAAGAACAGTATAAAAAACCTGTTGCCAAGAACTAGTCAAAACACGAAACAACGATAACTTCCAAAATGATTGCGCGTGCACACGGGATCAATGAGTGACAGAGCAACTTCATTGAAACGAACTAATGACAACTGGATCAACATATCTTCAGTACAAAAGAGATATTTGCTTGAATTGCCATATATTCTCATGGGATTCTATGTCTACTGAACAGTTCGTTAAGGAACTCCAAGAGAAGCACAAAGAAGACATAGAAGTGATTCAGAAGCTACTCGAGATACTAGAAGAACTCAAACAAGAAGAGAGAAAAGTCTACGATTTCTACGTAACGAGCAGTTTATAACTTAATAAATCGTTACATTGGTTTATGTCTAGCGATGCAACGTTTCAGAAAATAATCACTTCAAATGATTTTCAGTATCGCCGTAAACCTCTGATTCAGAATCTTGAGAGACTTCTTAATGCCAAAGTGATCACGTATATTGCAAGTCTTTATCATCCGGTTCCCATGATAATGAACCAAGACATACCTCTTTTTGAGGACTTGCTAAGGTCTACTGGAGGAGCTGAAGCAGGTTACTTGATCATAAACTCTCCCGGTGGCGATGGAAATGTTGCGGAAAAAATGATCACAATGTGTAGACAACGATTCACCAAATCATTCAAAGTCATAGTGCCCAATTTCGCAAAAAGTGCTGCCACGATGATTGCACTAGGCAGTGATCAGATACTCATGGGCTATCTTGCAGAACTTGGTCCAATAGACCCTCAGCTGGGCAACCCTTTCACTGGGGGCTTGATTCCGGCAAGATCTTTCATTGATGGACTCGAAATGATCCGACGCAACATTAAGGAAAAGGGCGATCCGGTCCAAATGTATCTTCCGATGCTATCCCAAATCAGACCAGAGATTATTGCCCAATGCCAAAGCACCATAGACGGTTCACGCGAGTTCGCTCAGAAATGGCTCAAAGAATGCATGTTGAAGGACAAGCCAGAACAAGCCCAGCAAGTCGCGAAATGGCTTTCTGAAGGAGAAAAATACAAGTCTCATGGAAAAGTGATAGACTATGCAGAAGCTCATGATGTCTTGAAGCTGAACGTGGAGAAAATCCCTCAAGATTCAGAGCTATGGAGCAACATATGGGAATTGTATTGTAGCTCAGTTTTATTCCTTCAGCAACAGCAATCTGCGAAGCTATTTGAGAGCGAAAACGTTTCCCTACAGATGCACATACAGCTGCAAGTAATGCCACAACCCCCACAACCCAGACGAATAATGCAACCCCCACAAGCACGGCCGCCAGAAACTGCACCCCCATCACCTCAGCAGGCATAAAAAGATCCTCTGAAAAGCCAAGATAGGCTTCACTGAAGAGGACCGTAAACAGCTCAGAAACGCTGCAAAAGAAAATAGCAGAGAACTCGACCCTGAAGGAGACTATCGTCTCATTGAAGAATGCAATCTGGGTCAGTTCAAAGACGGCGTCTATGATCTTGCACTTTCTGCATTCACGTTTGACAATATTCCCACGATGGAAAAGAAAGTCAAGAACTTCAGAGAACTTCGTCGCCTACTGAAAACTGAAGGAAGACTAGTTAACCTAGTCTCATCGCCTGAAATATACGCGCACGAATGGGCATCATTCTCCACCAAAGACTTTCCCGAGAACAAAAGTGCAAAAAGCGGAGATGAAGTACGAATAATCCCAACAGACACAGAAGACAAAAGGCCAGTGGAGGACGTTGTCTGGACGGACGGGTACTATCAAAAGACCTTCAAGGAATCTGGACTGGAACTAGTTAACACCTATAGACCGCTGGCGAAAGAATCTGAGCCGTACAATTGGATCAATGAAACAAGAATTGCGCCATGGGTCATTTATCTGTTGAAACCGCAGTCAATAATAACCGGAATCAAAAAACGGATAATCCATACTTTCTAACGGTCGGATCGTGCACAGCTATATAAATCGGATATTCAGAATTGTATTAAGGTATCAACTTTGCCGCTTCCTCTAATTGAACGCTCAGAAAAAGAAATCACGCATGTCATACGAAAAAAAGTCGAATCAGTAAAAGGAGTCAGAGGCTGCCGCCAACTAGAAGTACGAATGAGCGGAAAAAAACCCGACGTAAACATACGTGTTCTACTTGATAGCAATCTCGGATTCGAGGAAGTTCACAAAATCGCCCTAGATATTGAGAAAAAAGTAAAGGACTCCATTCGCAACGCCAGAGTCACAGTTGACACTGAACCTTTCGAAAACGGCCGAGAAAACATCTGGAAACTCGTGAAGGAAATAGCTGAAGGAACACCAGGCTCCAGAGGCGTTCACAACATTCACATTCAAAAAATCAAAGAGAAACTGTGCATCGACCTGCACCTCGAAGTAAGCGCGAACATGACTGTGAAGCAAGCGCATGACGTCGCCGATCAGGTTGAAAACAAGATAAAAGCAGCAAATCTGAATATTGAAGAGGTCACTGTTCACATTGAATCTGCCTCAGACCGCATATCCCGCGAGATGGCTGGAATCGAGGCAGAACTAGAATCATATGTCCAAGATGTCGCGAAACGTTTCCCTGAAATCAAAGAAGTCCACGAAGTCAAGATTCGCAGAATCGGAAACACAATGCATCTGGTGCTTCACTGCACTTTCGATTCAAAAATGAGCATAAAGAAAGCGCATGAACTTTCCAACAAAGTTGAAAGCGCAATCAGAGACGCATATCCAAATGTCGCCAGAATAGACGTCCATGAAGAACCAGCTTGAAAGACTTTTTTCATGTTGCATTCGGAACGGCGACAGAAGACCTAAATAGCGCTTCTGCCCTACTCACAAGAGCATTTTCATAATGCACGTGTCAAGAGGAACTTTGTTGAGGCGGATTCAAAAACACGGCAAAGAAGCAAACTGCAAACACCGAAGAAGACTACTGGTCCAAAAATCCCACGGATGTCTACAAATCCCTTGAAACCAGTGAACGAGGACTAACCGAACAAGAAGCTCAACGACGCCTAAAAGTCCATGGCAACAACGAGCTAGTTGCCCAAACCTTCAGTCGAACTCAAGTACTTCTTAGACAATTCAAGAATCCCATATTCGCCATTCTCGCCGCATGCGCCGTAATCGCAGGCGTGTTCGCTGAACCCGACCAGTCCATAGTAATAAGCGTAATGATAGCCATCTCCATTGTCTTAGGATACTACAACGAATACAAAGCAGAAAAAATTGTTCAGAACCTCCGACACAACGTGTCCATCAAAGCCGTAGTAACCAGAGACGGAAAAACCGTCCAAATCGATTCAAAACTGCTGGTTCCAGGAGACCTAGTTTCGGTTTACGTCGGTGACATCGTCCCCGCAGACACTAGAATCGTGAAATCGAAAGATCTTGAAACCAACGAAGCAACCTTCACTGGAGAATCATTTCCAGTCGAGAAAACCTCTGAACGGCTTGACATTCAGAACCCCACACCTCAACAACTGTCAAACTACTTGTTCATGGGCTCTACAGTCGCCCGTGGCAGCGCTCAAGCAGTCGTAATCTCCACTGGCAAACACACCAAGTTAGGATCGATATCAAGAAGTTTGGCTCGCTCACATCCTGAAACCGAGTTCCAAAGAGGAGTGAAAAGCTATGGAAACATGCTTCTTGCCTTTACTCTTGTTCTCGCAGTGTCAATATTCTCGTTAAATGCTTGGCGCGGTCATGAGCTTGTTTGGTCTCTAACTTTCTCTCTCGCAATCGCCGTGGGGCTGGTGCCAGAACTAATGCCTGCAATCGTAACAATCAGTCTTGCTCAAGGAGCAAAAAGAATGGCCAACGTAAAGGTCATCGTAAAACGTTTGGTCTCAATTGAAGATTTCGGCAACATGGACGTTCTGTGCACCGACAAAACTGGAACGCTTACCGAGGGAAAGATCGTCCTCAAAGATGTTTACCCGCTTGGCGAAGAAAAAGATCACAAAACTCTGGCCTACTCAATTCTGTGCAACGCCGCAGTATCGGGAGAGAATATAGTCGGAAATCCGATTGACGTCGCAATATGGGAATATGCAATTCAGAATAACGCACAGAAAAGCATCGAATCCTACGACAAAATCGACGAAATCCCATTTGACTATCAGCGACGAATGATGTCAGTCGTCGTTAAGAAAAATCGTGAATACACTCTGATCAGCAAAGGCGCCCCAGAATCTATTTTCAGCAAATGCAAATATGCTGACCTGAGCGGAAGAATCGAATCAATAACAGACGTTCAAGAAGCGATAAACGACAAGTTCTACAATCTCTCAGAGCTTGGCTACCGCATCCTTGCAGTAGCATCTCGAAAAGTAGAACGCAAAACTTCTTACTCCGTCGAAGACGAAAGAGACATGACTCTTCTAGGTTTTCTAATATTCACTGATCCCCCCAAAAAAGATGCTCACGAAGCAATTGAAAAACTGAATGACATGGGAGTTGCGGTTAAGATACTTACAGGCGACAACGAACTAGTCGCAAAGACAATCTGCGAAGACCTGAAGATTCCAGTTAAGAAGACAGTTTGCGGCCAAGACTTAATGCAGATGAGCTGGAACGAAATCAAGACAATCGTGGAAGAAACCACCATTTTCGCAAGAATCACACCTGAACAGAAACTGGACATAATCAAAGCCTTAAAGGCAAACGGACACGTCGTAGGCTTCTGCGGAGACGGCGTGAACGACGCTCCAGCCCTCTACGAGGCAGACGTAGGCATATCCGTAGACACTGCAGTAGACGTGGCAAAGGAAGCAGCCGACATAGTGCTACTTGAGAAAGATCTTCTCGTGCTTGCTGACGGCATAAACGAGGGACGCAAAATATTCGGCAACACAATGAAATACATTCTGATGGGAACAAGTTCAAACTTTGGAAACATGTTCAGCGCCGCAGCGGCTTCCGTCTTTCTCCCATTTCAACCCATGCTGGCGTCGCAAATCCTTTTCATGAACTTGCTCTACGACATTTCAAACATGACCCTGCCAACGGACAACGTTGACGACGAATACATCAAATCACCGAAACGCTGGGACATGAATTTCGTAAGAAAATACACTCTCTTCTTCGGACCGTTCAGTTCTCTGTACGATTTTCTAACGTACGGTATAATGCTCTTTGTATTCAATGCCCAAACACAGGCGACAGCGTCACTATTCCAAGCCGGATGGTTCGTGGAATCATTCTGGACGGAAGTACTAGTAATGTTCGTAATCAGAACTAGACGCACGCCTTTCTTCACAAGCCGCCCCGGAAAATGGCTTGTCTTGCTAACACTTTCTTGCGTAGCCTTCGGAACCATACTTCCATTCACAATTCTCGGAAGTTTCCTTGGGTTCAGCCCGCTTCCTCTCGAATACTGGGTTCTTCTAGTTCTCATGGTGGCGACGTACTTGGTTCTAGTGGACGCTGGCAAAGTGTTCTTCTACAAGATATGCAAATACTAAAGGAGAAGAAAATGATTATGTCAGACATAGACCTGTTCACTTGGTGGACCTTGAGCATAAGCTTCAGCAGCATCTTCCTCACTCTGGTCAGCATTTATCTCTACGCAGGCAGCAAGCCAAAGCGCAAAGATGACGTCCAGAAAAAGGCTGGCATCTTCAGGGTAGCGCGAGACTTCGTATTTGTGTGGGTTCTGCTCGGTCTCCTGATCTTCTATATCTTCTCAATCCAGCTAGGCGGAGGCGCACTTTCCGAAGCAGTCTTCGCCTTCGGCAACATAGTCGTAGAAGCTCTCCTAGTTCTTTATTTGATCAGGAACAGAACAGGAAGAATCGAACAAAAATAATGTGCAAATCATCTACACCCAATCAATGACACTGAGTACGCTCTCGTTGATTTCAGCCAAAAGCCAAAGAATACTAACAATCCAATGACAGAAATTGGTTGTTTGACTGAAAAAAAGAGACTGGAAATAAGCTCTTCATGAGATGCCAAGCTGAGTTGTAAATTCCATTCAACCACCGCCGTTCGATTTTGCGGAAAAGTTATAGCCCCAAACCCAAAACCCAACGTAGATATGGCAAAA
>CAYHEV010000052.1:0-368 GCA_964355725.1 uncultured Candidatus Bathyarchaeia archaeon | reverse complement strand
GGTTATCGGTTTCCTAGCAAACTCGATTTCCTGCAAGCGCCAAGTGCCCACAGCCTGCCACCATTCGGTTGAGGAAAGTATTTTTTCTTCACTTTTAACCCTACTAACAATTTCTTCGAGTGAGTAATAGGTAGGCTTAAAATAGTCGGATTCGCCCATTCCCAGCGGTCTGTAGATTTTCTCATACTCATATAGAGCGCATCCGCATCTCCTTCTCATATAGAGAGCGTGGTGATAAGCGCACAGGCGCTTGATTTTCTCTGAATCCAGAAAGATTTTGTAGAAGAACTCAAAGGATTTATAAGAGGGGTTGTACGCGTAAGCTAGCCATCTCACTTCTTCATTTCTTAGGTGGTTGAAGAAGTCTT
>CAYHEV010000051.1:0-12396 GCA_964355725.1 uncultured Candidatus Bathyarchaeia archaeon | reverse complement strand
ACATTACAAAGACGTTCACGCGCGGAGCCGCCTACAGATTCAGCGTAACAACATCCAAAGGCAACACATTCGGCCCATACACAGCAACAGCACCCTAAACTCAGCTGTTACTTGTTGAGATTGGGGGTAGGGTAAAGTAAACACCATCAGTTTCCCTCTATTGTTTCCTCTTTGGAGGTGCAAAGAATGGTCGTGGAAATAAAAGAATATGGTTCGGCAGAAGAAATAGCTGAAACTTTGGAAAAAGAAATTTCGGAAACAAAAAGCACGCTAGGCGAATATCTACGCCGACTAGATGACATTAGAACCTTGGCTGAAAAATCCAAGAAAATTCGCGAAGTTGTCATGAAACTAGCCGGAAAGAAGGCCTCGACAGAATCACTCGGTGAAATCACAGTCGGCAATCTGAGCATAGTGCTGGATGCCAATCCTTTCCATGAGTTGACAGCCATAGAAGAGGTTGTGCGAAGCCACCAGGAAAGACTTCTAGTACTGCAGAAAACCCGTGAAGCGCTGAAATGGCTAGATCAACTTGGAGACACTGAAGGCTTAAAATACCTCGTAGTTGAAACCGACGGCGTTCCAGAACGCATACTATTCAAGATATCCTAGACAATCGTGCATGGAAGTGAGAAATATGGATGACCAAGTTTATTCATTTGCCTTAAAGAACACTCTAAGTGAAATCCAAAAAATATGTCCAGACATCAAAAATACCTTCATGTTCAGAGAAGACGGCGACATTGTGGCAGGCAACGAAAACACTTCAGAGCAAACCATCGTTAGTGTTATAGACGCGTTCGACGGTGTACTAGAAAAAGCTGAGGTCGTAGGCGGCGTCGAATCCATCGCCTTTGAAGGCAGTAATGGACGAGTAAATGTTTCAAGCATGAATGGTCTTTACCTAGTCACAGTTACATCCAGAAAGGCTGACATGAACTATGTGAACGCCGTGAGCAATGTTCTGATTCCAACAATTCTAAAGTTGCTGGAAAAAATCGATCCTACCTCCATCAAAAACAATCCGCCCAGACCTGAAATAGAACATGAGCAGAGTTTTCAGAAAATGGAAAAACCCTCGGAGGAACCCGCTGAGGAATATCTGCCGAGTAACCTTAAACGACACTTGCAGCCAGTAGAAGCTAAACCTGAACCTTTCGCTTCAGAACCTCCAACAAGCCAGTTTATAGTTGAAAACATCGGGGGTTTGCTTGTGCCCTCAGATATAGTTCGCATCGACAATGAGTCATTGTCGCAATGGGCAGAACTCTACGATGGCAAAGGAATAGAAGAGGTTGAAGTCGAAACTTTCTGCGGAAAATCAATACAATGCAAGGTCAGACCGCTGAAAGATTCGAAACTTGAGGGGAAGGGAATAATACAAATTCCTGAGAAAATGCAGATAGTCCTTGAGATCAAGAAAGGCGAACTTGTGAGGGTTAGGCCGATAGTCGAGTAATGGAGGCTAGGCGTTATGGTTAAGAAAAAGAAAAATATCCAGGAAGTCGCCATGGCGACTGAACCTGTAGCTGTCGAAGATATGACACCAAATGACAATCTGCGCGAAAACTTGGAAGAAATCAAAACCTATGAAGGCGTAGTAGGATATATGCTGAGAAACTCCACCGCAGCGGCCATAGACATTAAAGATCCAGCAAAGATAATAGATTATGCCATTCTTTCTTCCTCAGCGTTGGATGCAGGAGTAGAGTTTTCCGAACTTTTCGACTTAGGCAACATTGCGAACATTGTCATTGAAGGAAAAAACGTCAAAATGCTATGCATGGCCATTGGTGAAAACAAGGTAAGCGTTTTCATGGAGAAAACTGTCAACTGCAAAGAAATTCTCAAAAAACTGACCCAGTGCTAGGGTAAAACCAATATTCCTCTTTTGTTTTCGTATTTTCAGGTTCATTATTTCTGTAGATCCTATTTTTCAGAACGTTTAAATTTAAGATTTCCAGTAATATTCTTGGGAGAAGGGAGACCTAAACCACTACCTTCACTTGAAGTGAAGGTCATATCGGTGAGTTTATTGGTTCCAACAAGAAAACGCGCTAGCAATAACCATCGTGGACGTTTGGACATCATTGCCGATATTTTGGACGCTTCGTGTGGCGGTGTGAAAAAGACTTTTCTGATGTATCGTTGTAACTTGAGTTTCAAGCAATTGAAATACTATCTGGGTTTTATGATCAAAAACGAATTTCTGCAGCAAACAACAGTGAATGGCTATTCCAACACGAGTTTATTCAAAGTCACCGATAAGGGCAAGGAATTTATGAAAGCCTACCAAGGCCTCGAGGATCTCATGAAGTAGCAGTTTGCGTCAGAAACACTTGAGCTGTTTTGTCAAGCTTTGTTCTGGTTCCCATTTCGTCCACTACGATAAAACAGTATTCCTTTAAAAATTCTACTACCTTCAAAAATTGAGTCTGCTCAATTCCCGTCGTAAGCCGCATTTCTTCCAGCTCATGCCACTCGCCGTCAATAAGTAAGTCTAAAATCTTCGCAATCTTGGAATTCGTTAGGCGATCCTCCGGTGGGTATTTCTAAAGTGTGCACCTTTGTTTAAATGTCTTATGAGGTTATCTTCTGGGTCTATCTTTCAGAAATCTCTTCTAGAAGATTATATGTGGCGTTGGATTCCTCACACTCCATTATGACGTACATAGATATGCATTCTTGAAGTTCTAACAGGCGCTAGCAAAGTCTTTATCAAAAGAGGCAATATAGGAAAATGGAGAAATATCTCTGATGAAACGGCAAGTCGATTGGCCACAGCTTCTTGTCCAATGCAAGAACAGCGTTCAGAAACAGATTGGCCCATTCCTGAAGACACTAAGCAAGCCGCAGCCAAGCTTGGGAATAGGAGCTGGCGGCGATCCGCTGAAGCAGGTGGACCTAGCAGCAGAAGACGCCATAGTGAGCACATTAAAGAAACATGATTTATCCTTCACGCTCATAAGTGAAGAATCAGGCGTTCAGACATACGGCGAAAACCCTTACGGATGTTATGTGACAACAGATCCGATTGACGGTTCAACGAATCTCGTGAGAGGAATATCTTTCTACGCTACTTCGATCGCAATATCAACAGAATCGCTCTTGAATACCGTACATGCTGCTCTGGTTGCCGATTTATATCATGGTACGACCTACACTGCGCAGAAAGGAAAGGGTTCATATCGGGATCGGCGAAAGATAACTCCTTCTGAAAATACATCGTTGGAGGAAGCCGTGATAGGCGTTGATTTGAACTCTTACAAAATCCAGAAACTAGTTCCACGGTTAACAAATATACTTCAAAGAACGAAGCACGTACGTCACTTTGGCGCCAACGCCTTAGAACTGTGCTACGTAGCAGATGGAACAACAGATGCCTTCATAGACATACGTGGAAAACTTCGTGCAACAGACGTGGCGGCGGCGTGGTTGATTCTGGAAGAGGCAGGTGCAAAAATAACCACGACAGAAGGAGAACCGCTCAAAGTCAAGTTAGACCCAAAACAAAAAGTGGAATTTGTTGCGTCTGCGAATGCGACCGTTCATGACACTATATTGAATCTGATTGAACCTGATAAGGAAACAGAATGTTAGAGCTATTATCTCCGCATCCTGCTGCATTAATAAGGGCTTCAAAGACAAGGATTATGGTAATATCTGATCTGCATATAGGATGGGAGATGGCTCTTTCATACAAGGGAATACATGTTCCAACCCAGATGCCAAAACTCTTGAGAAAACTGAGAAGCCTAGTATCCGTTTACAAGCCAGAAAAACTGTTGATTTTGGGGGATGTAAAATATTCAATTGCCGCTGCAGACTTGGGAGAATGGCATGACATACCTGATTTTTTCAGTAGCATCAAAGAACAGATAAAAGAGATATATGTAGTCCGAGGTAACCATGATGGAGGTCTTGAACCGTTACTTCCGGAAAGCGTCAAGATTTTGCCATCAACTGGCGTAGTGTTTGGTAATGTTGGTCTTTTCCATGGACACCGATGGCCGTCGCCTGCTCTTCTAGAATGCAAAACATTAGTAATGGGGCACGTCCATCCTGTTGTGGTCTTTCGGGATCCAGCTGGTTTTAGAATAACCAGGCAGGTTTGGGTGAAGGCAAACTGCAATAGATCGCAGCTAACCCAGATCTTGCTAAGAAAACATAACGTAAGAATCGGAAAGAATCCTGGAGAAACATTATGGAAGCATTACAGGATCAAATCAAAAACTTCTCAGCTTTTCATAATGCCCTCCTTCAACGAGTTCCTCGGAGGAAAGCCGCTGAATGAGCCAGCACCTAGCAGAACTGCGAAGACGGGGCGAATTGTGGGGCCAGTTCTTCGTTCAGATGCGGTTGACATGGAAAATGCAGACGTCTATCTTCTAGATGGTACGTTGCTTGGAACTTTGAAGCAGCTTGGAACTTTAAGCTAACGACTGTCCTGCATAAACCTTATAGAGAATAGATTTCTTCAACTAAACACGGTGATGAAAATGCCACCTGATGACGATGACTCTTCAGAATGGTTTAGAAGGAAACGTTCACCATTCTTTGGAAGTTGGGGTTTCGACGAATTCGACAAGATATTCCATGAAATGGAAAAAATGATGGAAAATGAACTTAAGGCTTTCACTTCAAAAGTCCCGAAAGATTACGTCAAAGAACGCAGACTTCCTGACGGCTCGACTGCGCGTGAACTAGGACCATTCGTGTATGGCTATAGTATGAAAATTGGTCCAAATGGAAAACCTGAAATCCGCGAATTTGGCAACCTCAAACCGACCCGTGAGGGTCCGCAGGTGAAGGAAGAACGGGAGCCTCTTGTTGACGTGATTGAAACAAACGGTGAAGTTCATGTTGTAGCAGAGTTGCCTGGTGTTGAGAAAAATGACATAAAACTGCATGGAACCGAGGGCACTTTGACTATATCTGTTGATATTCCACAACGTAAATACTATAAGGAGATTCAGTTGCCGGCGAAAGTGAGAGTGAGGGAAGCAAAGACAAATTACAAAAATGGAGTATTGGAGGTCACACTGCCAAAGATCGACGGGGAAAAGAAGGCCAAAGGCGAACTGATAAACATAGAATAGTGTTGCTCACTCTGGATTAGTCCTATTATCTTCAAAGAGAGTTCGTGCCTAGATGGATGAGAAATCGGAGATTGACGTATTAAACACTATGTGCAAAGAAGCAAAGGCAGAAGGGAAGCTGACTGGCAAAAACTTGACAGAACTTCATGAGGTTTTTGGGTCGCGTTTCACAAAAGCGTTTGAGGCTTTGAAAGAGAATCGTGTTAAAAAATACGTTTTCAAACCTAGCAGTAGAATTGTTTGGATTGTTGTTGGTAGGAAACGAGATTACCTGTTGATGCCTGAAGTAGAGTTTTGCACTTGTGACGACTTTTACTTTCGCGTCTTAGACAAGAAGGTACATCTGTGTTATCATCTTATAGCGCAGAAAATAGGTCGTATCTTGGGCTGGTATGAACCTGTGGAAGAACATGATGAGCTTTACGATTCGCTTATGAACGAGTGGAAAAAAGCTACTGTTTAAATATTTAAACTCAAATAAGAATGTGAAAAGGAGACAGTCTCCATGGACATAGGAGCATACTTTGAAATCCTCAAATACACTCTCATGACGGCAACGTTCATTGTATTGGTTTTGATATTCCTATACGCGTTCTACGGTAAAGAGGAAAAAGAGAGCTAAGAAGCCCCTAGTCGATTTTTCTCTCTCCATTATATTGATATCAAATGCAATATGACAATCGTCACCACAGCAAATATGAGGAGCCCTGTGCTCATCATATTATCTTTTTTCTTATAGCATAATTGGTTTTAAGTAAACTTTATACCTTTAATGTCTTCATCTATGGGCGCATTGGAGCTGAAACAACGATTGAAAAGGTGATTGAGCAGATACTCTCGAAGCATCCTGAGGTTTCGAAGGACGAGATTTTAGAGAGAATGGAGAAAGAAAAGCACAAGATGGGTGGGTTTATTTCGGATGAGACTCTTTTGCGGTTGGTTGCGGCAGGATTTGATGTGGAGGTTCAGAATAACAAGGTTTTATCTCCTGTCCTTTCATTTGAAGATTTGATTCCAGGTTTGAACAACGTCACCGTTGTTGGACGGGTTGTTGCGGTTTTTCCTCCCAAGAGTTTCAATGGGGTTAGGAGTGGCAAGGTTGCAAGTCTTCTAGTTATTGACAAAGATGCACTTCTGCGGGTGGTTTTTTGGAATGATAAGACAAGCTTCATCGAGTCTGGAAGCATAAAAACTGGACAAGTAGTGCGTTTTTCTCACGGTTACACGAAAGAAGATCGCAGTGGAAAGGTTGAGTTGCACATTGGTGAGAGATGTGAGGTTGAAGTCAATCCGCATGATGCAGACGGAAAAGATTATCCGACTATTCACAAGTTTTCGACAAGAATCAGAGAGATAACTGAAGTGTCTGGAAACAAGAGAGTGAATGTTGCAGGTACTGTGGACAAGGTATTTCCCTCGACTACTTTTGAACGGCAGGATTTGAGTTCTGGAAAGGTTATGCGATTTGTGTTAAGGGATGAAACTGGCGAGATTTCCATCGTGGTTTGGAACGAGAAAGTCGATGAGCTTGAAAGGAAGCTGGCAATGGGAGTTGTTTTGCAAATAGTGGATGCGAAGGTGAGGAAGTCTATGAATGGCTGCTTCGAGGTGCATGTTGATGCGGGAACTTTTGTGCAGACGCTGGAACAACCTACCGGTTGAAATTGTGGTGCCGGGGGCGGGATTCGAGCCCGCGACCTCTGGACATCAGGCGCTCCTATGCCCCGTTTCTTGTTCTCCAGATTATGAGTCTGGCGCCCTAGCCAAGCTAGGCTACCCCGGCCTAGTGTTTCAAATCTTCGTGGATTTGTAGAATAATCATGCATATAAGAGTTAAAATCGTCGGGTCTCTCTTTTTCTTATGCTAGCTTCTCTGTGCCATCTCTTTTTCCAAGGTACACGATGCTTGCCATTTTGACAAAGAGCCCGGTCTCGATAACGCCTGCGATGTTTTTCAACTTACACTCTAGTTCACCGGGTTTGTGTATGAGGCCGAAGCTCGCATCTACAATGATGTTTCCATTGTCCGTTATTACTGGTCCAACTTTTTTTATTCCTTCTCGAATACTTGGTTTTCCATCCCTTTCTCTTATCTTGCGCATTACAAGTGATGCTGCAAACGGTAGAACTTCTATCGGCACCGGATGATTATTCTCTCCCAGAACTTTGACTTTCTTGTTTTCATCCGCTACTATGATCAACTTCTTTGAGGCGGAAGCGACGATTTTCTCGCGGGCAAGTGCTCCGCCCATGCCTTTGATTAGGTTTAACTCTTTGTCTATTTGGTCAGCGCCGTCTATAGTCAAATCGAGAGTATGGTGCTCTTCTAGTGTCGTTATTGGGATTTTGTTCTTTACAGCTAGAATGAAGGCTTGATATGATGTTGGAACACCCAAAACACGCATTCCTTCGCGTTTCATTTTGTTTCCTATTTCCTCGATGGCAAAAGCGGCTGTGCTTCCGCTTCCCAAGCCGACAACGAAACCGTTTTTGACGTGTTTAACTGCTTCCAAAGCCGCGTTTCTCTTGGCTTTTTCAATCCAGTCCTGTTTAGGATTCAACTTCCATCTGCCCCAGTTTGTCCAGAACTTTCTCTACTTCTGTTCTAATCTCTTCTATTCTTCTTTCGGCCTCTGTTCTTGGGCTAGGCTTGGCTGCGGGCGTTTTTCTCTTCTTTTTCGATTTTTCTTCAGTTTCGGTTTTCTCCTCTTCCATTTGGGTTTCAGCTGGCAGTGTCTTGGTGGCGGTTGTCGGGATCGTGATTTCTTTTATCGGTTTTACATCTGTCTTTGAGCGGAGTTCTTCGATTTTGCCGCTTAGTTCGTCGAAGCGTTCGCTGAACAGTTTCATCAAGTCTTCTTGCATGGCTTCAAGTTCATGTAAAGCCACCACCGACTCGTCTTTGGAGATGGCTTCTTTTACCGTCATCATTCTGAATTTGTACGTTTTTGCAAGTCTTTCCCGTTCTTCTTCTGTTATTTTTCCTTCCGCGTGAGCTTCGTAAAGTCGCCGAATTGCATCGCTTAGGATTTCTCTCTCCAAATCAAGTATTCGCAGTTCTCCTTTGGCTTGTAAGGCATCTTCTGATGGGACACTCTTAGCGATTTTGAATGGATAACCCCTCATATCTGGTTGAAATTCATCTTTTTCCTCGGTTTTCTTCTCCTTTTTGCCGAGTTTGCGCATGGCATAAATAACTGTTGAACAAGCGACTATCACCCCTAATACTATTATTCCGATAGTTAGGGTGTCATCCAAGGGCAATAATGGCTTCCCTCTCTATTCTCATTGCTGTTAATGGATATATAAATTATACAACCGGAGTTCTGTCACCATTTTTGCCCAAAGTTTCGGCACACTATACCTATGTCTCGCATGTTAACGAAACCGTCGTCGTTTATATCAAGATTCGGATTCCATCCTGGGATTGAAGAATCTTTCATGAAGTTGCTGCACAGCGCGCCTATGTCCCTCATGTCGACTTTACCGTCCGGAACGTCGGGTACGGCGCTTGTTACGTCTCCTGGGATTGTCAGGACAACGCAGAAAGTGGCCGTGTTGTCGGCTGTCTCCGTTTCGTTGGGCACAGGCGTCAGTTGAGCGGTTATGTTGTAGTTGCCTTTGGCAAAAGTCGTCGTGTTCCAGAGGAAACTCAGATCTGAACGGTCGCCGATGCCAAACTCCAGAGTCTGCGACGCGAAAACTGTCGAATTGACATAAATGGTTAGATTAGATGTCCCCGGATAAACACCGCGATTCTCAACGCTTGCGCTGAAGGATGCGGAGTATCCTTGAGCGACGATGGTTTTCGAAGGAGTGAATTCTGCGACGGCTACATTTGAAATGCCGCTGCCTATCCGAATGTTGGTGTCGACCAAGAACATATCTACGCTTTTTCCGAACGGGTCAGCGAACATAGTGTCCATCAATAATCCGGAAGTCTTGTCGTGCAACTGGATGTACCTATATTGATCCACTGTGTAGGGTATTTGCCAGCAGTCTATCACTCCTTTGAAAAAGGCGCTGCCCTTTACTTCTCCTACGGTCTGTGAAATCCGCACCTCAGAGCCAACGTTTATGTTCGTCTCCGTCCATATTGGAAACCACAAGCCAACCCAGCTGCCACTCTCCACGAACCTGTTCATAGTGTTAACGACCAAAATATCTGTCAAGACATTTCCCGAGGGATCGTCGTACTTGCAGTCGACTCTAACTTTGTGCGACCCGACGCGTTGGAACGTGTAGTTGTTGAAGAGCGTCCACTGCAAGTTGCCTGAAACATTGAAGTATTTCAGATGGTAGTACGCGTACTGTCCGTCAACGGGATTAATCAATGGATAGTGTACACTGACGAACCTTGTTTTCACGTTGTTCGACACAACGTCCTCGCCCAGCACGATGGAAGCAGAAGCAGTGACGTTGCAGGTCGAAATCGCCTCGGGGGCATTCCATGAGCAGTTCATCGTGCAGGACGTGCCGTTTCTGAGATCGGGGATCATGATGCTTTCAACCAAGGTGTTGCTAATCATGAGGAGAAGCTCCACGTTCATTTCGGTGCTAGATCCGGAATTGCGGACGGTGGCATTCAGAATAGAGTTTTCGCTGGGCTCAACGTCAAGCGGAGCCTCCAACGAAACAGTCAATTCGTGTTCATATTTCGCACCTAACAACCAGTCTATCATGTTGTTGGCAAGTCGAAAATTGTCGGCTAGACCAACCTGATTATCGGTGATAGTGTTCACGCTGGACAGTGCAATCACCCTTCCAGCTCCAACTTCGGAAACCGCCAGCATAACTTCACCAGTTCCCTGGCCTCCTCTAATGAGCTCTATCGCAGGACTGGTTACGAATAATCGACATGGTGTGTATGAGAAGTAAACGGATGATACTCCTTCAGTCACGGCATGCGGGGTTATGTCTCTGAGGTATTCTGGCCAATTGTTAGAAGTCGAACCCCACTCTATGCCCGCGAAGCTCGTGAAAGCTGCGTATTCACTGCCGATGGCGAGCAGTCCTCCTCCGTTGAGCACAAAATCTTCGAAGGCTAGAACTTCTTCGGGAGAGTAGTTGCTGAAGGGGAAGGGAAGAACGAGCACGTCGCAATCCTTCAGCGAATTGACCGTTATTGTGCCGCTCTTGATAGAATCCACCATGTATCCCCTGCTGGTTAGATTGTCTACCCACATACTGAAAGTATAAATGTCAAGGCATCGTGTTCCATCAAAAAGAACAAGACCAACAGGAACTCTTGCCAAAATCATTTTCGTCATCACATTGTTTGCATCAGCAGTCTCTCCCAAAACCGGAACGATGTAAAAAGTGATGTTATAGGTTCCTTCTGACGAGGGAGTCCAAGAGAACTGAACATTAGTCAATGCTCCACTTGCCAAGCGATCAATTGAGGCAAAATCGATCATGCTTTCATTCTCAAAAAACTGCAGGGTGACGTTTTCTTCATCGTTGAGCCCAAAATCTAGAACAGACACATCGAAGGAGGCAAGAATGCCTGGCTGAAAATGTTCAGGGTCCTTGCAGTTAAAAATGAGGATATCATGAGTTGGCGGATTTTGTTCAACTGCCTTTCTCGCGTTGATTCTTCCATACCCGTAGTACCTGTCAACCCCTGATTCGCCTAGGTCATCTGCAGAGACCCTCAACTGGGCTCTTACCCAGTCGCGACTGGCGGTTGGGAATTGACTCCAAATAAGAGCTGCTACACCTGAAACGTGGGGGCAGGCCATTGAAGTTCCACTGTGAGACGCATAACCTCCTGGAACTGTAGAATAAATGTTGACGCCAGGAGCCGACTCTTCGATCCAGGTGCCCCAATTTGAAAACCAAGCTTTGCTGTCATCTTCGTCCGTAGCTGCGACGGCAACTACTTCGTCGTAGCCAGCAGGAAACAATTTCCTGTTCATGTTGTCGTTTCCGGCAGCCGCAATTAGCAGAACTCCCCGCGCATACGCATAGCTGATGGCATCATTGAGCAAGGATAGAGGGGCATATGTTCCCACGCTCATGCTTATTATTTTCGAACCCTGGTCAACGGCGTGTATTATTCCCGCTGCAACACTGTCTTCGGTTCCCATGCCCTCTGCGTCTAAGACCTTTTCAGCCATCACACGAACCTGTGCCAACCCCGCGATGCCAACGCTGTTGTTGAAGACAGCGGCGATTATTCCTGCACAGTGGGTTCCGTGGCCGTTGTCGTCCATGGGTTCGTTGTCGTTATTCACCCAATCGTGGCCGAGTGGAGCGTAGTTTGCGGCCAAGTCGGGATGGGCATAATCGATGCCGGTGTCAATTACGGCAACCAGAACGGAGTTGTTGCCCGTCGTTGTGTTCCAAGCATAATCTGCTTCGATCTTCTGGGGTCCCCACTGCAGTTGCCAACTCTCGTCGTTGGGAACAAACTGCGCCTGAACCTTCATGTTGGGCTCCACGTATCTAGCCACTCCGGCTCCGTAAAGTTCTTCCTTGAGCCAGAAAACACTGTGCGAGGGCACCTCAACAACCGCGGCCATCACTTCGCGGCCCGCAGATATCGTACTTACGATTCTGCCGTTGAGCTTGTTGACTAGACCTGCAATATTTGCATATTCGTCTGGGGCTTTGTTCAGTCCGATGGCCAGTTCCACGAAATCATCATCGAAAAAGGCCGAGTTGATCGAATCAATGTGCTTGTTCGTGACAGGAACCTCGTGACCTAGGAAATCCTCGAAACGGCCGTTTGACTTAGCAGAAGAATCTGCACAGAGAGCACTTGAAGAAAACACTTCACCAGTTCTCGTCTTTCCGAACGTAGCAAGGTTGAAGGGCGCGCAGACTAAGCTTGCCAGAGACAGCATTACTGAGAACAGCGCAAGATGTTTCATTGATGTGTCCATGGTTCCCTCCCCAAGTTCTGCTAGTCTAGAATTCCTATTATTTAATGAGTTCACAATTATTTAAGACTGCCGAATTGCCACTTTTATGTTCATTTCTTATGCAGTATGAAAGATATGCTGATTCTTAAACAGACAAAGACCAAAGGCACGACGTACTATTACTGTGCGGTTGAACACTCTAAAACAAGCAGAGTCTCAGATTCTGGTAGGCGCGTTCACAAAATCAGTTGGTGTTATTTGGGCAAAAAGAATCCGACTGATGTACATGAATAGAAAACTCATGAGGGTTACACAAATGCTGCACAAACTCCTATACAAAGAAAGAAACCCGTTTCGGTGCGCTTTTCTGAAATAAAGAGCCTCGGGCGGGAATTGGACCCGCGACCGCCGCCTTACCAAGGCGGTGCCCC
>CAYHEV010000050.1:0-12416 GCA_964355725.1 uncultured Candidatus Bathyarchaeia archaeon | reverse complement strand
CAATTAAGAAGTGGAACAAAAATCAGAGTCGAGCTTTCAGTAAGCTAGCGAACTTTCACTCCACATTTTCAGAAATTTCTCGCACATCTCTTTAACAGCTTCTTCTCGAGTTCTACTCTTCAACAGTTCTAGGAATTCTATACGCTTGTTGACTGACCGTTTCTCCGCTTCACCGCCATAGTAAAGTTTTCCATCAAGATATTCTTTCATGCGATTGGCTTTTTGGACGAAAATACTTGCGGCGTCAACGGAATTCTCTACAGCATATTTGTTTGCCCAGATCGCAGCGTCTGCTTCTCGAAGCTGAGTTAAACCATCAATTTCTACGATGTCTCGAATATACATTCTCAAAAAATCGTATTGACCAGCAGTATCAATGTACTTGAGCGCCTGACCAACTTTCCGTCTAAAGTTTAGACTTCCTTTAACCGCTATGTTATGCTTGTAACCCTCATCCACAAGTTTCTTGGCTCTCCCAACTTCTTCTTGAGTGTAAACGCGCCTAGGAAAATCTGACGACACAATAAACCTCAAGATGAGAAAAATCACCAAAAAAGTAGAACAGGAACTTGCGAAAATCAGTCAAGTGCCTTGTATACTTTGATATTGTGACTCCCAGAAACTATCTGAACCTTGCCGTTCCCTTCAAGCTGCCTCAAAAGATCTTTCGCAACGCTCATCTTTATGTTGAAGCGCGAAGCCACAGAATACGGTGTTAAGACACTCATTTTCTTCAGTTCGCCGAGAACCTTATCACCCTTAACGTCCGGAAGAATTATCCCTGCGGCTCTCTTCTCTTTCGGCGGACCTGCTTTTTCCTTTTTCTTCTTCTCTTCTTCAGTATCCTTCTTGCCTTGCATTTGCTCCATTTGTTTTAAACCGAGTTTCTTTTTTCCACCCATTATTATCAGTCTCTACCAAGTGAAAGTCGTTTCGTGGTTCTTTAGGTTTTCTACGCTTAAACATATTCCACATTATTTCAACTTTGCGTTCGGTCTAACAAAAAGAAAAGGAGAAACTAGGGAAAAATACTATTTACCCATGACTTTTTTAGCGGCTATTTCAATGTCTTCGGATTTTATGGTTTTTCTTCCAGCGTGCATTGCAAAATCTAATGCTTCTTTCGCTATTTTAACGCCGATTTCCTCTAACGCTTTAGCCAGCTCTTTCGCTGCTGCTTCACTCACTCTGTCGGCTCCGGCTTTTTTGCACAATCTATGCATGGGAGCTACAGCTAATTGTAAATCGACCATAAAGACTTCTCCGTAGCTTCTTTTTCTATTTAAAGCAATATTTAGCCTTTTCTATTGAGCCTGCAGAGATTTTAGACATTATCATACATTCAGATTCGAGTTCACAAGAAGAAAGTCTGAAACCGCTGGAGGTGTCAATCATGTCTAAGAAATACTCTGACTGGGGTTACCTCTGGCATAAAGCCAAGAACCAAAATAGCCGCTCACCGTCCCTAATCAAAAAGAAATTATAAAAGCATACACCAAGTCTTGTATGCTCAACGTGATCTCAATGAAGTTCATCGATGCGCATATTCATCTTTCAGACGAAGAATATCACGGACATGTCGACGAAATTGTCACTGAAGCCAAAAACGCGAATGTTGTTGCCCTAGTTTCGAACTCAATGGATCTCGAAACCAGCATTGGCAGTCTCAAACTGGCTGAACAGTATCCAAATGTGGTCTATGCTGCTTTGGGGATTCACCCCTCGAACGTTAAGGCTCTTATCGACAGTGAGCTTCAACAAACTGTGGAATGGATTTCTCAGCAGAAACAGAACAGGGCACTAGTCGCCATCGGAGAAATAGGTTTGGACAACAAATACATGGACGTCTGGGATAAACAGCTAACGGTTTTTAACGAGATGTTGCATCTGGCGGAAAAACTTCAACTACCAGCGATAATCCATTCACGCGGAACAACCGCACAGATTGTGGATATGCTCCCGTCATACGACCTGAAGAAAATCTTGTTGCACTTTTTCAGCAACCCAATAAGTGTTTTAGCCAAAGCAGTTGAAAACGGATATTTCATCACCGAAGGATGCCCCACAGTCTATTCAGAAGGCATACGTGATGTTGTTAAAAGAGTTCCGTTAACTAACCTGTTGACTGAGACTGATGGACCAGTACGGTTCTTCAAACCACCCTTCAATGGTAAAAGGACGACACCAGCCTTCATTCCGACAACGGTTAAAGCCATAGCAGAAATCAAGAAAATAGATGATGCAGATGTTGCAGATCAAATAATAAAGAATTTCGAGACGTTTTTCGGAGCAAAGGTAAATTAATCTGGTTGTCTTTATCAAAAGTCACTTTAGCGAACAGGCAAGTCTTAGGTGAAAACATGGCCTATGCACACTCGGAGGAAACTTAGGTTTGGGAAATGTACGGACAGACCAGATTAAACGAACGGCTAAGGAACTTGTAAGACGTTTCCCTGAAAAGTTTTCTAACGATTTTGAGAACAACAAACAACTGGTTGGAACATTGTTACAAGGAGTGACTAACAAAATAAGAAACCAAATTGCAGGGTATATAGCACGCTCCTACGCTAGAGAAGGGCCGGAATCGCCTGAAGAAACTCAACCAGTCGAAACAGAAACAGCAGAAGAGAATCCATAGTCACGTTAAGTCTTATTCGAATGCCCAGAAACAAGATAAAGGCGAAGTCATGTGATGGATGAGTATAGAAAGGGATGGGCACTAAGATATTTGCGCGAAGCAAGAGCAGAACTTGCAGCAGCCAGAAAAATGCCTTACATGGCGCCAAGTCTGTTTTTGGAAGCCATTAAAAAAGCTCGCAACGCTATTTATTACAGCCTAGGAGATCCAGCGTTCGTGGAGACAGTCATAAGAGAAACAGCGGAAAAAATGCGAACGATAGACGATCCAGTGTTGAAGTTTCTGGTAGAGATCGAAGCGACGATTCAACAGTTAACGCAGGTGGAAGAAGTTGATGGAGAAAAAGTCATGAAACAAGCAGACAATCTCGTGCAACTAGCTTCAGACATAGTTGAAACATTAACCGGAGAAAAAACAGAAGAATAAAAGAAATCTAACGTTTCTTAACTGCCTTGGCTATACGGTCAAGAGCTTTCTTGATATTTTCGATTGAATTGGCAAAGCTTAAGCGCAGATAACCTTCACCATATTTTCCGAAGGATGTCCCAGGCAAGACAGCTACTCCAGCATTGTAAAGCAAATGATCGCCAAGTTTGCGGCTGTTCATACCTGTTCCAGTTATGTTTGGAAACACGTAGAAAGCACCATGTGGTTTCTTGCACGTTATGCCTTTGATATTGTTTAGCCCTGAAACTATGACTTCTCTTCTTTTCTTGAATTCGTCAACCATCTTTTCGGGTTCAGTTTGAGGCCCCTTTAAGGCTTCCATACCGGCAATTTGAGTGAAAGAACATGTGCAGGAATTCGAGTTAGTCATCAACTGAGCAATCTTTGGAGCTAAATCTTTACGCATTACGCCGAAACCGAGCCTCCAGCCAGTCATAGCATAGATTTTTGAAAAGCCATCCAACAGAATCGTCTTCTCCTTCATTTCTGGAAGCGAAGCGATGCTTTCATGTTTGCCCTCATAGATGATTCTGCTGTAAATCTCGTCTGCAAGCACAAAAACGTCATCCCTGGTAGCGATGCAGTCAGCTATGACTTTCAAGTCTTCCTTAGTCATTATGCCGCCTGTTGGATTCTCAGGATAGTTCAGAATGATCATCTTGGTCTTCTTTGTTATCTTTGATTTGACGTACTCGGGGTCAAATCTAAAATCGTTCTCCTCCAACAATGGCACAGGCACAGGCTTTGCGCCGACAAAGTTTATCAAAGATTCATAGACTGGAAATCCAGGATTTGGATAAAGCACTTCCTCGCCAGGATCTACCAACGCAAGAATACTGTAGAATATTATCGGTTTGCCACCGGGCGTCACAACAACTTCGTCCGCTTCTGCCTTTATTCCTCTGGTTTTCGAAACGTGTTCTGCGATGGTTTCTCTAAATTCAGGCAATCCCGCAGATGGGCCATAATGGGTATAACCAGCATTGAGGGCTTTTGTTGCAGCTTCTTTAATGTTCTTCGGTGTGTCAAAATCTGGTTCACCAATCTCCAGATGAACTATGCTTTTTCCCTGCTTTTCAAGCGCCTTGGCCTTTGCGAGAACCTCGAAGGCTGTTTCTGTTTCCAAAGTTTCCATTCTTTTCGCAAAGATGGAGTCCGCCACTTAAATCACCCAAGTTTGAAAGGAAAAATAAGGTAGAAAGATGGAGATATATAACTATTTTACTTGTCCGGAGCCAAATCTACATTTGTACTTTTCAGTCGCAAACATTTTATGCTTTCCATAAAAAGTAAGGAGTTATTAAGTAGGTTGTTTTGATAGAGGTCGCACTTTCATTACGTCTGGGTTTATGAGGTTTGGCGGTTTCTTTCCTTCGAAGAAGGAAACAAGGTTTTCTGCAACCATTTCAGCCATCTTGGAGCGAGTTTCAATGCTTGCACTGGATATGTGTGGTGCAACAACGACGTTGTCAAACTTCAACAGCAGATTATCCGGCGATGTCGGCTCTTGCTCGAAAACGTCAAGTCCAGCTCCAGCAATTCTGCCTTCTTTCAAAGCCGTGTACAGAGCTTTTTCGTCAACAACAGGTCCACGTGAATTGTTTATCAAGTAAGCTGTTTTCTTCATCAGTCTAAGTTTCTCTTCATTCACCAGATGATGCGTTTCCTTCATCAACGGAACGTGAATGCTAATGAAGTCTGACTCTTTGAAAATGGTGTCCAAGTCAGCACGTCTGGCACCGAAGTCTTTTTCCATCTCTGGTCTCGGAATAACATCATAGAAAAGGATTTTCATGTCAAAGCCTTTTGCTCTCTTGGCCACTGCATAGCCGATTCTTCCAGCACCGACTATGCCAATAGTTGCTCCATAAACGTCTCTGCCCGTCATCATTGCAGGATGCCAGCCGACTTTCCACTGCCCCATGCGAACGTACTTGTCTGCTTCAACGACACGTCTTGCAACAGCCATAAGCAAGGCCCAAGCAAAATCTGCTGTTGTGTCAGTCAGAACTTCAGGCGTGTTCGTCACGTAGATTCCTCTCTTCGTAGCTTCCTGCACATCTATGTTGTCGAAACCAACTGCCAACTGCGAAACAATCTTCAGCTTCGGGGCAACATCAAAAACCTCTGCATCTATCTTGTCAGACAGAAGCGTAGCGAGAGCATCAACGTTTTTTGCCTTGTCAATTATCATTTTCTTAGGCGGAGGAGCATATTCAGGCCAAACTTCAGCATCAAAGTGATGCTTTATTATTCTTAAACCTCTTTCTGGCAGTTCACGGGTAACGTAAATCTTCAGTTTTGACACATCGACTCACCAAGCAATGATTTGTGAAATTCTTTATTAATATTAACTTATTACACTTACGCATCAGCCCACGAAAAACTCACAACAGGCTACTTAAATGATAACAATAGAGAATGAGAAACAACTCATCAAGAACGGCGAAACCCAGCTTGACCGCAAGGCAAGAGAATTAGCTCTAGAATGTCTAAAAGTAGCGCTGAACGCCGTTGACCCTAAACAGATAATCACATCAAAACTTCTGCTGAGAAACTCAATCCTAACCGTTAACAAACATTCTTTTGACCTGAAGAAAATCAGGAATATTTACGTCCTAGGCGGCGGCAAAGCAAGCGGTTCAATGGCCGAAGCACTCGAACAAATTCTAGGCAAACGAGTAACAAACGGACACGTGAACATCCCACGCGACACGAAAAACAAAACAAACATTATCAAACTTCATGAAGCAAGCCACCCATTTCCAGACGAGGCAGGCGTGAAAGGAACACGCCGTATGCTGGCAATAGCAGAACAAGCGGAAAAAGACGATCTAATTATATGTTTAATTTCTGGCGGCGGTTCAAGCCTCATGCCTTTGCCACGCGGCGACATCTCCGTCAATGATAAAAGAGAACTAACAAATGCTTTGCTCAAATGCGGTGCAACAATAAACGAAATTAACACTGTCAGAAAACACATTTCAGATTTCAAAGGCGGTTGGCTTGCGAAAAAAGCTTATCCAGCGACAATTCTGAACCTTATTCTTTCCGATGTTGTAGGCGACCCTCTAGATTTCATCGCCTCAGGTCCAACAGTGCCAGACTCAACAACCTTCAGCGACGCGGTAATGGTTCTGAAAAAATATGATTTATGGAACAAAGCCCCTGGAACCATCAGGAAAGTCTTGTCAGACGGAGAAAAGGGCACAATCCCAGAGACTCCAAAAGCCACTGATGAAGCGTTCAAGAAAGTTCACAATGTTGTAGTTGGAAACAACAGATCCGCAAGCTTCGCAGCTCGCGATCAACTTAAGTCATCAGGTTTGAATACGCTTTTACTGACTACAACTTTGGAAGGAGAGGCGAGACACATCGGAGTAATGCTTGCTTCAATATCCCGTGAGATCGCAGTGTCTGGAAACCCTACTCAAAAACCAGCAGGTGTGATCGCGGGCGGAGAAACAACTGTAACCGTAACAGGAAAAGGCAAAGGCGGAAGAAACCAAGAATTAGCTTTGGCCGCTGCACTAAAATTAAAAGAGACAAATGGAGTGGTAGTTGCTTCGCTGAGCACTGACGGTGTGGACGGCCCAACAGATGCAGCTGGAGCAATTGTTGACGGAAAAACACTGGTCAGAGCAGAGAAAACAGGGATACACCCAGAAAAATATCTTGCTGAAAATGATTCCTACAACTTCTTTTCAAAGCTAGGAGATCTTATTTTCACCGGACCCACTGGCACAAATGTCAACGACATCTCGCTGATAATTGTCTTGTGATATTGGGAAGGGAGGAAAATGGAAATGGTTGTAACAGTGAAGTTTATCGGTGCCTTGCGAAGTGCTTCAGGCAAGAGCAAAATTGCCATGAAGATGAAAGATTCTGTCTCGATCCAAAAGCTCATAAGAGAAATTGGCAAGAAGCACCCTAAACTTGAAAATGTCATAATCGACACAGAACTTGAAGACTTAAGGCCGAAGACGCTCATACTTGTTAACGGGAAGGAAATCAGCATCTTAAACGGTTTGGAAACCATGCTGGAAGACGGGGATGATGTTGTTTTTATCCCAGTTTTGCACGGAGGTTAATGCGGATATGAGGCTTTATGCTGTCAAGACAAGGCTCTTAGAAACCGGTGCAAATCTGGTTGAAGTAATACTTGAAGCACTGAAGGAACAAAATCTAAAGCTCGAAGACAACGACGTCTTAGCTTTGACCTCAAAAATCGTATCTTATGCGGAAAACCGCCTAGCCAAACTGAGCGAGGTCAAACCTTCTGACAAGGCAAGAGAACTTGCAGAGTGGTTCTCATTGCAACCAGAATTTGCAGAACTAATCCTGAACGAGGCGGACAAAATCTACGGTGGAGTTGAAAAGGCTGTCTTGACTCTTAAAAACGGAATTTTGACGGCTAATGCTGGAATAGATAACAAGAATGCTCCAGTTGGATACGTTATCTTATGGCCAAGAAACGCGCAAGAAACGGTTAGAACTATTCGAGAGGAAATTAAACGAAAAACCGGCATGTATGTGGCAGTTATGGTCGTTGACAGCGGCCTAGTCCCGTTGAGGAAAGGCACAACTGGTTTGGCTTTGGCGGTCGCAGGATTCAAACCTGTAAAAGATGATATAGGAAGAAAAGACCTGTATGGTAAACCAGTAGTCATTACGCGGCAGGCAGTCGCGGATGACTTGGCCTCTGCAGCACATTTGTTGATGAACGAAGTTGCTGAAACAACTCCAATAGTCTTGATTAAAGATGCTCCCATGAAATTTGATGACGATGCCTACGGCTCTACAGCTATGATGATGCCTTTCAATGAATGTATCTTCATGGGCACTTTCCTTCCTACTTCGTCCGAGTAAGTACCTGCGTCAGATTTGTTGATCTGACAGCCTTGTAAAGTGCTACTCCAACAAAAGCTGCTACTAATGCTATAATTGTTCGCTCCACTGGGTAAGCAAGGGTTACAAGTGGCCAATATACTTTAAAGAAATCTGCACCTCCGACGACATATGTCTCAAAAGTCAATGAACCTGCAATTTGGCCGGCTAAAGTTGAGGTTAAAAAAGTTATAAAGAAAGCAAAAAGAAGCCTTGAATTATCATTAGAGTTGAGGTTTTTTATACTGAGAGATTGTAGCGGCGAAATCAGTATTAACAAGCCGACGATTTGAAACCACATTAACGGCGGATAAAGCCAAACTGGACCGACAAGAGGATAGAACCCAAAAAGTAGAAGGAATGAAAGGTAAACGACAATACAGATGCTTCTTCTACGGGCATATAGCAAACCAGCAAACAAAGCCGTGATGACGCCCGCAACTAAGCCTGGCGGAGAGAAATATGGACTAAAGAACACTCCAACCATTCCGCCAGAAAGCGTTGACGCAACGCCCAAGTACCACCCGAGGACTATGCCGATTATAGGAGCAATTATTGTCGCTACGGTTATGGCTTTCCCAAATAAACCTATAACTGGTGAGAGAGGCAAGAAGGAAAAAACCACATAGAGAGCTGCAAAAACTGCAGTCAAAGCCACATCCTTTGTTGTTAATCTTCTGCAGATAGACATTTTGTGACCTTCTGCATCTGTATGGAAAGCTAATTATCTGAAATCGTTTATAAATGGAGGACATGGCTTGTCCGATAATTACGCTAACAACGGATTTTGGGTTGAAAGACCCTTACGTGGCGGAGATGAAAGCAGTAATTCTAGGCATAAGCCCAAACGCGATCATTGTTGACATAACCCACGAAGTTGAAAAGTTTAACACAAAAATGGCTGCATACGTTCTAGCTTCAGCATCTCTATATTTTCCCAAAGGCACAATTCACGTGGCCGTCATAGATCCAAGCGTTGGAACAAAGCGCAAAGCCATACTGGTGCACGCAGAAAAAAGTTACTTCGTTGGGCCAAACAACGGGGTGCTGACACTTGCGACAAAGAACCAAAACATAAAACATGTATACGAAATAACCAACCAGAAACTGATGCTCCCGGAAATTTCAGGAACATTCCACGGAAGAGACATTTTCGCCCCGGCAGCTGCCTATTTGGCAAATGGAACATTACCAGCAGCATTTGGGCCAGAAATCCATCGCATATCAACGCTGACCTTCGCCAAACTCGTTAATAGGAAAAATACACTCATCGGTGAAGTTATCCATATCGACGATTTTGGAAACATAGTCACGAACTTTAGTCAGAGAGAACTTGAATCAATGGACATAAAAGGAAGCGTTAACATCAAAGTCGGAAGCACCAAGTTGAGGCTCAAACTCTGTGCGACATATTCAAAGATGAAACCACAAGAACTTCTCGCCGTAATTGGAAGTCACGGCTTATTGGAAATTTCGATAAATCATGGCAACGCCGCAAAAACTCTCAAAATAGAAGGCGAAGATAAGGCAATTCTGTATCGTACTTAGATCTTGAAGCGAATGTCTCTGCAAATCCTTCTTCTTTGTTCATGGCTTGCAGAAACCCAAAAAGGAACTAACTCAAAATCAGCTTTTTCATCAAATCATGATGGAGTTTGTCTTTTCTTGAAGCCGAAGGTTAATATGTAAAGTTTTTTATAAAACTAGAAACATCCAATAAAAGGGATCATTATGTTCAATCTAAAGGTAGCTGATGCCAAACTTCTAAGAGACATGATCACGTCTATTTCCATTCTCGTAGACGAGGCCACATTCAAACTAGACCCAGAAGGCTTGAAACTACGCGCAATGGATCCGTCACGTGTTGCTATGATCGATTTTGAATGGCCTAAAACAATTTTCGAAGAGTACCAATGCACTGAACCGACAAAAATGTGCATAAACATAAGCGAACTACTGAAACTGCTCAAAAGAGCCGGAAAAGACGAAGTCGTGGAGCTTTCACTTGACGAGAAGACAGGACGCTTACAAGTAAAGATAGCTGGAAAATATTCGCGAAACTTCACGATGCCCACCCTTGAAGCCTCAGAAGAAGAGGTACCTACACCAAAAATCACCTTCAACGTCAAAGCCAAAGCCACAACCGAAGGCTTAAGCCAAGCAATAGAAGACGCACAACTCGTAAGCGATCACGTCCGAATCGAGGCAGATGCTGATAAGCTGGTTTTCAATGCTGCAGGCGACCTAATGGGTGCAACGATAACTCTTCAAAAAGGGAGCAGTACAATATTGGACTTAGAAACAAAAGAACCTTCTAAGGCAACATTCAGTCTAAGCTACCTGTCGGAGATCATTAAGGCGGCAGCAGCAACATCTGAAATTGCAACACTTGAATTTTCAGCAGACATGCCCATAAGACTGGATTTTCAGCAGACAAAAGAAGGTAAACTGACTTTCTTCTTGGCTCCAAGAATCGAAACAGAATAACGTGAAAAACAACATGCAAGTTTCAGCAGCCAAATTCCCAAAGAATTACTTGGCAAAATACCCATTTCTCAAAGAAACCGCAGAGCAGGTAAAACTGCTAGATTTAAAGATTGAAGATCTGATGAATCCAGAATTTGCAGTGATTCTTCAGCGCGCCGAAGAAAGGGTCGAAGAAGCAATATTGTATACATTGGTAACCAGAGAGACGCGTAACGTCGAAACCGAAATTCTATCATTTCCTGCTGCGATTATGCTGGTAGCTGCAACTGAAGATTCTTTCATTAAGAAAAGATATGCCCTCGCAGAAGCAAAGCAAGTTTATGAAGATCTAAAATCCGAACCAAAAGAGAAGATTTTGAAGATGGCAGAAAACTTCGCATGGAAGCTATCAGCAAACACTACTCCAGAAATACCATATGGGTTCAGCCTCAACTTTGCAGACTATCTTAGAAACACTACACATCTACGGGAGGGAAAATGGAAGCTCGTTAACAGGATTCTTTCAAACGGGAATGTTTACTTAGCCAGCAATGAAGCAGCAAGGCTTCTAAGTGAGGAAGTTCGCCGACAGATTGAAAAACGACTAGAAATAGAAGAACTGCCAAAATTTCCACCAGAAATAATCAAGATAGCAGAAAAACTGAAAGCATTATCAGTTGAAAAAATAGGCAAGACAGAAATGGAAGGTTTCCCCAAGGTCATAGTGCAAGCAGCCTTTCCTCCATGTATAAATGCTCTTTACGAGTCATTCTCATCTGGACGCCATCTTTCGCACATCGGCAGATTTACTTTAACCTCTTTTCTCATAACCATAGGGATGCCATCAGAGAAAGTAGTTGAGTTGTTCAGGGGATTTTCCGACTACAGTGAGAGATTGACCCGCTATCAGGTTGAGCACATTGCAGGAGAAAGAGGTTCTAGGACAGGGTACAAGCCCCCGAAATGCGACACGCTGAAGACCCATGGAGTATGCACAAACCCTGACGACCTGTGTCGAAGGATATATCACCCATCGAACTACTATAGAATGAAGGTAAAACGCCAAATTCTGAAGCCGACCGGAAAAGAGTAGCTTTTATATAGCAAGGGCTAATAACTGATGACATTCATTGAAGGATGTAAGGTCAGCAATGTTTCATAGACCAGTAGATGGAGATATTGAACTATCTTCTGAAATTGGGATAATGCTTCCCACTTATTGCGAGAGCCAAAACATTGAGAAATTGGTTCACGAGATCGAAGGATTAAACCTAGACGCTTCTATCCTAATTATAGATGACTCAAGTCCAGATGGAACAGCTGACATCGTCAGAAGGCTCCAAGAAAAGTACAAAAATGTACTGCTATCTATTAGACCCAAAAAAGCAGGACTTGGAACAGCAATAACAGATGGATTCAGAATATTCCTTTCACTTAAACACCCCCCAAAATACATAGTCACAATGGACGCTGACTACTCGCACAGTCCGCGAGACATCCCTCGAATGATCTCTGCAGCAAAACAGCAAAAGGGACTAGCAATTGGCAGTAGGTACTGTCACGGAGGCGGAGCGATTAACTGGAGCATATTCCGGCTTGCGATAAGCAGAGTCGCCAACCTAATATCTTCTCTCCTCATAGGCGCAAGAATACGCGATTACACAAGCGGCTTACGTTGCTACTCCACGAGTCTTGTCAAGGCGATTATTAATGATCTTCACAGCCAAACGTACGAGATACAGATAGAAACCATAAGGCAGGCCTGCAAGAAGAAGTTCAGTGTAGGCGAGGTCCCAATGATTTTTGTGAATAGAAAGAAAGGAAAATCAAAACTCTCTCAAAATGAGATCAGAGAATTTCTCTCGTACGTTCTGAAAGTAGGTTTAGGAAGAAAATAGACCACTAAAACATTGTTGAATGCGTTCCACTTTGATAAACTGAAATACGACAATACTACTTATCGCAAACACTCTTCGGA